>NZ_CAJXIV010000099.1 GCF_913054185.1 uncultured Shimia sp.
TCCGCCAGGCTCAACTCGCCCGCCGCCAACAAGGCCCGCGCCGCTTTGTGCACACTCGACGTGGTCCAGCTGGCCTTCTGCCAATCCGGGAACCGCTCTTGGCCAGACAAAGCCGGATCATGCGCAATCCCGGCCTTCTCTGCTGCCAATAACCCGTAAAAACTGGTCTGATGCGCGCCGCCCGCCACATAGGCCTGCTGCGCAGTCTCTTGGTCGCCCATCGCCTCATAAGCGCGGCCCATCCAATAGCCCGCACGCCCCAGCGAAATTGGCGTTTCCACCGATTGCGCAAAATTCAGAAAATGCGCGGCGGCCTCTTCGGGACGGTCCAAAAACCGCAAGGCCAGATAGCCCGCCAGCCACTCACAATCGGAATAAGCATAGCCCGCGTCCGGCGTCAGCTTGTGGGTCGCTGCCAGTGCATATGCAGTCTTATAGTTCCCCGCCCTCATCTGATTGCGGATCAACGAACGACGCCGAGGCGCCCATTCTTCGGGCTCCCCCAAAGTGCCAGCCCGACTGCGCGCCAAAATCAACTCAATTGCGCTGTCATTGCGGTCTTTGCGATGCCGCCAAACAAACCGCTCATGCGCCAATCCCGGATCATCCTGTAAACTGTCCGGTACTGCCGCGATCAAGCCATCCACACCTTTGGCCATGGCCCGCAACCCAAGCCGCGCCTTGGCCAAAGCCACCCAGCCTTCCGGCACATGCACATACATCGCTTCCGAATTCGACGTCCAATTCTTCCACACCATCGCATCCAACCGGGCTGTGTGGTGTGGCTTGAGCAAATCACCATAGCGCGCAAGATAATCCGCCTTGGTGGTGCTATTCATCGCCATGGTGCGCCAAGCTTCCACAATCGTGGCCTGTGCCGCACCGTCCTCACCCGCCTGCGTCAGGACCTTGGCCTGCGCTAACGCCCCTTCGGCGGTCTGCGCTGGGCCATGCACAAAGAACGACAGCGCCATTTCATTGCTCACATCCTCAAACGCCGCCTCGGACTGCTTGCGCAAATACGGCAATCCCGGCCAATCACCACGCCGATCCACAAACGCCAAAACCTGATCCGCCGATCCCTCGCCCGCCCGCAGCCGGTGCCATTCCACAATGTCACGTGTGACCTGATCGGTATCGCGCACCGCTTTGGCCGCGCCATCCCAATCTTTAGCCCGGACAGAGGTCATCGCCGCGCGGAGTTCATCGCGAAACTGTGCATTTGCGGGAACAGCGACCAGCAAGGCCACAAACAGAGTCAGAAAAAGACGCAACATGGCTTGCATTTTCCTATGCCAGACAGGATAGAACCCGCAAGATACGCTGCGCACCGAATGGCCTCAACTCACAATCTTGGCAAGTGGGCAACTTCCCGCTAGGGTCCGCGCGGTTCAACGATATGGGCAATTCCGCCCAGCTACGCATAAAAAGGAGCGTGCCATGTTCAAAGGGTCATACCCCGCACTCATCACGCCGTTTACGAACGGCGAGCTGGATTTGGAAACGCTCAAAAAGATCGTCGAGTGGCACATTGGTGAAGGCACCAATGGCTTTGTCCCCGTGGGCACCACCGGTGAAAGCCCAACGCTGAGCCACGAAGAGCACGAAACTATGGTGAGCGAAGTGGTGAAAGCCGCCGCTGGCCGCGTGCCGGTGATCGCAGGCGCAGGCTCCAACAACACGTTGGAAGCCATTCGCTTTGCCCAGCACGCTGAGAAAGTTGGCGCAGACGGCATCCTTGTGGTGACACCGTACTACAATAAGCCAACCCAACGCGGCCTGATTGCACACTTCACCGCAGTACATGATTGCTGCGAACTGCCGATCATCATCTACAACATCCCGGGCCGCTCGGTGGTCGACATGACGCCAGAAACCATGGGTGAGCTGGCCAAGCTGCCACGTATTGTAGGTGTAAAAGACGCCACCGGCGATTTGGCCCGCCCAAGCCAACAGCGTGCCTCCTGTGGCCCTGACTTCATCCAGATGTCCGGCGAAGATGCCACCGCTCTGGGCTTCAACGCACACGGCGGCGTCGGCTGCATTTCTGTGACCGCCAACGTAGCGCCAAAACTCTGCGCTGAATTCCAAGCCGCCACACTGGCTGGCGACTACGCCAAAGCGCTGGAATATCAAGACAAACTGATGCCTCTGCACGAGGCCATCTTTGTGGAGCCAGGTCTGGTTGGGGCAAAATACGCCATGTCCCGCCTCGGCATGTGCAACGAAGAAGTCCGCCTGCCGCTCACCGGCCTGACCGACGCCACCAAGGCGCAGATCGACGCCGCCATGGCACATGCAGGTCTGCTCTAAAACTGCACTAGTTTATGAGGTCTATGCCTCAAAAGAAAGGCGCCCACCGGGCGCCTTTTTCACGTTTTGTGGTTTAAGAACGCGCCTAGCTCCACATCACAAACCCCACGGCCAAGGTCGCAAAGGCGCCACAAACGACGCCCAGTCCGATCCCGGATACCACCCACGGCCACACAGCCCGCTTGACCTCTGGTTTGCTCTCAGACTGCGCAATCAACGCCGCTTCCACCATCGCTGGCAATCGCGGTCCAAAGCGCGACAGCACCCGCGCTGTCTTGGCCAAATCGCTCAGCATTGCCCGCGGCCCAATGCTCTCCTTGATGTAGTCAGACACCACCGGCTTCGCCACATCCCAGATGTTCACACGGGGGTCCAGTGACCGTGCCACCCCTTCAACCACCACCATGGTGCGCTGCAGCAGGATCAATTCGGTGCGTGTTCCCATGCCAAACCGTTCGGTGACCTCAAACAGGTAGCTCAACAGACGCCCCATCGAAATCCGGGTCGCATCCATACCAAAAATCGGCTCACCTACGGCCCGCAACGCACGTGCAAACTCATCGACATCCTGATCCGCAGGCACATAGCCCGCTTCAAAATGCACCTCGGCCACACGTTTGTAGTCCCGCTGAATAAAGCCATAAAGGATTTCAGCATAGACCCGGCGGGTGTACTCATCGATGTAGCCCATGATGCCAAAATCATAGACAATGATATCCCCGTTGGCGGCGACCTTCATATTGCCCTGATGCATGTCCGCATGGAAATACCCATCGCGCAGCGCATGGTTTAGGAACAGCTCCAAAATCCGACTGCCCAGCGCATGACGATCATGTCCGGCCGCATCCAGAGCATCATTGTCGCCAATGGGCGCACCTTCCGCCCAACCCAGCGTCATCACGCGGCGCGCGGAATGCTCCCATTGAACGGTGGGCACCTGATATCCAGGGTCCTCCGCTGAATTGGCCGCATATTCACTGGCGTTTGCGCTCTCAAGGCGCAGGTCCAGTTCGGATGTCACACCGCGATCAAAATGCTCAATCACATCTCGGGGCCGCAACCGGCGCGAGCCGGGCGACAAAATTTCGATGGTGTTGGCCGCCAGATAAAACGCATCAATGTCTTTGCGAAACGCCTTCTCAATCCCCGGCCGCAGGATTTTCACCGCAACCTCTTCACCGGTTTCCCGCAACCGCGCCCGATGCACCTGTGCAATCGACGCCGCCGCAACCGGTTCCGAAAACTCAGAGAAGATCTCATCCACAGGTCGACCAAGCTCGGACTCAACCTCAGCTTTGGCGGTGGCCAAATCAAACGGCGGCAGCTTGTCCTGCAACACGCGCAACTCGCCAGCCAGATCACCGCCCACCACATCGGGACGGGTCGACAATACCTGACCAAACTTGATGTAAGCTGGTCCCAAAGCGGTCAATGCGCGTGGCAAAGGCGGCGCCTCTGCATCGCCTTTGTAGCCCAGCCATTGAAACGGCCAAACCAATCCACGCAACACGACACGCACCAAAGGGGGTGCCTCAAACGCATCCATCACCACTGTCATGGCCCCGGTGCGCTCCAACGTGGCACCGGTGCGGATCAGTCGGATAATATTGTGCGGCCCTCTCACAGCTTCCAACCCGAATGCAGCGCGGCAATGCCCATCGTCAGATTACGATATTTTGCATTCTCAAATCCGGCAGTTTTTACCATGTCCAGAAACGTGTCCTGATCCGGAAATTTACGGATGCTCTCCACAAGGTACTGATAGCTGTCCCGATCATTGGCAATCGCCTGCCCCATGCGCGGAATGATGTTGAATGAATAGAGGTCATAGACCTTCTGCATCATGTCATTGGGGATTTGGCTGAACTCCAACACCATCAAACGACCGCCCGGCTTCAGAACCCGAAACGCTTCATTCAGCGCTTCCTGAGGGCGTGTCACATTCCGGATGCCAAAGCTGATGGTGTAAACATCAAAGGTGTTGTCCTCAAACGGCAGCGCCATGGCGTCACCAACAACCCAATCCAGGCTCTCCGCCATGTGATCCGCTTCCGCCCTTTGGCGTCCAGCCACCAACATCGGTTCCGTCAAATCACATACGGTGGCATGTCCATGGCCCGCCCGCTTCAGGAATTTGAACGACACATCTCCGGTGCCACCCGCCACATCCAGCAGCTTCTGCCCTGGACGCGGCGCCAGCCAATCCATCATCGCGTCTTTCCAGATGCGGTGAATGCCCATCGACATGACGTCATTCATGATGTCGTATTTGCTGGCAACAGAGCCAAACACGCCCTGAACGCGACCGGCCTTCTCGCTTTCCGGCACGGTTTCAAAGCCAAAATGGGTGGTGTTATTGCTGTCCGCCATGATGCGAAATCCTCTTGGTTGCCACATTCATATAGGGCCGTCCAAACGGGTACAATGCGCTGATTTGGCACCCGCTCCGCAGGTCAAAACTTGGCTTGATCATTCCCAACAACCTCGCGCATGGTCTGATTGTCTTGGAACTCAGAGGTTGGAATGCCTGAACTGCCCGAAGTCGAAACCGTACGCCGTGGCCTGCAACCCACCATGGAAGGCGCCACCATCACCCGTGCCCAAGTCAATCGTCCAGACTTACGCTGGCCGTTGCCCGAGCGGATGGCCGAACGCCTCACCGGTGCCAAAGTCACTCAACTGCGCCGCCGCTCCAAATACATCCTGGCTGACCTCGACACCAACGAATCGTTGCTCATTCACCTTGGCATGTCCGGCCGCATGACAGTGTCGGGCGATCCGCTTGGTCAATTTGCCCACAACCACCCCAAGGCCGAGAAACACGACCACGTGGTCTTTGACATGGACAATGGCGCACGCGTCACCTTCAACGATCCCCGTCGTTTCGGCGCGATGGATCTCTTGCCTAGCAACAATACCGAAACACACCCGCTGATTGCCAAGCTTGGCCCGGAACCTCTCGGCAATGATTTCCACGAATCCTACCTCGCTGACCGACTCACCAATAAAAACACACCGATCAAATCCGCGTTGCTCGATCAGCGCATCGTGGCCGGCCTGGGCAACATCTATGTCTGCGAGGCCCTATTTCGCGCAGGCATAGCGCCCAAACGCAAAGCTGGGGCAATTTCCAAGCCGCGCGCACACAGTCTTGTACCCATTATCCGCGACGTGCTGCAGGAGGCCATCGAGGCCGGGGGAAGTTCGTTACGTGACTTTCGCCAAGCTGACGGCGAACTGGGATATTTTCAACACAGTTTTGGCGTTTACGGACGGGAGGGGGAACCCTGCAAAACCCCCAATTGCACTAGCAAAATATGCCGAATCACCCAGTCCGGTCGCTCGTCGTTCTACTGCCCGCAATGCCAAAGATAGCTTGATCCAACTTCCTCAAATGGTAATGAATCACTCCTGACCGGAACAATGAAAGCATAACTCATGGCTTTTGAGACGATCATCGTCGATATCGAAGACCACGTTGCCCTTATCAAGCTAAACCGCCCAGACGCGCTGAACGCTCTGAGCCAACAGCTGATTGGCGAACTTCAGGACGCGCTGGAAAGCGCAGATGCCAACGACAAGGTGCGCTGCATCGTCATCACTGGCTCGGAGAAAGCCTTTGCCGCTGGTGCCGACATCAAAGAGATGTCCGCGATGAGCTTTGCAGATGTGAACCTCTCCAACCTGTTTGCCGAGTTTGGCGACCGTATCCAAGACATCCGCAAGCCCGTGATCGCAGCCGTGTCCGGCTATGCTTTGGGTGGCGGCTGTGAGCTGGCGATGGCCTGTGATTTCATCATTGCCTCCGAGACCGCCAAATTTGGCCAGCCAGAGATCAATCTTGGCGTGATCGCCGGCATTGGTGGCAGCCAGCGCCTGACCCGCGCGGTGGGCAAGTCCAAATCCATGGACATGAACCTCACCGGCCGCTTCATGAACGCCGAAGAAGCTGAGCGTTCTGGCCTGGTGAGCCGGGTTGTGCCTGCCAAGAAACTGATGGAAGAAACCATGAGCGCGGCACAAAAGATTGCGGAGAAATCTCTGATCGCAGCCCGCACCGCCAAAGAGGCGGTGAACCGCAGCTTTGAAAGCTCTCTGCGTGAAGGACTGCTGTTTGAGCGCCGCGCCTTCCACTCGCTGTTTGCAACAGAAGATCAGAAAGAAGGCATGGCCGCCTTTATGGAAAAACGCGAAGCGCAATTCCGCGACCGCTGATTCTTCTAATAAAGTTTTGAGAGGCCCCCGCACGCCGGGGGCTTTTTGTTTTTAGGGGTGCGGCAAGACGGCAGTTGACCCGCTCAACAAACAAGCGCAGAAAACTGACAAAACTAGTCAGAAATGAAACACCCCAATGTATCGCTCTCTCGCTATTGCATGTGTGCTCGCCTCTTCGCCAGCTTTGGCGGAAGACGTCCCCACCACTTTGGAAGCCCTCGGTGAACGCCTGTTCTTTGATGTGAACCTGTCGGCCAACCGCACCCAATCCTGCGCCACCTGTCACGATCCGGAGCGCGGCTTTGCTGATCCACGCGGCATGGCCTCAATTGGGGATGACGGCGAGTCGCTTGGGGACCGCAACGCGCCCAGCGCCGCCTATGCGGCCTTCACGCCGGAATTTCACAAAAACGCCGACGGCATTTGGGCCGGAGGTCAATTCTGGGATGGCCGTGCCAACCGCCTCGAAGACCAGGCTGGCGGGCCACCGTTGAACCCCATAGAAATGGGAATGGCAGACGACGCTGCGGTGGTCGCCCGCCTTCTGGAAGACCCGATCTATTCACAAGCCTTCCCTGCCTTGTTTGACGCTGACGTGCTCAGTGATCCAACAACCGGCTACACCGCCATGACCGACGCCATCGCCGCCTTTGAGCGCACCGAAGTGTTTGCGCCGTTTGACAGCAAATATGACCGCTTCTTGCGAGGCGAAGTGGAGCTCACGCGTGAAGAGGATCTGGGCCGCGTCCTGTTTTTCTCTGAGCAGTTCACCAACTGCAACCTGTGCCACCAACTTGGCAAAAACGCGATGGACCCGCAGGAGACGTTCACCAATTACGAGCACCACAACATTGGTGTGCCGGAAAACCGTGCCCTGCGTGACCAAAACGGCGTGAAACCCGGCACCGTGGACGTTGGCCTTGCGGCTCATCCTGACATGGAGGGCAACCCCACTCTGCGCGGGAAATTCAAAACACCCACGCTGCGCAACGTGGCCGTCACCGGCCCCTATATGCACAACGGCGTGTTTGAAGACCTGCGCACGGTGGTGCTGTTTTACAATCAGTTCAACACCACGGACGAAAAGCGCCGCACCAACCCGGAAACCGGCAAGACCTTCCGCATGCCAGCCGTGCCTGCGACCCTCGCATTTGAAGAGCTCACCCATGGCCCTGCTCTGGATGATCAACGCGTCGATGCCATTGTCGCCTTCCTCGAAACTCTGACCGATGCACGGTACGAGCACCTGCTAGAAACCGAATAAGCTCTATTTTGTATGTAGTTTTGAGTGCGAGACATTCCGCCGCACTCAAAAGTATACCAAATTAATAAGGATTGACTAAGGTGACAAAAGTAGTCAGTTATGCGAGCAATTCGCAACAGGGATGAAGTCCATGACTCGTACATTTTTGACCACCTCCGCGGCTGTGCTCGCACTGACCGCGCCAGCATTTGCCGCCAACAAAGCGGATGTTGTTGCCAACTACGCCGACATCGCCGCCGCCAAATACGAAGACAGCCTGATCACAGCCAAAACACTGCAGGCCGCCGTGAACGCGCTGATCGAAAACCCATCCGCCGAGGCGCTGCACAATGCACAGGGCGCATGGCTGGCCTCCCGCGTTCCGTACCAGCAAACTGAAGTTTATCGTTTCGGCAACGCCGCTGTGGATGACTGGGAAGGCAAAGTGAACGCTTGGCCATTGGACGAAGGTCTGATCGACTATGTGGACGCTGCCTACGGTGGCCCGTCTGACGAAAACCCACTGGCCGCGCTGAACGTGATTGCCACCCCTTCCTTTGAAGTGTCTGGCGCAACTGTAGACGCTGCAGATATCACCCCAGCCCTGCTGGAAAGCCTGCACGAGGCAGACGGCGTTGAAGCCAACGTTGCCACCGGCTACCACGCCATCGAATTCCTGCTCTGGGGCCAGGACATGAACGGCCACAACCACGGCGCGGGTGACCGCCCTTGGACCGACTTCGCAGCCGGCGACGCCTGTACCGGCGACAACTGTGACCGCCGTGGCGCCTACCTGAAAGCCGCGACCGATCTGTTGGTCTCCGATCTGGAATTCATGGCCGCTCAGTGGTCCACAGACGGCGAAGCCCGTGCCACCGTGACTGGCAACGCAGACGCAGGCATCGTCGCCATCCTGACCGGCATGGGCTCCCTGTCTTACGGCGAGCAAGCCGGTGAGCGCATGCGCCTTGGCTTGCTGCTGAACGATCCGGAAGAAGAGCACGACTGCTTCTCCGACAACACCCACAACAGCCACTACTACGATGGTCTGGGCATCCAGAACGTCTACCTTGGTGAATACGTGCGTGTAGACGGCTCCCTTGTATCCGGTCCATCCGTGTCTGACCTTGTGTCCGAAGTGAACGCAGATCTGGACGCAGAGCTGCAAGCCAAGCTCTCCACCACCATGATGTCGCTGGGCCGCATCAAAACCGCCGCAGAGGCAGGTTTCTCCTACGACCAAATGCTGGAGCGCGGCAACGCAGCTGGCGAAGCGCTTGTCATGGGGGGCGTAGACGGTCTGGTGGATCAGACCAAATCCATCGAAGCCGCTGTGACGGCACTTGGTCTGGACAACCTGGCGTTTGAAGGCTCCGACAGCCTCGACAACCCAGACGCTGTGTTCCACTAATACCAACGTCACCAACGTAAGACATCTGAGGGGCGGCCATCCCGCCGCCCCTCTTTTCAATTCAAGGCCCCGCCAATGCGACTTTCCTCCGCCACGGTCTTTTGCGCTCTTATTGCTGGCACTTCCGTCCACGCCCTGGATGATCGCCACCTCAACGTTGTGCCCCGCACCGACGCCGAGACTCAGCGCATCCAAGATGTCACCGCAACGCCCACCGATTTTTCCCAACCGCAAAAGTTTGAATCCCGCCCCGGCGGTGCAGCCACCGTCCCAGCACGATCCGACGCGTTTGCTTTCAAACAGCCCTCCGCCAACCTGAGTAAAGAAGATGGCCTCACCTTTCGCATGGGTGAAGCGATGTTTGACAAACTCTGGGTCTCTTCCCCCAGCTCCACCTTGGCCTCTGACGGCCTTGGCCCGCTCTATAACGCCCGAAACTGCCTTGGCTGCCATCAACGTGCCGGACGCGGCCACGCCCCCGATAGCCCTGATGACGACGCGCTGTCTCTGGCGATCAAACTGGCCGTCCCCGGCGAACAGGGCGACCAAATCCATCAAATCGAAGACTACCTCGCCACCCGCCCAGAGCCGACCTACGGCAGCCAAATCCAAGATTTCAGCCTGCCTGGCCACCCGGCTGAAGCGCGTATCGAAGTCACTTTTGACGAATTTGACGTCTCTCTCTCTGGCGGCGAGGTCGCAACCCTGCGCCGCCCATCTTACGCCTTTCAAGACCTCGGCTATGGGTCGCTGCGCCCTGACGTGATGTTCAGCCCGCGCGTCGCGCCGCAAATGATTGGCCTCGGCCTGCTGGACGCCATCCCCGCTGATGACATCCTTGCAAACGCCGATCCCGAGGACGCAAACGGCGATGGCATCTCCGGGCGCCCCAACATCACATGGTCGGTTGAATACCAACGCCCCATGCTGGGCCGCTTTGGCCTCAAAGCGGGTGCGCCCACCCTGCGCCAACAATCCGCTGCGGCCTTTGCCGCCGACATCGGCATCTCCACCCCTTTGTTTGAAGCAGGCCACGGCGACTGCACCACCGCGCAAACTGACTGCATCAACAGCCCCCATGGCGACGGCGATGTGCGCGTGTTTGAGGTGGATGAGATCGGCCTCGATCTTGTGACCTTCTACAGCGCCAACCTCGCTGTACCCGCCCGCCGAGATGTAGACGATCCCGAGGTGCTGCGCGGCAAAGAAGTATTCCACACAACCAGCTGCGCCTCCTGCCACACGCCGTCTTTTGTAACCCACCGGCTCGAAGACCAGCCCGCCCAAAGCTTCCAACTGATCTGGCCCTACACCGACATGCTGCTGCACGACATGGGGCCAGAATTGGCCGACAACCGCCCCGAAGGCCGCGCATCCGGTCAGGAATGGCGCACACCGCCGCTCTGGGGCATCGGCCTCACCAATCAGGTGTCCGGCCACTCGAAATTCCTGCACGACGGTCGCGCCCGGAACATCCTCGAAGCCATCCTGTGGCACGGCGGTGAAGCGCAAGCTATGAGGGACACCGTGGTCACCATGCCACCTGAAGACCGTGCCGCACTCATCCGATTCATCGAAAGTCTCTGACCATGCGCCTGCTAGCCCTGACCACCTCATTCCTGCTTGCGCAACCCGCATGGGCGCTGGATCCCGCGGCACTGGTGGACACGGCAATCAACAGCCACATCTTGCCCGGCTTCACCACTCTGACCGAGGCCACCGGTACCCTCAAAAACACCGCCACTGAGGACTGCGCCAGCGACTCCGCCACCTTGCGCGCCGCCTATCACGAAGGCTTTGACGCCTGGATGGCCGTCAGCCACCTGCGGTTTGGCCCCACCGAAGAAGATGAGCGGGCTTTCTCTCTCGCCTTTTGGCCCGACACCAAGGGCTTTACGCCCAAATCCCTCTCCAAACTGATCACCTCTGAAGACCCCGCCGTTTTAAACGCAGAGGCCTTCGCTGAGGTCTCTATCGCCGCACATGGCTTCTTTGCTCTGGAGTTTCTGCTCTATGACGACCGCATCCAATCCCTAGGAAGTGACGCCTACCGCTGCACGCTGATCCAGGCCGTCACCAATGACATCGATCGCAACGCCAACGCCATTTTGGCGGATTGGCACACCGGCTACGCTGATCTCATGCGCACCCCGTCAAAAGATGGCCGTTACACCACCGATCTTGCCGCCGTGGCCGAGCTTTTCAAAACACTCGACACCGGCCTGCAATTCAACGAAGAGGCCCGCCTCGGGCGTCCCCTGGGCACCTTTGACAAACCCCGCCCCCTGCGCGCCGAAGCCCGCCGCTCAGAGCGCAGCCTGCAAAACATCACAGTGTCGCTCGCCTCTTTGGAGCAGCTCGCGCGCATCCTCGCAGCACAAACACCGACTCCAGCCAAATCGCTCAAAGGCGCCTTTTCTCTGGCCTTGGGGCACGCCACAGAGTTGGAAGATGACCCAAGCTTTGCTGGCGTTGCCAACATTCAGGGCCGCCTGCGCGTCGAAATCCTACAGCAATACATCGGCAATATTCGCAGCTTTGTCCTGTTAGAACTTGGCCCAGCCCTCGACGTGACCGCAGGCTTCAACGCTCTGGACGGCGACTGATGGTCACCCGCCGCCGCATGCTCGCAGGCCTTGCCGCCACCAGCCTCCTGCCCAGCGCCGGCTGGAGCAGCGTTGGCACGCCAGACTACCTTTCCGCCGCCCGCACACAGAACGGCACATACCTCTTGGCCGGCCTCACAGTTGCAGGCGAGATCACCTTCACCATCCCTCTGCCCGCCCGCGGCCACGCTGCTGCCGCCCATCCGGAGCGCGCTGAAGCTGTTGCATTTGCACGCCGCCCCGGCACATTTGCTTTGGTGATGGACTGCCGCGATGGCACGATTATCCTCACCCTGACCGCCCCGGAAGGCCGCCATTTCTACGGCCACGGCGCTTTCTCGGCAGACGGCAGCACGCTTTTCACGTCCGAGAATGACTATGAAGCAGGAGAAGGCCGCATCGGCCTCTGGGACATCACCCAAAACTACACCCGCATTGGCGAGTTCTCTTCCGGCGGGGTTGGCCCGCATGACCTCAAACTCATGCCAGATGGGGAGACCTTGGTTGTTGCCAACGGCGGCATCGAGACCCACCCCGACATGGGCCGCAGCAAGCTCAACATCCCGGTGATGCAACCCAATCTCAGCTATGTCAGCTTGGCCGGAGAAATCCTGGAACAGATCGAGCTGACTGCACGCCTGCACAAAAACTCCATCCGCCACCTCGCCGTGCGTCAGGACGGCATGGTCGCTTTTGCGATGCAATGGCAAGGCAGCAAATCCGACACCCATCCCCTGCTTGGCCTGCACCAACGCGGCAGCAAAGCGAAGCTCCTCTCCGCGTCACCAAAAGCGCAGCAGCAACTGCAAGGCTACGCCGGCAGCGTGGCCCTCTCAAACGATGGTGGCCTTGTGGCAATCACCTCACCACGCGGCAATGTCTTACATGTTTTTGACACCGAGACCGGCCAGCCCAGCGCGATCCTTTCGGCAAAAGATGTCTGTGGCATTGGCCCAACGGCAACAGGGTTTCTCTTCACCACCGGAACGGGCCACATCGGCACGCTTTCCGAGGAAACCGCGCAGCACCCCCTGCAATGGGACAACCACCTGATCGACATTTCACACAATAGGTAGCCCCACAGACCTAGGCCTCAGCCTTCCGATCTGACAAAAACAAATCCAGCACCACTGGAATGGCTTTGAACTCCTTGGACCGCCCCTCTGGTCGCTTTTGCAGAGGTTTGGTCACCCAATCAGCCCACTGAAACCACCAACACCAGCGCTGCGCCAAGGGCCAAATCGCCGTATCTGCAGCCGCGCGATAAGCCGCCATCGCATCTGGCAACACTCCCCGCATTTCCGGCGAATGCGCGGCGACATTAAACGCAAAAACCACCAGATCCCGCGCCTGCCCAACCGGCGTGTTGTTTTGATGCTTGTAGCGCTCAAAATCAAGCAGCAGCATCTGCCCATCCACCTGGCACATATCTTTGGGACTGGGCCGCCCATGCGCAAATCCCAACTTGTGAAAGTTTGCCAACATCACACTCGCGTCCAGCAACATCTGATCGCGTTTGGAAACGTCTCCTTCGCGCTCCAGCAACTTGCGCAAATCCAGCCCACAATCCGGCAACACCAGAAAGTCGCATCCTTCCGCAACCAAGTGTGGCACCGGTGCCTGCGCCGCATTCATCTCATGATAGGCCTGCCGCTCCCGCTCAAAAGCTTTGCGCGGATCACCTTTCTGCAAACGGTATCGCAGATCCAACTGCTCCACCCGCTTGATCCAGAACACTCGATCGTCAGCTTCAATCCGCTCCACCCGTGGCCCGTCTTGCTGCGCACGGTTTTCGAGCAACTCTCGGAGGCCTTTGCTGACATTTTGGGGGGCTTTGTTTTCCATGGCCGATACTTAGGATGTCGCAGCCCGCCCGTAAAGGCACACACTCTTGGAGCCCCGCTTGCGCAACGCCACGCCGGAATATCAACAATCCCGCGCGAAACATTGAAACACGTCACACAAAGCCGTAAGTGCTTGTCATCAGAGACATAGAGGCACACATGGCAAATTTTCTGTATCAAAATGACCTGCCTGACGACCTGGACCTAGGCCCGGTGGTTGCGATTGACTGCGAAACCATGGGGCTCAACCCCCACCGGGACCGGCTGTGTGTTGTGCAAATGTCCGGCGGCGACGGCAACGCGCATCTGGTGCAAGTTGCCAAGGGTCAGGCCGAAGCGCCCAACCTTTGCAAAATGCTCGAAGACCCAAACGTGCTGAAACTCTTCCACTTTGGCCGTTTTGACATTGCCGCGATGTATCACGCCTTTGGTGCCCTGACCGCCCCAGTCTACTGCACCAAAATTGCTTCCAAACTGGTCCGCACCTACACCGACCGCCATGGCCTGAAAAACCTACTTCAAGAGCTTCTGAGCGTCGACGTCTCCAAACAACAGCAAATGAGCGACTGGGGGGCAAAAACCCTTACCGATGCGCAGCTCGACTATGCCGCCTCTGATGTGCTCTATCTGCACGGCTTGCGCGAGAAATTGAATGAACGCCTTGCGCGCGAAGGTCGCACCGAAGTGGCGCAAGCCTGCTTTGATTTCCTGCCAGCCCGCGCCAAACTTGATCTGGCCGGCTGGCCGGAACAGGATATCTTTTCGCACTAACGGAGCCGCCCCATGACGGACGCCGACAAACAGACTTTTCTGGACACCGCCCGGCGTGTGATCTCGATCGAAACCGCCGCCCTTACCGCCCTCGGTGATGGTCTCGGCGCGGAATTTGGCGAGGCTGTTGCGCTGCTTCTATCCGCCAAAGGCCGGGTGATCATCTCCGGCATGGGCAAGTCGGGCCACATCGCCCGCAAAATTGCGGCCACCTTTGCCTCCACTGGCACCCCGGCGCATTTTGTCCACCCAGCTGAGGCCAGCCATGGCGATCTTGGCATGATGGCGCAGGGCGACGTGGCGCTGGTCTTGTCCAACTCCGGTGAAACGCCCGAGCTGGCCGACCTTGTGGCCTACACCCGCCGCTTCAACATCCCGCTGATCGGCGTCGCCAGCCGAGCGGACAGCACGTTGATCAAACAAAGTGATGTGGGCCTCATTCTGCCCAAAGCCGAAGAAGCCTGTGGCACCGGCGTTGTGCCCACCACCACAACCACCATGACCCTCGCCTTGGGCGATGCCTTGGCCGTGGCGCTGATGGAGCACCGCAGATT
>NZ_CAJXIV010000100.1 GCF_913054185.1 uncultured Shimia sp.
GAGCGTGGATTTGCCCGCGTTGGGCTCTCCGATCAGGGCAACGAATCCGGCGCGTTTGGTCATAGGGTCTGCCTTTGTGTCAGCCATTTTACGAGTTAAGGCGCGTCTGTAGCTTACTTTGCCAAGCAGGGCTAGGGTTAGCTTTGCAAAGGCGCTATGCGACCACCGTCGGGCTTAGGTGTTCAACTGCGCCAACAACGCGCTCGCGGCAGCTTGCTCCGCTTTGCGTTTGGAATTGTCGGTGGCCTCTGCTGAGGCGCCATTTTCAAGCTTTGCAGCGATGGTGAACACCGGCGCGTGGTCCGGCCCCGAACGTTTCACCAACTCATATTTGGGCGGGGGCAGTTTGCGTGCCTGTGCCCATTCCTGCAGCGAAGTCTTAGGATCGCGGGCGTCAGCGTCAACGGTTTTTACGCGATCGCCCCAAAGGCGCAGAATCAATGCCTTAGCCACCTCAAAGCCTGCGTCGCGGTAGACAGCCGCCAACACAGCTTCCATTGCGTCGCCCAAAAGCGCCTCTTTGCGGCGGCCGCCAGACATCATTTCGGAGCGCCCGAGCTTGAGAGCCTCCCCAAGATCAATCTCACGCGCCACATCCGCACAGGCTTCTTTGCGAACAAGTGCATTAAAACGAGGGGCTAGCGTGCCTTCGGCAGCAGATTTGTCGTGTTCCAAAAGCGCTTCGGACATCACCAAGCCAAGCACTCGGTCGCCTAGGAATTCCAGGCGTTGATTGTCTTGGCGTGTGGGAGACGACATCGAGGAATGCGTGACCGCGCGCACCAACAGATCGGGGCGGGAAAAAGTGTGCCCCAACCGCGCTTCAAGCGCCTTTAGATCTGCTGAGAGCTTCACGGGCTACCTCACTCTACGCCTTTGAAGAACCGGTCACTGCGCCACGTCCAAAAGGCAAACATCGACCGACCGGCTGACGAGAACATAATACGGTCCGCACGACCAATCAGGTTTTCATAAGGGACAAAGCCTACCCCGCGCGCGGCTTGTGGCACCCGGCTGTCAGTGGAGTTGTCGCGGTTGTCACCCATAAAGAAGAAGTGGCCTTCGGGTACGGTATAGACACCGGTGTGATCCGATTGCTGATCGGTGATGTTTAGCGTGCTGTAGCTCACCCCGTTTGGCAGGGTCTCGATAATACGGGACTTGGCGCAAACACCACCATTGCCAACCGGACCGTTTTCGCAGCGTGGCCGGTGGCCTTGGGGACCTTGCGGACCATACTCTTCACGGAACACACCGCCGTCTTCACGTTTCACCGCAACACCGTTGAGATGCACAACGCCGTTTTTGACCTGTACTTTGTCACCGGGCAATCCGATCAGCCGTTTAATGAAGTCAAAACCTGTCACCGGATGGCGGAACACCACCACATCGCCGCGCTCAGGATCGCCGCCCATAAAGCGGTCATTGCTGCCTTTTCCCATCCACCCGCAGAGATCCTTGGCATCCACATTCACGCCAATGGCGGGGATACGCACCGAGGGGCAAGACGAATAGGAGTAGCCATAGGTCATCTTGTTCACAAACAAGAAATCCCCAATCAGCAGTGTGTCTTTCATGGAGCCTGACGGAATCCAGAATGGCTGAAAAAATAGGGTGCGGAACACACCGGCGATCAAGAGCGCCCAGAAGATCGTTTTGATGGTCTCGACGATACCGCTGTCGCTTTTGGCTTTTTCCGCCATAGGGTCTGTCTCCGCTCGATTTACAGCCATTTTTGGTCTGAGGTTACATGCGGGCGCAGGGGCTTACTGTCAACCCGACTGCGTGGACTCTTGCGTGATTGCACGGGCTTCGATTACCACAAAAGCCTGCGCCCATGGATGATCATCAGTCAAAGTGACGTGTATTATAGCTTTATGCCCGGGTGGGGTCATTTTCTCCAGCCGCTCTTTGGCCCAGCCGGTGACTTCCATCACAGGCTGGCCGGTACGCAGATTGGACACCGCCATGTCTTTCCAGCTGATGCCCATGGCAAGGCCCGTGCCAAGCGCCTTGGAACAGGCTTCCTTGGCAGCCCAGCGTTTCGCGTAAGTGCCCACCGTGTCACGGCGACGTTCCGCTTTGGCCTGCTCAATCTCAGTGAACACGCGATTTTTGAAGCGATCGCCAAACCGCTCGATTGTGCCGGCGATGCGGTCGATGTTGGCGAGATCGGAGCCAATGCCAAGGATCATGAGGGCACCTCAATGTCATAGACCACGATGCCATCTGCACCGCCTTGGCACAGGCTGACAAGTTTTGCGCCAAGAGCCTTGTGCTCTGGATGGTCCGCGTAAGCCTGTAACGCCACTTCATCCTTTGCGTCAAACATGAAGCCAAAAGGATGATTGGGGGACTTGCCTTCAAAATCCCGGTTTGGGCCTGCAACAAACCCGTGGCAGCCCTCCAAACGCACAACGAGGCCAGCCAATCCCGCCAGGACAGTTTGCAGCTCTTCCTGCATGTCGTCTTGAAGATTGAGCATCACGCAGTGGCGGATCATTGCAGTCTCGCGGTCAAGATTTTGTAACCAGCAAAGCCAAAGAAGCCTGCAAAGGCGAGATCAAAAGCGCGGCTGGCGCGGCGATATCCGCGCACAATCGAAGGCGACGAGAACAGGAAGGCGTAGCCGATGAAGATCAGGATGGAGCCAGCAAACAGCGCGGCAAAGTAGCCAAACAGCGTGGCTGGCGTGGCGTCAGTTGGCGCCACGATCGCGTAGATAGACGCCCAGCTGAGAATGGCTTTGGGGTTGGTGATGTGCACGGCCGCGCCTTTGGCAAAAAGGCTGCGGAAACTACCTTTGAAAGGCGTGCCTGCAGCTGCGGTTGTGTCTTTGGCCATGGCGCGCTTCAAGGCCTTAAGGGCAAGCCAACCGAGATAGGCCGCGCCCGCATACCGCAGAAGTTCAAAAACCCAGACATTGGCCAACATGACAGCGGAAAGGCCAAGGGCAGCGGCGATGCCCCAACTGGCGGACCCAGCAAGAATGCCGGACGCAAAAGCCAAAGCAGATGATCGGCCTTCCGACATGGCGGTGCCGGCAATGCCCATGGTGGCCGGGCCGGGTGATCCGCCCGCCATGAGCCAGGCAATCCAGATTGCGATGAACTCAGGTGTGATCATGATTTTGCCCGGAGTTTTGCGGCAACTTTGATACCGTTGCGCACGCCCATGCCGAGGAAAATGCGATTTGTTAGGTAGACCAACACAACCATACCCACAAAGATCATCATCCAAACTGGGGGACTGATCACCGAAAGCACCGAAAATACGTCAAACCCCAAGACGGTCATCACGCCAATCGACGCTCCGGCAAAGACCAGTTGAATGAGTGTTGCAACAAGGGTGAGCGGCCAAGCCAAACGCCAAGCGGCCCCTTTGGGCAACGCGGCTTCAGTGTCACGGCCATGACGCATGCCCAGATCTTGAGCGGCGGTAATGGCGGGTAGCCAAACGCTCATGCCAGCGGGCAGGTCGGTGCTTGTCCATTGCGCCAACGCCAAATCAACTGCAATCACGCCCAACATGATGGCACCGTAGAAGTAGGCGTAGCGGCGAAGGTTCAATTCCATGGGAATCCTCTCGGAAGTTATGCCCGCGCGTCGTCCATCAGGCGGCGCATTTCTTCCATTGCAGGGGCAAGTCCGCGGAAAATCGACTCTCCAATCAGGAAGTGGCCGATGTTGAGTTCCATCACCTCTGGCAGTGCCGCAATCGGTTGCACGGTCTCGTACGTCAGCCCGTGGCCCGCGTGCACTTCGAGGCCGAGGGAATCGGCGAACGTGGCCATCTCGGTCAGGCGGGCCAATTCGGCGTCGCGTTCCGCAAAGCGGCCTTCGTAATGGTAGTCACAGTAGGCACCGGTGTGCAGTTCGATGACTTGCGCGCCAATGCGATTGGCAGCCTCGATCTGTGGCTTGTCGGCGGCAATGAAAATCGACACGCGGCAGCCTGCGTCGCGCAAGGGCGCGATGAAATGGGCCAGTTTGTTTTCCTCGCGCGCCACTTCAAGGCCGCCCTCGGTGGTACGCTCTTCGCGCTTCTCCGGCACAATGCAGACCGCGTGCGGCTTGTGGCGCAGGGCGATGGCCTGCATCTCTTCGGTGGCGGCCATCTCGAAGTTGAGCGGCACGGAGAGGGCTTCCATCAGCGCGTCGATGTCTGCGTCGGCAATATGGCGGCGGTCTTCACGCAGGTGCGCAGTGATACCGTCAGCACCAGCCTCTTCGGCGAGTTTGGCGGCGCGCACCGGATCCGGATAGGCCGAGCCACGTGCGTTGCGCACGGTGGCCACGTGGTCAATATTCACTCCCAAGCGCAGCATCGCATTTCCTCCGGACATGTTTGATCATATTTCCCGCGAGACTACGGGCAGTGTCTCACAAGGAAAACCGGTTTTTTGTGTGGGTACAATTTCAGGTCAACCGAGGTGGTCAGCCGTCCTGCTGGATATTGGCAGCTTGCTCTTCGGCCAAGGCGCGGGCTTTGGCGATGCGTTTGGCAAATTTGGCGGACCGGCGTTTTTGATAAGCCCGGATCACCGGGACGGACAGGTAGTACATCACGGTTGCGGTGATGATGCCCGGAATGATGCCGCCTATCATATACGGGTAGAACACCTCGTCAAAGAAGATGCGCAACCCGTGCCAGTCCGCCACATCATCCGTAAACATGGCCCAGAAGTTGTACCAAAGATCCGCACCTGCGTTGGCAAATTTGCCAGCAAGCGTGCCCTTGTCCCCCTCCTCAAACTCGGTGCCAAGCAGGAAGTGTCCCGTTTTGAGAGACACCACACCAATTGGCAAATAGGTGAGCGGATTGCCAAAGAAGGTGGCCAGAAGAGCGGCCAGGAAATTACCGCCAAGAATGCGCGCCAGCAGTGCCGCGACCACAAAGTGCATGGTGTAAAACGGTGTGAAGGTGGTGAAGACGCCCGCCCAGATGCCACGCCCGATGGTTTCCGCAGATCCCGGCAGTCGGTGCAAACGATGCTGCACATACCGCGCCGCCCGTCCCCAGCCACCGCGGGGATAGAAAAACTCTCCAATGAGGCGGAGAAACGGTCTTCTATCGCGGCGCTTGAATACCACGGGGGTTCCTCGAATTCATCAGGTCGCGAGCGGGCTGCGGACCAAATCTGGGTTTCTGTAGCGTTCGATTTCGGCCACGTCGGTTTCCGCCTCCAAGGCCAACATCAGCTTATGCAGATGTTCAGCGTCGCCGAGATCCACACTGATCAGAAGTCTGAAAAAATCTGGTTTCCGGTCCAAGAACACCATGTCAGAGATATTGGCCTTGTTCTCACCAATCAATGTGCAAAGTCGTCCCAGGACCCCGGAATCATTCCCAATCGTGATCAGGAGCTGCACCGTGTAGATTGGCTTGTGCTTGCCCGCGTGCCAATGCAGATCAAGCCAACGCTCCGGCTGATCCTCGTAGTTGGACAGCGCGTCACAGTCGATGGCGTGCACGACCACGCCCTGGCCACGGTAGGTGATGCCTACAATACGCTCTCCAGGAAGCGGCTGACAGCACGGGGCACGCTGGAAACTCTGATCGACGGACAGGCCAATCACGGCCCGCTCTGACGCCACTTCGTCGGTCTCTGCCGGGGCCAGGTCAGGGTAGACGGTTTGCAGCACTTCTTGTGCCGTGAGTTCCGCGGACCCCAAACGCGCCAAAACTTCGTCCTTGTTTTTTAGGCGTAGATGTTTCGCAGCAAGACCGAGCGCCTTGTCAGTGGATTTCTTACCCACGTGCTCAAAGGCGGAACGGGCCAATTCCGCCCCCAAACGCACATAGCGGTCTCGATCCAACTCGCGCAGGGCGCGGCGAATGGCGGTGCGGGCTTTACCCGTTTTGGCAATATCGAGCCATGTGGCCTGGGGCATTTGTCCTTCGGCGGTAATGACCTCAACCGATTGTCCGTTTTTGATGCGGGTCCAGAGCGGCACGCGGCGGTGATCAACCTTGGCACCAACACAAGCGTGACCGATGCGCGTGTGAATCGCATAGGCGAAGTCGATCGGAGTGGCCCCACGTGGCAGCTTCACCACTTCGCCTTTGGGCGTGAAGCAGAAAACCTGATCCGAATACATCTCCAGCTTAACCGCTTCGAGGAAGTCTTCATGATCTTCTTCGGCATCAAACTGTTCGGTCAGGCCGGAAATCCATTTGACCGGATCAACCGCAAAAGGGTTTTCCCCACGCACGCCATCTTTGTATGACCAATGGGCCGCCACACCGGATTCCGCCACGTCATGCATTTGTCGAGTGCGGATTTGCACCTCGACACGGCGGCCATTGCGGCCAGACACAGTGGTATGAATAGAGCGGTATCCGTTAGATTTGGGCTGGCTGATGTAATCTTTGAACCGACCCGGCACCGCGCGCCAGCGTTGGTGAATCATGCCCAGTGCACGGTAACAGCTGTCTTCGGTATCGGTAATGATGCGAAAACCGTAGATGTCGGACAAGCGAGAGAAGCCTTGGTCCTTCTCCTGCATCTTGCGCCAAATGGAATAGGGTTTCTTGGCGCGACCAAAGACTTCGCCTTCGACACCATTTTCCCCCAGCACCAGGCGCATGTCCGCAGTGGTGCGTTCGATCACATCGCCGGTTTCTTTCTGCAACGTGATGAAGCGGCGCATAATGGACGCGCGACCATCCGGGTTGAGCACCTTGAACGCAAGATCTTCGAGTTCGTCTCGCATCCATTGCATCCCCATGCGGCCTGCAAGTGGCGCATAGATATCCATGGTTTCACGCGCCTTTTGCCCCTGTTTGTCGGGGCGCATGGCCTTGATGGTGCGCATATTGTGCAGACGGTCGGCCAGCTTGACTAAGATCACCCGCAGGTCTTTGGACATGGCCATAAACAGCTTGCGGAAATTTTCCGCCTGTTTGGTTTCGGACGAAGACAGCTGCAGGTTGGTCAGCTTGGTGACGCCATCAACCAACCCTGCAATTTCACCGCCGAACAATTCTTCCACAGACTCATAGGAGGCTTTGGTGTCCTCAATGGTGTCGTGCAAAAGCGCCGTGATGATGGAGGCATCATCCAGGTGCTGTTCGGCCAATATCCAGGCCACTTCGATTGGGTGAGTGTAATAGGGTTCGCCAGAGTGGCGAAACTGACCATCATGCATCTCGCGGCCATACTCATAGGCCGCGCGAATCAAGTCTTCATTGGTCTTGGGATTGTAGGCGCGAATGAGATTTACGAGATCGTCCGCAGGGATCATTTGCGCCCACCCATAGTCTTTGAGGGCTTAGCCCTGACCTTGCGCTTCCATCAGGGCACGCAGCAGTTTCTCTTCGGACATGTCGTCCTCTTGCGGCGTGTCCGGCTCAGAGCCCATCAGAAGCGCCATGCGGTCTTCTTCTGGTTCGTCAACTTCGATCTGGCTCTGGTTGGCCTCAATCAGACGTTCACGCAGCTCATCTGCGGTCTGAGTTTCCTCAGCAATCTCACGCAGCGCCACCACCGGGTTCTTATCGTTGTCACGATCCAGAGTGATTGCGGCGCCAGCAGACACCTCACGGGCGCGGTGGGACGCAAGCATCACCAGCTCAAAGCGGTTTTGAACTTTGTCTACGCAGTCTTCAACGGTCACGCGGGCCATCGGGCACTCCAATTGTTATGGATCGAGTCAGAAATCGTGTGTGTAAGGGGGATTGTACCCCTTGACAAGCAGGTTTCAAAGGGGCCGCGGCTCTTTCTGAGCGAATTCCGGCAAATCCTCTAACATTTGGGCCACAGAGCATCCTGTGACCGGATGCTTCCAGTCCGGTGCAACGTCCATCAGCGGCGCCAACACAAAAGCACGGTCTTGCAAACGTGGATGCGGGAGAATCAGATCTGCCGGAGCCTCTTGGGCCTGCAGCTCAGCCGACAGGTCTCGCCAATGCGTCCAAACCGAGGAATTTGGCAGCACCTGCGACTCATATCCAATTAAGTCAATGTCCAGCGGACGGGTGCCCCAACGGGTCAAACGCTCCCTCCCAAAGGCACTCTCAATTTTGTGCAATTCTGTGAGCACCTCTTGAGCGGAAAGCTCCGTTTCAATTGTCGCCGCTGCATTAATAAAATCCGGCCCCGCGCCTATCGGAAAACAAGGGGTTTGAAAGAATCGGCTAACTGCGCGAATATGAACAGCATTCCGGTTCAAATGAATTAAAGCTTCTTGCAGAGTTTGAATTGGTGAACCAAATTGAGATGGCAAATTACCACCAAGAGCTAATAGACCAAAACTACTCACTTTAATCCCTATCTAATTTCCTAGTTGGACAGAACTTACCGCAAATGCTTGCGACCCCCGTAAATATCACTATTTTGAACGTGCTGTCACGCTCACTCCAAATTTTCACTCACGGGACATTCCAGGCGCGGCAGAGTTAGAAAGGACATTTTGATGTTTTACAAAGACGAACGGCTCGCGCTGTTCATAGACGGTTCGAATCTGTACGCGGCTGCGAAGTCGCTCGGGTTCGATATCGACTACAAGCTTCTGCGGCAGGAATTCATGCGTCGCGGCAAGCTGCTTCGGGCTTTTTACTACACAGCGTTGCTGGAGAATGACGAATATTCGCCGATCCGCCCGCTGGTAGATTGGCTACATTACAACGGCTTCACCATGGTGACCAAAGCGGCGAAGGAGTACACGGACTCCCAGGGGCGTCGTAAGGTCAAGGGGAACATGGACATTGAGCTGGCGGTGAACGCGATGGAACTGGCGCCACATGTGGACCACATCGTTTTGTTCTCGGGAGATGGGGATTTCCGTCCGCTGGTTGAAAGTCTGCAACGCCAAGGCGTGCGTGTGTCGGTGGTGTCCACCATCCGCAGCCAGCCGCCGATGATCTCTGACGAATTGCGTCGCCAGGCTGACAACTTCATTGAGCTGGATGGCTTGCGTGAAGTGATTGGCCGTCCACCGCGCGATCCATTGCCAGAACATGCACGCGAAGCAGAGATGGCAGACGACTGACTCGCGCTATGACCAATTTGAAAAGCCGGGGCTGATGCCTCGGCTTTTTTGTGCCTGCATCATCCTTGCTGATCATTCATGCCGTTGTGCATTTTGATCACCCGATCCGGCCAGGTGCTTTTGATGTACCCCAGCACATTCAAGATGTCCTGATCACTCAGGCTGTCTTCAAACCCCGGCATATTGCTTTCGTACCCCTGCCCCACAACGGCAGCGCTGCCTTGCTTCGTGATCGCAAAGAGCATTGCGTCAGGATGGTGCCAGGTATGGCCCGATTGGTCATGGGGTGGCGCTGGCATCAGACCATCAGAGGTGCGTTGTTTCCAGTTGGGCTCCCCTTCCAAATTGGCCCCATGACAAGAGGCGCAATTTTCTACGTAAAGCGCCTTGCCCTGCGCCACACGAGCAGTGTCATCGTAAGGCAGCCGAAGTTTGGCATCAGTGGTATCAACTGGGCTGACCACAGATAACACGATAAACCCTCCGACAATTGTTATGCCAAACGCCGCCCAGCCAAGTTTTGAAACCGCCATAGTCTCTCCTACAGTTCAGATTCTCTCGCGCTAACAGCCTGCCCCGCTGGAAGGTCAAGCACTGGACGTTTCTTCGCAGAAACTCTACCTGTTGCAGCAAGATCACCGTGGAGACCGCTTATGAACAAGCCCCCCCTCACCATTCATCTTGCGGCCCCACGTGGCTTTTGTGCCGGAGTCGACCGGGCCATTAAGATAGTGGAAATGGCCCTGCTCAAATGGGGCGCGCCGGTCTATGTGCGGCACGAAATTGTACACAACAAATACGTCGTGGACGGACTGCGGGACAAGGGTGCGGTGTTTGTGGAAGAACTCGATGAATGCCCCGATGACCGGCCGGTGATTTTTTCGGCCCATGGCGTTGCCAAAGTGGTGCCTGCGGAGGCCAAGCGGCGCGAAATGATCTACGTAGATGCGACGTGTCCTCTTGTGAGCAAAGTGCATATCGAGGCGGAACGACACAGCGAGAACGGGTTACAGATCATCATGATCGGCCATGAAGGTCACCCTGAAACCATTGGCACCATGGGGCAGCTGCAAGACGGCGAAGTGCTGCTTGTGGAAACTGTAGCCGATGTGGCGTCTGTCGAAGTGCGCGATCCAAGCAAGCTTGCCTTTGTGACCCAAACCACTCTGTCGGTGGACGACACCAAAGGCATTGTGGCCGCCTTGAACACGCGGTTTCCGGAGATCGTCGGCCCCCACAAGGAAGACATCTGTTACGCCACCACCAATCGCCAAGAAGCGGTAAAAGAAGTGGCCCCCAAAGTTGACGCCATGCTGGTGGTAGGCGCCCCCAATTCATCCAATTCCAAGCGGCTCGTCGAAGTGGGCGCCAAAAACGGGTGCAGCTACTCCCAGTTGGTGCAGCGGGGCAAGGATATTGATTGGCGGGCGCTGGAAGGGATTTCATCACTGGGCATAACAGCCGGGGCCAGCGCACCTGAAGTGCTGGTCAATGAGGTCATTGACGCCTTTCGGGACAAATTTGTCGTGACGGTGGAATTGGTCGAAACCGCCGTGGAACGGGTGAACTTCAAAGTACCACGCGTGTTGCGGGATGTGACCGTTTAAGTAAGCTGCCTCTGAAAAGCCAAATCACGCCACGTCGATGGCGTGAAGAAAATCAAAGTTGGGGAGTATGCCGTGCTGTCTTTGCAATTTCTTGTCACTGCCTTTGTGGTGGTGATCGCGCCCGGAACCGGGGTCATTTACACGCTTGCGATGGGCTTGGGCCAGGGCCCACGCGCCGCGCTTTGGGCGGCATTGGGCTGCACCTTTGGAATTGTGCCGCACCTGTTGGCGGCGACATTGGGATTGGCGGCCGTGCTGCATACGTCGGCTCTCTTGTTTAACGTCGTAAAATTTGCCGGCGTGGCCTATCTGCTTTACCTCGCCTGGCAGGCGGTGCGCAGCGGCGGGGCATTGGCGGTTACTGCAGAGCGGCAAGCACAGGCCGGATTTGTGATTGCACGCCGTGCAGCCCTTATAAACATTTTGAACCCGAAACTCTCAGTGTTCTTCTTAGCGCTGTTGCCGCCATTCCTGAGCGGGAATGCCGCGACGGCGACAATGGAAATGGCGCTGCTTGGTGGGGTATTCATGGCGCTGACCTTTGGTGTGTTTGTGCTCTACGGGTTGTTTGCCGCCAAAGCCCGTGACCTGCTGCTGAGCAGTGAGCGGATGATGACTTGGCTGAACCGCAGCTTTGCCACGATCTTTGTGGCGCTGGCCGGACGGCTGGCAATGGAACGCGCATGAGCGATGAGGAAACACTAGCGGTCTATGCTCAAGCCGCCGAAGACTACGCCGACCGGTTTTCCAAGGTCGAAGATGCCGATGTGGACCAATTCAGCGACCTGACTGCATTTTTTGACCTGCTGCCCGACGCGGGCCTCGTTTTGGACTTGGGCTGTGGTCCCGGTCAATGGGCTGCGAAGATTCGCGATGCAGGCTATCGCGTCGTGGGAATGGATGCCTCCCCAGAGATGGCGGCGCTGGCCAAAAAGCGATTTGATCTGGACGTAAAGGTGGGAACATTTGATCAGTTGCAAGTCGAAGCCGCCTACGATGGTATCTGGGCCAACTTCAGCCTGCTGCACGCGCCCAAGTCGGAGATGCCGGAGCATCTCGACCGCATTTATCGTGCCTTGAAGCCCGGCGGGGCCTTTCACATCGGCACCAAGTTGGGGGACGGTGAACAGCGCGACCATCTTGGACGGTTTTACAGCTATTACGAAGCGGGCGAATTGACCGGACTTTTGCAAGACGCGGGCTTCACCGTTGTGCGAAAAAGAACCGGCAGCGCTGTGGGATTGGCTGGCAGTGACGACACATTTGTCATACTGACCGCGCATGGCTGATTTGATTGCATATACCGATGGCGCGTGTTCCGGAAACCCTGGTCCAGGAGGCTGGGGCACCCTCATGCAAGCGAAGGACGGTGACACCGTCATGAAAGAGCGAGAGCTCAAAGGCGGCGCGGCGGACACCACCAACAACAAGATGGAGTTGATGGCCGCGATTATGGCACTTGAAACGCTGGAGCGGCCCAGCACCATCACCGTGGTGACCGACAGCACCTATGTGAAGAACGGCGTGACGGGATGGATTTTCGGCTGGAAGAAAAACGGCTGGAAGACCGCCGCCAAAAAACCGGTTAAAAATGTAGACCTGTGGCAACGGCTTGATGCGGCACAGGCGCGGCACACAGTGACTTGGGAGTGGGTCAAGGGCCACGCAGGGCATCCGGAAAACGAGCGCGCAGACGAATTGGCCCGCGCGGGTATGGAGCCGTTCAAGTCTGGAAAGTAGCGCGTGCGGATTTTACTACGCCGCCGCACCCGGATCAGAACTTGCTGACCACCGCTGTTGGTAATCGCTTTGAAATACTTTGCGTGAGCCACCACGCGCAGACTTCAGCGGCTTGCGCACCGCGTACGACAGGATGATTGGCCCGTCAGGCAGCTTGCCCTTAAGGCGCGGGCGCACCCCCGTTTCGTTCGGGTTGGTCGTGGTCACGGCGCGGTTGGCATACACTGGCAGAATTGGCTGTAATACACATTCCAGTATCTCGTAGCCTAGGGTTTTCTGCCAAAAGCCATACACCATCTCTGGCGTAATCTGATAAAAGCCGTGATTGATCCAATTGTTACATGGGCTGTGCCCAATCATCACGCCACCAGGTTTGAGCATTCGGTCGATGTTACGGTACGCGGTGGGCAGATCAAAAACATGCTCACAAGTGCCGCCGTCATAAATAACATCAAACTTGTTGTGCAGCGTCTTTGGCAGCCAATCCGCGAGATCTTGAACAATCGTGGCGTTCTCAAAATCTGACACGTCCATGCTGTCGACATTCTCAAAGCCGATCTTGTGAAAGAACGTCTCCGAGTAATCATCATTTGGGTTGGTGAGGTCTTCCTCGGAGAGGCCCGGAAAGCGCTCTTCCAAAGTGGCGGCAAACATCGCAGCCGAACGTTTGCGGCGGCTGCCAAGCCAACGTTGACGCCCAAGCATCAGGAAATTGCCACTGAGGTCGTTGTCGCAGACGACGTTCATCAGCCGCATCGCCAATGTGTCTGGAATAGCCATTTTCCACCCTACTCTGTCGCCCGTTAAAAACGGTCGGATTTGCTATCTGCTCGACAATTGGACTTCCGTGGTGCCGAACCACATTTAAGGTGGTCACGACGCCGAACATGCCTTCACTCAATTGGGCACTTAGGGGGAGCTTACCCGTGAGGCGCGCAAGACGTCCACAATTTTCGGCTTTTAAGCAAGCTTTGGTTAACGATTTGGGGCAATCAAACGCTCAACGGCGAAAGTGCGTTGGCACGATGACCAGCGCACCTACGGAAGACAGGATTGCGTTTAAGCCCGGGCTGCCAAAGCCAATGCGAAACATGCTGCTGATCATAAAGAACAGAAACGCCCCACCGATGCAGATGATGATCGAGGGGAGATATCCATTGCGGGTAAAGCCACTGCGCTCGGAGAGATAACCGACAATACCTGCAATAATCACCGTTCCGAAAAAGGAGAAAAACACTGGTGTGCTCCTTACAGTTGCTGACCTTTGGTGAGCGGGAAACCCCGCAGAAAGATGTGGGCAGCTTGAGCGCCTTTACCAGCACGTTGCAAGCGCAGGAGTTGTACAGCGCCGTCGCCACAGGCCACGGTCAGGGTGTCATCCAGCAGTTCACCGGCTTGACCGCTGCCGTCTGTAAGGCGTGACGCGAGCAGTTTCACACGCTGGCCGTCAATTTCGGTCCAAGCGCCGGGAAATGGAGACAGACCTCGAATTTTACGGTCCACTTCGGCCGCAGGTGCCGACCAATCTATGCGGGATTCCGCCTTGTCGATCTTTTCAGCGTAGGTAACACCCTCGTCAGGCTGAGGCGTAGCGGTCAGCTCCGAAAGGTGCACCAAAGTGTCAACGATGGCGGTAGAACCCAGAGCGGCAAGGCTGTCGTGAAGCTGCGCGGTCGTTTCTTCCGCACCAATCTCAAGCACGCGTTCCATCAGCACAGGACCTGTATCCAAGCCGGCATCCATCTGCATGATGCAGACTCCGGTTTCTTTGTCTCCAGCCATGATTGCGCGATGAATCGGCGCAGCGCCACGCCAGCGCGGCAGAAGGCTGGCATGGATATTGAGACATCCGTGGATGGGCGCATCAAGCACATATTGCGGCAGGATCAGTCCATAGGCGACAACCACGCCAACGTCAGCGTCGATACTGGCAATCAGGTCTTTGGACTCATCTGTGCGAAGCGACTTCGGATGAAGCACGGTCAGCCCCAACTCCAAGGCGCGGGCATGAACCGGCGTGGGGCGGTCTTTTTTGCCGCGTCCTGCGG
Source organism: uncultured Shimia sp. (assembly GCF_913054185.1). Lineage (GTDB taxonomy): Bacteria > Pseudomonadota > Alphaproteobacteria > Rhodobacterales > Rhodobacteraceae > Shimia. Next base: position 14,389 of record NZ_CAJXIV010000100.1, read on the forward strand.
GGCGCGGCGGCTGGCTGAACACAGCGACGATTTCGTGCCCCGCATCAACCAAAGCGTTCAGGACGGAGACAGAAAACTCGGGGGTGCCCATAAATAAAATGCGCATGGTGCTGTCTCCAGTTCTTGGGTTAACGACGCTTTTGCGCCTTTTTGATCAACATGGACCGTTTGGTTTTGCTCAGATGATCAAAGTACATCTTGCCGTTGATGTGGTCGATCTGGTGCTGCACGGAAGTGGCCCAGAGACCTACAAAATCCTTTTCAACGGTCTCACCGCTTTCATCCAAATAACGCACGGTCACGGCGCGCGGGCGCTCGATCTTGGCGGAGACGCCCACAAGATTTGGGCTGGCCTCTTCGTGCTCGCGTGGTTGTGCGGAGGCGTGCAGGATTT
>NZ_CAJXIV010000101.1 GCF_913054185.1 uncultured Shimia sp.
GGCTGTGAAGTGGTCATTATTGGTTCCTCCCAGCCCCAGCCTGACCGGAGAATTTTGCCGTGCCAACTTTCCCGTCACGTCACAAAAATAAATGAAAATACTTGTCGTTAAGGGATTCACAGAGCGAATCACCTACGATATAAAGAAACCAGACGGCGCAAAGCCGCACTCAGAGGCAAAAATGACAGCATCTTCCACCAAACCGGCCCTTGGCGCGCTTGCGTTTTTTGGCATCGCTTTCACGCTGGCAACCTACTTCACTTTCGCCGCTGTGCAGGGTGATTATGGCCTGTTTCGTCGGGTGGAGATCCTGGCAGAAAAGCAGCAGCTTGAGGCGGAGCTGGCTTTGGCACAGGCGGAAGTGGCTCACATGGAAAACCTCACCCGCCGCCTGTCTGACAGCTATTTGGACCTTGATTTACTGGACCAACAGGCCCGTGACGTGCTGGGTATGATCCGCGCGGACGAGCTTGTTATTCGCTAAATCCACTAGCCTCCTGACAAAACAGACCTTTTTCCACTCGCAACCCCCGCAGTGATCCGTTACCCTCTCTGCAAGTTTGGTTTAATGCTAAACCATTTTGTCTTTGGGAGGAGCCACCATGGCGGCAAAACGCGCTGCAAAGAAGCCCAACGTCTCGGGCGAAGAACTCAAGCAATACTACCGTGACATGCTGTTGATCCGCCGCTTCGAGGAGAAAGCTGGCCAGCTTTACGGCATGGGTTTGATTGGCGGGTTCTGTCACCTTTATATCGGCCAGGAAGCCGTCGTAGTAGGCCTCGAAGCTGCCACAGAAGAAGGTGACAAGCGGATCACATCTTATCGTGACCACGGCCATATGCTGGCCTGCGGTATGGACGCCAACGGCGTGATGGCGGAGCTCACGGGGCGCGAAGGCGGCTACTCCAAAGGCAAAGGCGGATCGATGCATATGTTCTCGAAAGAGAAGCATTTTTACGGCGGCCACGGCATCGTCGGCGCGCAGGTTCCTCTTGGCGCGGGCCTCGCGTTTGCAGACAAATACAAAGGCAACAGCCGCGTGACTTTCACCTACTTTGGTGACGGTGCCGCAAACCAAGGCCAAGTCTATGAAACCTTCAATATGGCTGCGCTTTGGGACTTGCCGGTGATCTTTGTGATCGAAAACAACCAATACGCCATGGGCACCGCCCAAGCCCGTTCCACCTCTTCTCAGGACATTTACAAGCGCGGCGAAGCCTTTGGCATCCCAGGGGAAATGGTCGATGGCATGGATGTGTTGGCGGTCAAGGATGCCAGTGAACGCGCGGTTAAACACTGTCGCTCCGGCAAGGGTCCTTACATCCTTGAGGTCAAGACCTACCGCTATCGCGGCCACTCAATGTCCGACCCCGCCAAGTATCGTACCCGCGAAGAAGTGCAGAAAATGCGCGAGGAACGTGACCCTATTGAGAACGTGCGCCAGATGTTGCTGACAGGCAAACACGCGTCTGAGGATGATTTGAAAGCGATCGACAAAGAGATAAAGGCCATCGTGAATGCCTCCGCTGATTTTGCCAAAGAGAGCCCGCTTCCAGGTGAGGCAGAGCTCTGGACCGATATTTACGCGTAAGCTGACGAGAGGACACTGAAATGGCTACCGAAATTCTCATGCCCGCCCTCTCTCCTACCATGGAAGAAGGCACGCTGGCCAAATGGCTGGTCAAAGAAGGCGACACCGTTCAATCCGGTGATATCCTTGCAGAAATTGAAACCGACAAAGCCACAATGGAGTTTGAGGCTGTCGACGAAGGTGTGATTGGCAAGATCCTGATCGCAGAAGGCACCGAAGGTGTGGCCGTAAACACCGCCATCGCCATTCTGGCTGAAGATGGTGAAGATGTGAGCGCCGTGGAGGCGACCCCAGTTGCAGCAACCACAGAAGTGACGCCAATTCCCACAACCGTCGCCGCCGCACCTGCACAGGCTGCTCCGACCGCCCCTGCGCCGGATCTGTCTCCCGACTGGCCCGATGGCACCCCGATGAAGACTCAAACTGTGCGTGAAGCTTTGCGCGACGCCATGGCTGAGGAAATGCGCGGTGACGAAGACGTCTATCTAATGGGCGAAGAAGTCGCAGAATACCAAGGCGCCTATAAGATCAGCCAAGGTCTCTTGGATGAGTTTGGCAGCAAGCGCGTGATTGACACGCCAATTACCGAGCACGGTTTTGCCGGTATCGCCGTTGGTGCAGCTTTTGGTGGTCTAAAGCCAATTGTTGAATTCATGACATTCAACTTCGCCATGCAAGCCATTGATCAAATTATCAATTCTGCTGCCAAGACACTCTATATGTCGGGCGGTCAGATGGGCGCCCCAATGGTTTTCCGTGGCCCTAACGGCGCGGCCGCCCGTGTTGGCGCGCAGCACAGCCAGGACTATGCGGCGTGGTATGCGCAAATTCCGGGCCTCAAAGTTGCGATGCCCTATTCAGCGTCCGACGCCAAAGGGTTGTTAAAGTCAGCAATACGCGATCCAAACCCGGTGATTTTCCTGGAAAATGAAATCATGTATGGCCGCAGCTTCGAAGTGCCCGACATGGATGATTTCACCATCCCGTTTGGCAAGGCCCGCATTTGGCGTGAAGGAACGGATGTGACCATCGTCAGTTTCGGTATCGGCATGCACTATGCGCTTGAGGCCGCTGACAAGCTGGCAGAAGACGGCGTATCCGCCGAAGTCATCGATCTGCGAACCTTGCGCCCAATTGATTATGACACGGTGATAGCCTCGGTGATGAAAACCAACCGCTGTGTGACAGTCGAAGAAGGCTGGCCTGTGGGATCGATAGGCAACCACCTCTCGGCCACAATTATGGAACGCGCCTTTGACTATCTGGACGCCCCAGTGATCAATTGCACCGGCAAAGATGTCCCGATGCCATACGCGGCCAACCTCGAAAAACTGGCGCTCACGACCACGGATGAGGTCGTCGCAGCAGTGAAACAAGTAACTTATCGCTGAGGAGACACGGATATGCCCTTAGAAATCCTCATGCCCGCCCTTTCGCCCACAATGGAAGAAGGCACATTGGCCAAGTGGCTGGTCAAAGAAGGCGACGAAGTCTCCTCTGGCGACTTGTTGGCGGAGATCGAAACCGACAAAGCCACCATGGAGTTTGAAGCCGTCGAAGACGGGGTGATTGGTAAAATCTTGGTGCCAGAAGGCTCCGAAGGCGTTACTGTGAACTCGGCAATTGCGATTTTGCTGGAAGACGGTGAAAGCGCGGATGATATTGGTGCTATACCAGCAGCTGCGCCTACCGCAGTGACTGAGAATGCACCTAAAGCCGCTCCCAGAGAGGCTTCTGAGGCTCCTTCATCAGGAGCGCCCGCTGCTCCGGTGGCAGCAGACGGCAACCGCATTTTTGCCTCACCTCTCGCCCGCCGGATCGCGGCCAACAAGGGGGTCGATCTCGCGACCATTCAGGGTTCAGGCCCACGCGGGCGCATCGTGAAAGCAGATGTGGAGGGCTCAACAGCGGCCCCCGAAGCAAAACCAACGCCGCCAGTCGCAGCACCATCTACCGCTTCTGTCCCAGCGGCCAAATTGACTGCCGGTCCCGATGCCGAAACCGTGCTCAAGATGTACGCAGACCGCGACTTCGAAGAAGTGTCGCTCAACGGTATGCGCAAAACTATTGCGGCCCGTCTGACAGAAGCCAAACAGTCGATCCCGCACTTCTATCTGCGCCGCGACATCAAACTGGACGCACTCCTGGCCTTCCGCAGTCAACTTAACAAACAGCTGGAGAAACGCGGCGCCAAGCTCTCGGTGAACGACTTTGTTATCAAAGCCTGCGCACTTGCCTTGCAAGAGATCCCGGATGCCAACGCTGTCTGGGCCAATGATCGCATCTTGAAGCTTTCACCATCCGACGTGGCCGTTGCTGTGGCCATCGAAGGTGGGCTCTTTACGCCAGTCCTGAAGGACGCGGAGATGAAGTCTCTCTCAGCGCTTTCAGCAGAGATGAAAGACCTCGCCACTCGCGCGCGGGATCGCAAGTTGGCGCCACATGAATACCAAGGCGGTAGCTTCGCAATTTCGAACCTCGGTATGTTTGGCATCGACAATTTTGACGCTGTGATCAACCCACCACATGGCGCGATCTTGGCGGTTGGTGCCGGTACCAAAAAGCCCGTTGTGAATAGCGATGGAGAGTTGGAAGTGGCAACTGTGATGACCGTGACGCTCTCAGTTGACCACCGTGTAATCGACGGTGCACTGGGTGCCCAGTTGTTGAACGCGATTGTCGACAACTTGGAAAACCCAATGGCAATGCTCGCTTAAACACAGCACCACGCAACAAAAAAGGACCGCTCGGCGCGGTCCTTTTTCATTTATAATCAGACCATTGTTAGACGTTTTTGCAGTCACCAATATCTTGATTCATATTCACCGCCGGCTGATCACACCCGGCTTCGCCGACAACTTTGGCCGGAACGCCTGCAACAGTGGAACATGGCGGCACTTCCTGAAGCACAACTGATCCGGCGGCCACGCGGCTACAATGGCCAACTTTGATATTGCCAAGAACCTTGGCACCGGCACCGATCAGAACCCCATCGCCGATTTTGGGATGGCGGTCCTCTTCTTCTTTCCCGGTCCCACCGAGTGTTACCGAGTGCAACATCGACACATTGTCACCAACCACTGCTGTCTCACCGATCACAATGGAATGCGCGTGATCGATCATGATGCCTTTGCCAATCTTGGCAGCCGGATGAATATCGATGCCAAAAATCTCACTGGTGCGCATCTGAATGAAATACGATAAATCCGTGCGCCCCTGACGCCAAAGCCAATTGCCAATGCGATAGGCCTGCACAGCCTGATAGCCTTTGAAGTAGAGAATTGGCTGCAAGAGCCGGTGACAGGCCGGATCGCGATCATAGATTGCACTCAAGTCGGCCCGCGCTGATTCCGCTATCGCCGGATCAGAAGCAAACGCTTCGTCCGCAATTTCTCGCAGGATCACCATCGACATCTCGTTAGAAGACAATTTGGCTGCAAAACGATAGCTTAGTGCCCGCTCGATCGTACGGTGATGCAACACACAGGCATGCACCAATCCGCCCATCAACGGTTCTTCTTTTACAGCATCTTCCGCTTCGCGCGTAATTTGCTGCCAGACCGGATCAAGTTCGGTCACTTTGGGTTGCATCTCAGCCATCTTAGTCCCCTTTTCTCCCAGCCAGTCTACACCACCTAAGCCAAACGCCGCAAATTCAAAGGCGTGAACGCAAGAAAAACCAAATCGAATGAAACACAAATTGGTGAGCCTGAGCGTCAGACGCGATCAATTGCCTAAAGGTATTGATCGAAACGGACCCGGCCCTGTCACTGCAGAAATCTGAGCAACCTCTGCCACTGTATCCACAAGCCCCTCGTCCACAGCCTGATCCGCGATTGAATATAGCCAATGTGCCTCAGTGACGTGGACTTCTCTCAATACGTCCGAGCCACGCCGAATACGCAACAAATACAGCTCCGTTTCCTCGCCAAGCGGCACTTCATACCCGTCCCAAGAATCTGCATCGATCCGCCCGCGCCTGATCCAGTTCAATCCCATGTCACCGTTGAGAAAAGTCTCTCGCGTCAGATGAACCGGTGCATATGGACGTAGTCCAACCCCAGAAAACGTCTCAACGTGGTGCGTGAAGCTCGGGTCATGTAGCCCCCGGTGCGCCGGTCCAATTCTAAAGTGCTGAGGCTGTCCTCGTGTTTGTCTTGCCAATGAAAGCTGTGTGAGCTTGGACGATATAAACACAACCCAACTTCCGACCGGCCAAACCGCTGGCGCCGTTGCATCTGACCCAAGCTGGCCCCGCAAACGCCTGGACAGTGCGTATTGGTTTTCTCCAATCAGCTCCGCATCTTGATACTGAAACACTTCCCATCTGTCCGGTTGGCCATCCCCGACAAAAGCAACATTTTTGCCTTTGAGCACGTCCAACTCGCTCACACTGCGCAGCGCTCCATTGACCATCCTCACCTGCAGAGCGGCGCCTTCATCCCAAGTCCCAGCACCGGATTGACCAAGAGATGTTTCGGTGATTCCAACAATTGCGCTCCCTTCAATTAGGGTGCTCAATTCGTAGCCCTCATCGCTCCCACTGGAGTAAATCGCAACCGCCCCTGGCCAGGGACGCCCTGTGACTGCAAGGTGGGGCACATGTGGCACCTCATCGCCGGTCATCAAAGGCAGATCCAAAAACAAGCTCTGAACGGGTACGGGCGGCACAAACCTACTTTTGGGCGCAACCTCATCTTTCATGTCCGAAGGTTTGTAGAGCGCCAACTCTGTGCGAGCGCCTTCCAAAATTTGAGCCCCTTGTTGGGTCAATCGATCTAGGCGAAAATTTTGATGTATCCCAGCCCCCAAAGACATTTCGAGAAGATCACCGGCGCCAATGTTCATCCGACTTGGTGGGAGAGCTAATTTCACGCGATCTCGCGCCACCCGCGCCTCTGCAAGCCATCGCTCTGCGGTTTGCCGCCCTTCCCCACGGGTCAGCACTTCTTCAACGTCACTGTGGGAAACCGCGAATGTGGCCTCATCATGCAAAACAGCCTCCTCAGACACCGTGCGAAAATCTCGCTCGGCTTGCACGAAACTCAAACGCACCCGACCTGCAAGCTCGGCATCAGCTTGTCGACTGAACTCGACATCCCCCTCAATCTCTTCAGACTCCACAAGCCTATTGGCGTCAATTACCACCTTGCGCTGGTCAGACCGCATGACAAACTGCAACACACCATCGCGCTCAATCGCGTCAAACCCGTGGCGCAGCATCAGCGGCTGCAACGCGGCGCGGCCATCAGCCACATCATTTTGCAAAAAACCGCGCACCACGCCTTGCAATCCAGACACGTCATAGGCGGAAATCCCAGCATTTAAGCACACCTCCTCAACCACCGAAGCGAGGGTACGGTTGGTCACGCGACCGTTGATCCAATGCCCTTTGGCATAATTACCGCCGTCGCTCCAAAGGTCCTGTGCATTTGGAAACGCCGGAAACGGCCGTGCATCCCAGGCCCAAGCAAACATATGATCACGATCGACCATCGGCGCGCCATAGATACTCGAATTTGGGTTAAACGATGTATCACTGTAGTGCTCAAAAAACGCCTGATAGTACCGTTGTTGCACCTCATCGTTGCGCAACCCGGTGGAAAAATAGGGGATGGCCGACTCCGAGGATTTCTCATCCAGAAATTTGTTAGGTTGGTTGGGCCCTTTATCAATTGCCGCACAGCCAATTTCAGTGAACCAAATTGGCTTGGATTGCGGCACCCAGGCCGTGGATTGGGACAACCGCACACCACCTACGCGCTCGTGATGACTTTGCCCCCACCAACTACGCAGATCTTTGTACCGAAACACCCAAGGCTCCTGATACGCCCCGTCGGTTATTGCCGACCGAGCTTGCGTCGCGCGGGCTTCTTCCGTTGGATAAAACCACTCATAGCCTTCGCCGCCCTCAAAATTGGATTTCAGGTACTCAACATCCTGAGGACTGTGTCCATCCAAGGCATCCAAATGTTCCGAACTGTCGCGCCAATCTGACAACGGCGTGTAGTTGTCGATCCCAATGAAATCGATATTTTCATCGGCCCAAAGCGGGTCCAAATGGAAATACACATCTCCTGATCCGTCTTTTGGATGATAGCCAAAATATTCAGACCAATCCGCCGCATAGCCCAGTTTAACAGAAGCCCCCAAAAGGGTTCGCACCTCCTGCGCCAAGTCCCGAAGGGCGGCAACAGCTGGGAACCCTGCAGGGCCACGCACCTGCGTCAGCCCGCGCATCTCAGATCCAATGCAAAAAGCCTCCACCCCTCCGGCGGCCGCGCACAACGCCGCATAATGCAATATGAACCGACGATAAGACCACTCCGCCGGACCATTGTAGCTGACACTTTCGCCATTCACCTGAAAATCAGCTGCGGTCGCAGTGCCAAAAAACGCCGTGACCTCGGCGTCTGCTTGGGGCGTCCCATCAGGCGACCCACTGCGCCCAGGGGCTTCAGAAATTGTAATCCGTCCACGCCAAGGCAACACCGGCTGATCGGCCGCGTTGCTCCAAGGATCAGACAAACCATTGTCTGCCATCTGCTCCATCAAGATAAAGGGATAGAACGTCACATTTGTCCCGATAGCAGCCATATGCTGAATCGCCTGAACCACCGCCGCATCAGCAGGTGTCCCGCCGTAAATCGGGCGGCCATCCAATTGCTCCACCTCTTGCGCCGCGGCTCGTGGCAAACCGGAAACCTGCCACGGCATGTTATCCCCATCCACCGCAACATCCTCGACCTTCGGACGCAAGGCACACTCCGCCATTCGCAAATCGCTACCGAACCAACTCACCACCAGAGACGCAGCTTCACACTGCGGCAACTCTTCCTGCATGTCCTGTAGAGAAGTCACAAAATTGGTCAAGCCAGATGGCGTATGCTCATTGGCAACCCGGGTTTCTCCATCCCTGTGACGGCAATACACAGGGGTTGTGGCCAACGCATACTCCCCTGTACCCGGCATCAGTGCCACCGCTCGCACAGTTTTGCTGTAGTCTGAGGCTTTCTCTGGCACATGCTCTGGAGTTGCCCGAACCACTTCAAAATTGAACTGAGGCACCCGGTTCCCAAATCGATCCAGCGACAAATCTTCGATCATCACATACGCAGTGCCGCGATACGCTGGAACAGTTCTGGTGCCCTCAACGGCCTCAATCTTTGGGTCGGGCATTTGATCCGGCGCACCGGTATACACACGCAGATTGAACTCCTCGCGCCCCACTTCCACACCATCTGCCCACATGCGCCCAACCCGCAAAATTTCCCCTTCGCACAACGCAATTGCCAGTGACACCGTATAGCTGTAGCTGCGGGTTTTCGGCTGAGACGGCATGCCCTTGCCACCGCCAGTTTCCGTCACGCTTTCTTGAAATCTCGTAGCCCAAATCACCTGTCCGGCCACGCGCACCCGCCCAAACACCCGTGCCTGCGCCGCACCTTCGGCAGACCCCGTCAATCGGAACCGGTCGATTTTGCCTGTCTCGATCACATCGGACCCGGCCCCCATCAAGTTCTGGTCAATCACCCGCCCCAGCGTCGCGCCTGCCAACTGTCCAATGGCCGCCGATGACACACCTGCGAAACCGCCCCCTACCGCGCCACCCACCGCCGCCCCTGCTGCTGCCAAAATCACTGTCGCCATCGTTCAATTCCTTTGCTTGACTGTCGTGGGTTACACCAAATCCGGAAACGAAAACCGCGCCACAACCCGCCGTCGCCATGGCGCATTTAATGGACTCTCCACCACAGCATGTCCGCAATACGCGTGGATCACTGTCCCCTCTGGACCAACTTTGCCTGCAATCCCAAGATGTTTGGCCACCGCGCCGCTTGCCATCCGGAACAGCAAGACATCTCCGCAAGATTCGTCAGCCACATCCTTAGCCACCAGATTGCGCATCGCGCCCAACCAAAGAACTTCTGTGCCATGTGCTTCGGACCAATCCTGCGTATATGCGGGTACCTTTTCTGGCTCTGCGCCATACATCTCGCGCCACACTCCACGGATCAAACCAAGGCAATCCGTCCCAGCCCCTCTGCAACTTGCTTGATGCACGTAGGGCGTACCAATCCAGCGTCGCGCTTCGACCATTGCACGCCTCCCGCAAGCCTCCCTCATCGCAAGCTCCCGCCAGTATTGCCCCCGCTCTTCCGAGGGTAACTGGTGATCCAATCCTCGCCAGGAATATCAGGAAACCCCTGAAAGTTCAGCAGGTTGGAAAACTTCTCGCGACAAGTCGAAACCCGTTTGTCGCAGCCAGAAATCAGCAACACCTCATCACCCGCTTGAACCTCAACTCGTAAGTCTTGCCAGAGCTCAACCCGCCGAGCGCCATCCTCTGCCACGAAGTCGCGCTTGATCAACCCTTGGGCGCCTTGTGCAGATCCGCTCACCACGCGCAGCTGTCCGCGCGTGAACCAACCAACTTCAAACCCAGCCAACGCGCCGCAATCAAACAGCCGCCGCTGATCAACTTGCTCAACAGAGGTTTGCACCTGAAACCCAGAAGTGGACACATCAAACCGGCACGACGGATCGCCAAGCACCGCCGTGCACGGCTTCTGATACACTCGACCACGCGGCACATTCAGTTTCTCCGACAACCCGCGCAATTCCGCGATAAACGCGCCACCTGCTCTTTTGATTTCACCAATGGACCCGCGAAACAGCACGCTGCGTTCACTCACATTGCCCCAGTTCACCATCCAGGCCACAACCTCAGCATCATCCAAACGCCCGGCTTCGATGTCCTCATCGGTCACAGCCGCATCAGACAACATCCCAACCGCCTCTGCGTTATCAACCGATAACCCCGTGCCTTGTTCAATTGCACTTGCGGTCAACCCGGTCGCAGCCCGAAACTGAAACCCCTCAAAGGCCAGATCACAATCGTGATCCGTGAACCCAAGTTTGACGCCATCTTTTCGTGTTATCCCCCAAGCCCGCGCCACAGTGGTCGCGCCGGTTTGCAAATGCGCCAACAAGTTCTCTTGAAACGCCATCAGATCCGCACCTCAATCACCGGGACGCTTGGAAGATCCCCCGCTTTAAAGCCCGCTAGGCTGGTCTGAATACTGTCCGCATCAAAACGCACCGGCACATCAAACTCATAGCCAGCGGTGATTTCAGCACCAAGAAACGGCGGTGTGGCGAAGGTGACAATGCCAATTGTTAGGTCAACCTCAAAATCCACACCGTTTTGCAGCGCATTGTCTTCCACCCCAACCGTCACACTGCCCGCCACTGGTTTTCGGATCGGCCGCTGATATTGGTGATCACCCGAGTGATACGTCTTCACCAACTGAAACGCCGTGGTTGTATCATCACCTTGCCCGATCACCTGATCATTGTGACCCACATCTTCGGATGCCGCACAGGATCTAAAGTCAGCCCAATCTTTCCAGCGAAAACCGTGCAACTGCCCCCGGCGGGCTTCGAAAAAGGCAATCAATGCCTCCACATCATCCAAGGAACGCATGCCCACACCCGCGTCATACCTCCGCCGTGAATGTTCCCAAGGGCTGTTTCGCTCCTCAAACCCGTTCACCAGCGTCACCACCTCAGTCCGGCGTTGCGGCCCCCCCATAGAGCCAAAACTCAGATTGGCTGGAAATCTCACTTCATGAAAACTCATAACTGCCTCCTACCGGTTACGTTTGGCCTGCCCCAAAGCGCGGCTCATCTGGGTAGCAATCTGGCTTTTTGAACGTCGGAAACCCTCCACATCCGGCGTTGCGATGTTCATCACCACCTGCACAGGACGGCTGTCGCCCTGACTGCGCACCCCAAGCTTGCCATCCATCCCGCGCGTGAGCGGCAGAATTGCCTCCGGACCAGCTTCCCCCATCAACCCGCGCCCACCACGCATGGGAAACATGACCGGCCCGCTCACCACACCGCCATTGGCAAACGGCATCACCCGCCCCTGCGTAAACGGCGCGCCATTCTCAAACGGCAGCAGATTACTCACCAACCCGCCAATACCGGATGTCACCACCTTTCCAAGCTGATCGGTCACCGGCTTCATCGCCGCGTTAAAAGCTCTGTCCATCATGGTCGACGCCAGGGTTTCCAAAGCATCCGACAACTTCACACCATCAAAGGCCAAACCACTGAATGCCATACGCAAGTCCTTACTGAAGCTCTTCTCCAACGACGCCACATCTTGACCTGCCGCCCCCAGGACTTTGCGCATATTGCTTAACTCTCCATCGAACCCTGCCACCATGTCTGTGGCTTGACCGAGGCTGGTTTCCAGCGCGTCGAGCTGTCCTTCAAATGTCTCGAGTTCATCCATGATTTGGCTCTCCATCTGTGTCGGGGAACGCGGACATCAGCCGTTCAAGTCCAGGCCGCGCCAGATACCCATCCTCTCGATCTGGGCCCAGCATCAGCACCAACTCGGCTGGCGTAAGTTGCCAGAACTCCCGCGGCTTCAAGCCTAGCTGTTGGACACCGGCGGTCAAAAGCTCCGGCCAATCAAACGCCGCCATGATCCGCCGCCTTCAATGGCCCAAACGCCCGCACCAAAAGTTGTGCTGCTACCCGCGCCGCCTGCAATGCCCCGCCGTCAATCTCAGCTTGCAAAAGGTCACTTGTGTGCCCTTGCCAGCCACCGCCGCGCAACCCACAGACAATCAACGCCAGAACATCCCGCGAAGAGAATCGACCCTCTTCAAACCGCCCGATCAGCGCCACCAACGTGTCCTCACCCAAGCCAGCTTCCAGCTCAGCTAGAGCCCCCAACGTGAGCTTGAGCACATGCTGTTGCCCGTCGATAGCTAGCGCCACCTCCCCTGCAAACGGATTGGCCATGCTCAGACCGCCGTAAAGCTCAGCGCCCCGGCGCTGGCCATCGCCAGCTCATAGGTCGCTTCGCCATTGTGACTGCCCGCGTATTCAATCGAGGTGATTTGAAACGCGCCTTCCACAATCCCAAAATCTGGAATGATCACCTGAAAACCCGGCGTTTCGCCATCAAAGAAAATCTGCCGCGCCCGCTCATCTGTTGCCGCGTCCTTGAATACGCCAGATCCGCTGATGCCCGCGGATTTCATGCCTGCACCGGCCAACAATTCCCGCCATCCCCCCTGGCTTTCCAGCGAAGTCACATCCACGCTTTCTGCGTTGAAACTGATCCGTGTTGCTCGCAGCCCTGCGACGGTTTCAAACCCGCCCGCTCCGGTTACGTCCACTTTGATCAGAAGGTCTTTGCCATTTTGCGCACCCATGGTCTCTCTCCAAACTAGCTTTGATTGTCTTCCACCCGCGCCACAAAACGCAGATCCACACGGCGCAGATTTTTGCGCGTGTCTCGCTTGGCCACGGCCCGGTCAAACCGCAAATACACCAGCCGCCCTCGGTTCAGCATCAGGTCCGCGTCCACCAGAACGTCGCTCACCGCCGCTGCCGCAGCTTTCACTTTGGCAAAGCCACTGGCATCACCAATCACGGAAACCAAAACACGATGCTCCGCCCCGCAACCGTCTTTGTCGGACCTGTCCAGCACCGTTTCTGGCCCAAGGGACACAAACAGCGCCGGCACCTTACCAGTCGGTAATTGATCAAAAATATCGTTTCCGACCAGTGTGTTCAGCACGACATCCGCCTGCAATGCAGCATAGACCGCCTCTTGTAGCGCCGCCCCAACTCCGTAGCTCATGACACCACCTCTTCGGTTGCATGACAGACCAAGTAGCGCCCGTGGCCATCTTTTTCCGTCACCGCATCAATGGCAAAAACCCGATCCCCTTCACGGAACCGACAGTCCGGCGTTGGCCGCTGCTCGGAACCTACCGGCGCCCCACGCAAGGTAATCCTGTACCTAGCGGCTGAAAGTGTCATGGCCCCGCCGTCGACATCCCGTCCTGTTCGAGCCACCACTTCAGCCCAAACCGACCCAAGTGTTTCCCACGCCTGCGAGAACCCGCCAGCCCCATCTGGTGCCGCCAATGGCCGCTCCAGCAACAAACGCCGCGACAATGTCACCGCACTGCTCATGCCACACCACCTGCGCTCAGGCGCATGGGACGGTACCGTTCCAAAAGGCTCACAACGCCAAACGGCATACAGCCCTCGCTCAACGTGGTTTCCTGCCGAAACTCGTAATAATGAGCAGCCAACAGCAACACAGCTTGTCGCAAATCCGCAGGCACATTCCCCCAATCCGGACCAAAACCCGCCACAAAACGCACCGCCGCACTGCCGTCGCGCGGGAGGGATGGTAACGTCCCAGAGGTGCTCTTAAAGCTTGGACTATTGGCATCACTGACCAATCGGTAAGCACTTGAGGCTACCACCACAGCGTTCCCCTGCGCATCTTCCAAGGTGATATCCAGTAACTCCGACACCGGCGCCACCGGCAGCCCCTGCCCCGTGCCCCGGCGCCAGCCGTAGACTGTCCAGACAAAGGTCTGTTGGAACACCACTTTTCCAGTACGGGCCTCTACAGCACTGATCGCGGCGCGCAGAAAGCTCTCCAAAACGCTGTCTTGAAGCGTATCGTCAGAAAACCCGCTACCAAGTCGCAAGTGGTCTCGAAACTCCTGAACCGGAAGCGCCTCCGTCGGCACTGAGGTCTCTTCGACTAACATCATGGAAAAACTCCGAAGTTCTCGTTGGTCATTGTTGGGCGCGCGTCCTCACGTCGCTTCAACGGAGGGGGTAAGCCAGACAACGTGCGCAGTCCGACGCGCGCCCGGATGACGGCGCTTTCGCGCCTCACCCACCCAGGCAATCAGCTCACCGCAAAGCGCAGCAACTTGATCGCAGCAAAGTCACAGACATCGCCGCCAATGCGCTTGGTGGCATAAAACAACACATGTGGCTTGGCGCTGAACGGATCCCGCAA
>NZ_CAJXIV010000102.1 GCF_913054185.1 uncultured Shimia sp.
ATCTTCGGTCAGGAAGGTCTGGAACGTGCTGAGGTCCGGCGCGACACATTTTAGGACAAAATCCACCTCGCCGTTGAGCATGTGGCACTCACGCACCAAGGGCCATTCGCGGCAGCGGTCTTCAAACGCAGACAGATCGGCTTCGGCCTGGCTCACAAGCCCAACCATCGCAAAGACCTGCACTTCAAAGCCCAAGGCACGGCTGTCGACATCCGCATGGTAGCCGCGAATGTAGCCTGCGTCCTCAAGGGTGCGCACACGGCGCAGACACGGCGGTGCGGAGATGCCGACTCGTTTGGCAAGCTCCACATTGGTCATGCGGCCGTCAGCCTGAAGTTCTGCGAGGATTTTGCGATCGATGGGATCTAGCCGGTGTCCGGGCATGTAGCTCGTCTCGTTGGTCAGTTTTGCGGTTGTTATATCACTTAAGGTCGTGTGCGCAATAATGTTTCGTGTTAGCGCAATATCCTTTTACGGATTTCTGCACATGGGTGTTTTTGCAGACCGTGCGTTTCACTTTTGGGTCTTGGGCTTTTCCTGATGCACGCGGAGGGCTATATCGGCTAGCGACTAAGACTTTGCAACGCGGAAAGGTGCCTTTCATGGCCGACACTAAACACACCAAGGTTCTGATTATTGGGTCCGGGCCTGCGGGTTATACGGCGGGCGTGTATGCCAGCCGCGCGATGCTGGAGCCGGTGCTGGTCCAGGGCATCGAGCCGGGTGGGCAATTGACCACCACAACTGAGGTGGAGAACTACCCCGGGTTCACCGAGGTGCAGGGACCAGACTTGATGGTCAAAATGCAGGAACACGCCCAAGCGATGGGCTGTGAGATCATTGGCGATATCATCACTGATCTGGATTTGAGCGAACGTCCGTTCAAAGCCAAAGGCGACAGCGGTACATTGTACACGGCGGATGCGGTGATCCTAGCGACCGGTGCACGCGCGAAGTGGCTGGGTCTGGAAAGTGAAGAGGCGTTCAAGGGCTTTGGTGTCTCAGCCTGCGCAACCTGTGACGGGTTCTTTTATCGCGGCCAGGAGATTGTGGTTGTCGGTGGTGGCAACACTGCTGTTGAGGAAGCGCTTTTCCTGACCAACTTTGCCTCTAAAGTGACTCTGATCCACCGCCGTGATGAGCTGCGCGCGGAGAAAATCTTGCAGGATCGCCTGTTCAAGAACGAGAAGATCGAAACGCTGTGGTTCCATCAGCTGGAAGAGGTGGTTGGCGACGACATGCCCAAGGGTGTGACCGGCGTGAAGGTAAAGCATGTGGAGACCGGGGCGATCACTGAGATTCCTGCAAAAGGTGTGTTTATTGCAATTGGGCACGCGCCAGCCAGCGAATTGGTGAAAGATCAGTTGGAGCTGCACAACGGTGGGTATGTGCAAGTTGAGCCGGGTACGGCCAAAACCTCCATCCCGGGTGTATTTGCGGCGGGCGATTTGACGGACCATGTGTATCGACAGGCGGTGACCTCGGCGGGCATGGGCTGTATGGCGGCGCTGGATGCAGAACGATTTATCGCCGAAAACGAGTAAGCTTTGGCGAAAACGGGATTGGACGGGGTCGCTTGGGCGGCCCCGTTTTTTTTTGAGGCTGTGCGCAGATGCGCAGGAGGCTGCGCCTTGACCAAGGGAGTGGGGTTGGCCAGTCTCTGAGGCAGGGACCCCAGACAAAGGACGGCACCGTTGAACAGATTGTGGCAAGGCAATTGGCGCACCAAGGCGCGCATTGTGTCGGGGTTGATCCTGTTTTGTTACGTGCTGTGGCATTTCTTCAATGTGGGGTTGGGGCTGTTTTCGCTGGAGCTGATGCATGGCGGGCAGGAGCTATTGGAAGAGCTCACAGAGGGCGCTCTTGGTGGTCTGGTTCTCTACGGCGCGCTGCTGACCCATATGGGGTTGGCGCTGTATCGTTTGGCGCGCAAGCGCACCTTGCGCATGCCGGTGTCCGAGGCGGGGCAGGTGATTTTGGGGCTGTTGATCCCGCTGTTGCTGATGACCCATATCGTGCACACGCGGGTTGCGGAGAACCGGTTTGAGGTGGAGCCAGAGATGGGCTTTATCGCCGGTTTGATCTGGAATTCCTCCAGTGGCTGGCAACAGGCGGCGTTGCTTTTGGTAGTGTGGACCCACGCCTGTATCGGCTTGCACATGTGGTTGCGGGTGTTGCCATCATGGCGGCGGGTGGTGCCGCTGATGTTGTCTCTGGCGACGTTGATACCAGCCTTTGCGCTGGCCGGTTTTCTGGTGCAGGGGCGGCTTCAAAACGCGCGTCTGTTTGATCCTGTGGGTGGCGCGGCTTTGCGGGAAAGTTATGGCTTTCCGACAGCAGAGACTTTTGCGCGGCTGGCAGAAATTCACCGGGCCGGATTGGCGATATTTGCGGGCCTTGTTGGGCTCACAATGGTGGTGCACTACGGACGTCGTTTCATTGGGGCACGGCGGGCGGTGCGCATTCGCTATGTGGATGGACCGGAGATTTCAGGGCAGCCGGGCATGACACTTTTGGAGATGTCACGGGTGGCCGGCGTGCCACATATGGCGCTCTGTGGTGGGCGTGGGCGTTGCACCACGTGTCGGGTGATTGTCGAAGAGGGTGGTGACTTGTTGCATCCGCCGGAAAAAGCGGAAGCGGATAGTTTGGCAGCGGTGAACGCGCCGCCCAATGCGCGGCTGGCATGCCAGTTGCGGCCTAAAGAGCCAGCCACGGTGCTGCGGGTGTTTCGCAGTGACGGGCAGCAGGCGCGGGCGCATCAGAGTCTGGGGCAGGAGCGGCGCTTGGCCATTCTGTTTCTGGACATGCGCAGCTTCACCGCCCGCACCACGGGCCAGCTGCCTTATGATGTGGTGTTTCTGCTCAATCGGTTTTTTGATGCCATTGTGCCGTCGATCACCGGTGTTGGTGGCACGGTGGACAAATATCTCGGCGATGGGCTGCTGGCGGTGTTTGAGCTCGACAGCGAGGCGACTTCGGCGCAGGCGGCGATTGAGGCGGCGGCGGGGATAAGCTCGGCCCTTCAGGTGTTCAATCAGGCGCTCAAGGCGGAAAATGCACAGCCCGTGGCAATTGGCATCGGAGTGCATCTTGGTGAGCTGGTGTTGGGCGAGATTGGCGCGGTGAACCTCGCGCCGCGCACAATCATTGGCGACACTGTGAATGCGGCCAGTCGCCTTGAAGGGCAGACCAAGACATTGGGCGTGGAGGTGTTGGTGAGTGCGGCGGTGTTGCGGGCCGCTGGCCATGATCCGGCGGCGTTTGATCTGGTTACGCTGGAGTTGCGTGGGGTGGCGGCGCCTGTAGAGGCTTTGGCGCTGAAGCGGGCGGCGGCTTTGCCTGCGGTTTTGAAAGCGCAGGTCGTAGAGGTGTGATGCTATGCTGCGTTGCAGCAATGCAACGGCCGCATGTTTGCTATGCGTCGGTCAGATAAAGCTTTGAGAATTTGCCAAACCACCCTATGTGTTCACGCGTGAACACACTTTGAGTCGTTTGTTATGTCGCTTCAGACCGCCAAACCCACTTCAGATGAGGAAGACGTGCTCTTCCGCCTTCTGCGCCAGCTTGATCAGGCGCCGGACGCATCTCAACGCGCCACTGCGGCGGCTGTGGGGATTTCTTTGGGGCGTCTGAATGCACAACTGCGCGCTGCGGCAGAAGCCGGGTTGATTACTATTAGTGATCGCGCAGGCCCGGACAAACGACAGAGGTTTGCCTATTCACTCACCCGGCGTGGTGCGGTGGAAAAAGTGCGGCTCACAGATCAATTCCTCGCCCGCAAGCTCGCAGACTACAACGCGCTGCACGCGGAACTGACAGGCTCGGCAAGCGGCCTGGTCCCTATCAAACACAGGACACATCCAATGCAAAATAACCTGGCTCCTATTCCTGAGCTTTATGTTTCTTATGAGAGCGCTCAGAAGCTGAAAATTGAAGCGGCTGATCTGGTCAGCTGGGATCTGACTCCTCGTCAGATCTGTGACCTTGAGCTGCTGATGAACGGTGGCTTCAACCCGCTCAAAGGCTTCCTGACCGAGGAAGACTACACCGGTGTGGTTGAAAACATGCGTCTGGCGGACGGCTCTTTGTGGCCAATGCCAATCAACCTGGATGTGTCCGAAGAGTTCGCGGCTGGCCTCAAAGACGGTCAGGACATCGCGCTGCGCGACCAAGAGGGCGTGATCCTTGCAACCATGACCGTGACCGACAACTTTGTGCCCAACAAAGCGCGCGAAGCGGAAATGGTTTTTGGCGCAGATGACGATGCACACCCTGCGGTGAACTACCTGCATAACCAAGCAGGCAAAGTGTACCTTGGTGGCCCGGTGACCGGCATCCAACAGCCGGTGCACTATGATTTCCGCGCCCGTCGCGACACACCAAACGAGCTGCGCGCCTATTTCCGCAAAATGGGCTGGCGCAAAGTGGTGGCGTTCCAAACCCGCAACCCGCTGCACCGCGCGCACCAGGAGCTGACCTTCCGCGCCGCAAAAGAAGCGCAGGCCAACCTGTTGATCCACCCTGTTGTTGGTTTGACCAAGCCGGGCGATGTGGACCACTTCACCCGCGTGCGCTGCTATGAGGCTGTGCTCGACAAGTATCCACAGTCGACTACCTCTATGTCTTTGCTGAACCTTGCCATGCGCATGGCAGGCCCACGGGAAGCCGTGTGGCACGGTCTGATCCGCGCCAACCACGGCTGCACCCACTTCATCGTTGGCCGTGACCACGCTGGCCCCGGCAAAAACTCTGCAGGCGAAGACTTCTACGGCCCGTATGACGCGCAGGACTTGTTCCGTGCAAACGAAGAAGAAATCGGCATCACTATGGTCGACTTCAAACACATGGTTTGGGTGCAAGAGCGCGCGCAGTATGAGCCTATGGATGAAATTCAGGACAAAGACGACGTCACCATCCTGAACATCTCCGGCACTGAGCTGCGTCGTCGTTTGGCGGAAGGTCTGGAAATCCCTGAGTGGTTCTCTTTCCCAGAAGTTGTGAAAGAACTGCGCAAGACCCGTCCACCACGGGCACAGCAGGGTTTCACCGTGTTCTTCACCGGTTTCTCCGGCTCCGGCAAATCCACCATCGCCAATGCGCTGATGGTCAAACTGATGGAAATGGGTGGCCGTCCGGTGACGTTGTTGGATGGTGACATTGTGCGGAAGAACCTCAGTTCTGAGCTGGGTTTCTCCAAAGAGCACCGTGACCTGAACATCCGCCGGATTGGCTATGTGGCATCCGAGATCACCAAAAACGGTGGTATCGCGATCTGCGCGCCAATTGCGCCGTATGCCACCACCCGTCGTGCGGTGCGTGAAGATGTTGAAGCCTTTGGTGCCTTTGTTGAGGTGCACGTGGCAACCTCGATTGATGAATGTGAACGCCGTGACCGCAAGGGCCTCTATAAGCTGGCGCGTGAAGGCAAGATCAAAGAGTTCACTGGTATTTCCGACCCCTATGACGTGCCAGCCAACCCTGAGCTGAGTGTGGAAACCGAAGGTGCGGACGTAGACAACTGCGCGCATCAGGTGATCCTGAAGCTGGAAAGCCTGGGCCTGATTTCGGCCTAAGGCTTCGGTTACTTAGAAACAGGAAAAGGCCCGCGTTTTGCGGGCCTTTTTTCGTTCATAGGACGACATCTCGTTTAGTTCTTACGTGTGGCGGCATGGGCGACATCCAGAATGTGATGGCCCATTGGTGCGATCAGATCGGCCTTCTGTGGACCTTTGGGGGCACGATAGATTTCCACGTCATTCTTTACCGTGACCTGTACTTTGATGTCGGCGAGGGTCTCTGGGTCAACCGCCGTTGGATCGTCGGACAGGATCACAAAGTCCGCCACTTTGCCCACTTCGATGCTGCCCTTCTGGTCCTCTTCAAAGTGCTGATAGGCTGGCCAGAGTGTCATGGCTTTGAGCGCGGTCATCACATCAACCCGCTGGTGGGGACCAAGGATGTCGCCGGAGCGGGTGCGGCGGGTCACGGTGGCAGACAGCACCCGCATGCTGTTGGGGAAGGCCACTGGCGCGTCGTGATGGGTGCCAAACATCATGCCCCGTTCGCGCACCCAGCCGGTGGGGGAAATGTTGTCGCCGTTTATCGGACCGACTGTGTGGTCGCGGTGCCAGTCACCCCAATAAAACGTGTGCATGGGGAAAAGCGACGGGAAGACATTGAGGCGCTGCAGGTCGGCCACTTGGTCCCTTCGCAAGAACTGGCCGTGGATCAACACGGGGCGGCGATCGGCCATGCCATGTTTTTGCTCGGCGGCGTCGATGGCCGCGAGCAACATGTCTGAGGCGCCTTCGCCGTTGGAGTGCGTCAGGATCTGAATGTTGTTGGCAAAGGCCCACGCGATGGCGTCGTTGACCTGATCTTCGCTGGCCGCAGCATAGCCTTTGTAGCCGGGGGGGTAGTTGCCGACTGGATCATAGTAGGGGCGATCACGTAAGGCGGTGAACCCTTGAGGGGAGCCGTCGATGGTGAGTTTGGCCCCGGCGATGCGCACGCCGTTTTCATAGGTGTCCGATTGGTTGGCGAGGATGTAGTCGCGGTCGACCAAAATGTCAGGGTAGATTGCTAAGTCGACTGGTAGCTCGCCAGCTGCGGCCACGGCGCGGGCGATTTCGGCAACTTCCGGCGTGGCGCGGCCTTCCTGCGCAGTTGTGTAGCCAAAGCTGGCCCAGAGTTGTGTGCCTGCGCGGGCGAAGGCTTTGAAGCCCTCCTCACCAACCCCGCCCATGAGCTTACCCAAGACGAGGAAAAAGGCGTTTTCTTCGAGGACGCCGTTGGGCGTGCCGTCGCTGGCGTAGCGGATCACCCCACCAGGCGGCGTGGGGGTTTCGCGGGTGATGTCGGCGGCGGCCAAGGCGGCAGAATTGGCGGCGCCAAAGTGGCCGGATTGATGCACAATGATGATGGGCACGTCTGTTGAGACCGCGTCCAGGTCTTCTTTGGTGGGGTGGCGCAGTTCGGCCAGTTGGGATTGGTCATAGCCAAAACCCACAATCAGGTTGGCGGCGTCAATGGCGGGCTGGTTGTTGGCGATCCATGCCCGCAGGGTGTCTTGCAGGGAGGCGATGTCCTGCACCTCGCCGTCCGGGGGGGCGAGCAGGTTGGCGGAGAGGGCTTGTAGACCGCCCATCACCGCGTGGCCGTGGCTGTCAACAAAGCCGGGCAACATGGTGCCGCCGTTCAGATCAAACACTTCGGTGGTGTCGTCCTGGTGGGCGAGCATGTCGGAGAGAGCTCCCACGGCGAGGATGCGCCCGTTTTTCACCGCCACAGCTTCGGCGCGTGGTGCGGCATCATTGATGGTGAGGATCGGGCCGCCGGAATAAATTGTGTCGGCAGTCTCCTCGGCAACAAGGGGCGCGGATAGAAAAGTGGAAAGCACAAGTCCGCCAAACGTGGCTGTCAAACGAGTCATCACAAAATCCTTCTGGGTTATGAGATGACTGTGCGGGGTGGGCTAAAACCTGTCAATCGTCGGTTGAGTACGGGGCTGCAAAAGGAAAAGGCCCGCCGAGGGGGCGGGCCTTTGTAGCAATCAAATAAAGATCAGCTTAGTTTGGGATCTCGGCGGTGATGCCTTCAACATAGAAGTTCAGACCGGCCAGACCGTTGTCGCCATAGTCAGCAGCGGTTTCACCCTCTGCCAGCCATGCGGAGCCGTCCTGCTTGTTCAGCGGGCCGGTGAAGGCGTGGTAGGAGCCGTCTGCGAGGGACTCTTTCAGAGCCAGAGCAGAGGCTTTTACGTCAGCTGGAACCGCGTCGGAAATCTCACCGATGCCAACCATGCCAGCGCCAATGCCGTCCCATGTGGAGACTGATTCCCATGTGCCGTCCATGACAGCTTGGGTGCGGGCCACGTAGTAAGGTGCCCAGTCATCAATGATGGAGGACACGCGTGGGAATGGAGCGTATTCGCCCATGTCAGACGCCTGACCAAAGGTGATCACGTTGCCAGCTGCCTGTGCCGCGGCCTGAGGCGCGGTGGAGTCGGTGTGCTGCAGGATCACGTCAGCGCCTTGCTCGATCAGAGCTTTGGCAGCATCAGCTTCTTTGGCTGGATCAAACCATGTGTAGGCCCAGATCACGGAGAACTCGATGTCCGGGTTCACTTTCTTGGCGTGGATATAGGCAGAGTTGATGCCACGGATCACTTCTGGAATTGGGAAAGACGCGATGTAGCCAACTTTGTTGGTTTTGCTCATGTGGCCTGCGATGTGGCCCTGAACGGCGCGGCCTTCGTAGAAGCGTGCGGAGTAAACGGATACGTTGTCAGCTTGCTTGTAGCCAGTTGCGTGCTCAAACTTCACCTTTGGGAATTTTTTGGCAACGTTGATGGTTGGGTCCATGTAGCCAAAAGAGGTGGTGAAGATCAGGTCTGCACCTTGAAGGGCCATCTGAGTGATCACGCGCTCAGCGTCAGCACCTTCTGGCACGCTTTCAACAAAGGTGGTTTCCACTTTGTCGCCAAATTTGGCTTCGACAGCCTGACGGCCTTTGTCGTGTTCATAGGTCCAGCCGCCGTCGCCCACTGGGCCGACGTAGACAAAACCCACTTTGGTGGTGTCGGCCATGGCGGTGGTTGCCAGACCCAGCGCAACAGCTGCGCTTGTCAAAAGTTTGGTCAGTTTCATTTTGGGAAGTCCCCCTGTTGGTGGCAGTTTTTTATGTGGTGCCTCATTGTGAGGCGTGGAAGGTGCGGCCAAGAGAGGCGGGTGCGCCGCTTTTGTCAGCCGACATAATAACCAGAACGAGGATGGTTATCAGATAGGGCGACATTGCCAAGTATTCGACTGGGATGGCAATACCCGCCGCCTGTAGATTGAGCTGTAAAACATTGATTCCGCCGAAAAGATAGGCTCCCAGCAGGACGCGCCACGGCTTCCAACTTGCGAAAACCACCAGCGCCAGAGCAATCCAGCCGATACCGGCGGTCATGCCTTCGGTCCATTGTGGGACGCGGATCAGCGAAATATACGCCCCGCCGAGACCGGCGCAGGCACCGCCAAACATGATCGCAAGGATGCGCACCCGGATCACGTTGTATCCCAGCGCGTGGGCGGCGTCGTGGCTTTCACCCACAGCGCGCAGGATCAGACCACCGCGGGATTTCTTGAGGAACCAAAACACAGCTCCGGTCAAGGCGATGCCAATGTAGAGCACAGGATCGTGGCTGAACAGGATCGGGCCAAGCACCGGGATGTCAGACAACACCGGGATATCAAGCTTGGCCATGGCCGGGGGTTTGACGCCCACATACGACTGGCCCATCAGCGCCGAGAGGCCGAGACCAAAGAGTGTGAGCGCGAGACCGGAGGCCACTTGGTTGGCCAAGGCAAATTGCGTCAGAAAGGCAAACAGCAATGAGAGCACAGCGCCGGCGATCATCGCGGCCACAAGGCCCAGCATCGGTGAGGTGGTTTCCACCGAGATAGCAAAGCCTGCAATTGCGCCGATGATCATCATGCCTTCGACACCGAGGTTCAGAACCCCTGCGCGTTCGACAACAAGTTCACCGATGGCAGCAAGCAGGAGCGGGGTGGCTGCGACCATCAGAGAGGCGATCAGCAGGACGGGGTTGATAGCGGAAAGATCCATTATGCGGCTCCCTTGGTTTTAAGCACCACGCGGTAGTTGGTCAGCAGGTCGAGGGCGAGCAGGAAGAACAATAACATGCCTTGGAAGACCTGAATGGCGGCGGACGGCAAGCCAAGGTTGCCTTGTGCCAGATCACCGCCGACGTAGGTCAGCGCCATAAGCAGGGCTGCGAGCAGGATGCCAACCGGGTGCAGACGGCCGAGGAAGGCCACGATGATCGCGGTGAAGCCATATCCAGACGCGAAGTCGATGTTGATTTGACCGGAAGGGCCGGTGACTTCGAAAAATCCAGCCAGCCCAGCCAATGCACCGGAGGTGCCGAGACAGAATAGGATCAAGCGGGTGGGATTCACCCCTGCAAATCGGGCCGCGCGAGGAGCTTCGCCGGTGAGGCGGATGTTGAAGCCAAGGATGTGGCGGTTGAGCAGGATGTAGGAGAAGATCACTGCGATGAAGGCAAAAGCCATGCCCCAGTGCAAGCCCGCGGCCTCGTTGATCCAGCTGCTGCCTGCGGCAAAGTCAGAGAAATTGCGGGACCCCGGGAAACCCATGCCTTCGGGATTGCGCAGCAGGCCAAGGGACATCGAAGCCAAGAGCTGATCGGCCACATAGACCAGCATCAGAGAGACCAGGATTTCATTGGTGCCAAAGCGGACTTTCAGAAGGGCGGGGATCATGCCCCAAGCCCAGCCACCCAGCGCGCCAGCGACGATCATCAAGGGGAAGATCAGGCGACTTTCGGTGGGGTAGAAAGCCAGACCGACAGCGGCGCCACAGATCGCGCCCATGATGTATTGGCCTTCGGCCCCAATGTTCCAGATGCCAGCTTTGAAACCCAATGACAGGCCAATGGCAATCAGCACCAGTGGGGCCGCTTTCACCAGAAGCTGGGGGCGGTAATAGAAGGCAAACTCGCCAAACACCGGATCCCAGAAGATGGTGCGGATGGCTTCAATTGGGTTTTTGCCCAGCACCGAAAACAGTAGCCCGCCCATGATCATGGTGATGATCACCGCGATGATTGGGGTGGAAAGCGACAGGGCGCGGGACGGGGTGGGGCGTTTTTCCAGCGCGATCATGCGCTTGCTCCTTCTTTTTCTTCTTCGCCAACATGGGCAACTTCCATACCGTGGGCGCCGCCCATCATCAGGCCAATTTCATCAATGGAGAGACCTGCGGCCGGGCGGAGATCGGACAAGCGCCCCTCGTTCAACGCGCCAAAGCGGTCTGAGATTTCCATAAGTTCGTCGAGGTCTTGGGAGATCACCACAATCGCGGCGCCCCCTGCGGCCAGATCCAGCAATGCTTGCCGGATCGAGGCGGCTGCGGCGGCGTCCACACCCCATGTCGGCTGATTCACCACCAGCACTTCGGGGCGCTGTAGCACTTCGCGGCCGATCACAAATTTTTGCAGGTTGCCACCAGAGAGCGCGCGGGCGGCCACATGGTTGCCCGGTGTGCGCACGTCAAACTCTTTGATGATGGTGTCGGCAAATTCGGTGGTCTTGGACCAGTTCACAAAGCCATTGTTGGTCAGCCCTTCGCGGATCGCGCCGGTCAGCAGGGCGTTTTCCGTCAGGCTCAGATCTGGCGCGGCTGCATGGCCCAGGCGCTCTTCGGGCGCGGCAAGTATGCCCAACTCGCGGCGGGCGTTGGGGCCAAGGTTGGCCACATCTTGTCCATTGACCTTGATTGAATCCGGCCATGTCAGAGACTCACCCGACAAGGCGGCCAGCAGCTCGTCCTGACCGTTGCCCGCGACACCGCCGATGCCAAGGATTTCACCTGCGCGCACCGTGAAGTGAATATTCTTGAGCGTCGTGCCATAGTCGTTGGTCGGCTCAAGCGTGAGCCCGGAGACATCCAGCACAACGTCGCCCGCCTTCTCCGTGGTGCGGGTTGGGGTTTGCAATGTGTCGCCCACCATCAATTCCGCCATGTCGCGGGCGGAGGTGTCTGCGGGCACACATTCGCCAACATTTTTGCCAAGACGCAGAATGGTGGCGTGGTCACACAGGGCGCGAATTTCTTCGAGTTTGTGGGAGATGTAGAGGATCGAGGTGCCCTCAGCTTTTAGCTTGTTCAGCGTCTGAA
Source organism: uncultured Shimia sp. (assembly GCF_913054185.1). Lineage (GTDB taxonomy): Bacteria > Pseudomonadota > Alphaproteobacteria > Rhodobacterales > Rhodobacteraceae > Shimia. The sequence continues at coordinate 11,710 of NZ_CAJXIV010000102.1, forward strand.
ATAGAATTTCGACCTCTTGTGGGGTCAGAACCGAAGTCGGCTCGTCCATGATCAACAGCTTGGGGTCTTGCAGCAGGCAGCGGATGATCTCCACCCGCTGGCGTTCCCCGGCGGAGAGGTCACCCACGGTGCGGTTGGGATCAAGCGGCAGGCCGTAGGTTTCCGACACACGGCGAATGCGGCGGGCGAGGTCGCGCATGGCGGGTGGGTTCTCCATGCCAAGCGCCACGTTTTCCGCAACAGACAGCGCGTCAAACAGTGAGAAGTGCTGAAACACCATCGCCACGCCTGAGGCGCGGGCGGCTTTGGGTTCGGGCGGGGCAAAGGGTTGTCCGTTCCAGGTCATGGTGCCGCTGTCTGGCTTCACCAAACCATAGATCATTTTCACAAGCGTGGATTTGCCGGCGCCGTTTTCGCCAAGCAGGGCGTGCACCTCATTGGTGCCGATGTCGAATGAGACATCGTCATTGGCCACCACGCCGGGGTAGGTTTTGGTCAACCCCTTGATGGAGAGTAGTGGTGTGCTCATGTCTGTCCCCCTGATTGCGGAAGCTGCACTCCAAGAAGGCAAAACCGCTGTAATTCTTACGCTTTCACACTAGAAACTGGCTTGCTGTGCTTGCAAGGTAAACTTCTGTGGCGCCAATGACTCTGGGCACCAACGGCTTGCGCGGCGTCCGGTGGCAGCCTTCCATATCCTTGGTTTTTAAGGGTTAGGCCAGAGTATTTTCAAAGATTCGTAGAAAGAGTTGCAGGGCTGAGCCGCAAGCGTTTGCCTAAGATTCTCGCGTTTTTGCACCGTTTGATGCGTCCCAAAGGTGAGGAGAAGGGATTCTCAGAGTCGATTTCTCTTGGTTTACAGCTGATATAAGGTAGCTTGGAAGCATATACCGCCGATCACTTTTCAATTGATGCGGTCCTGTCGTCCGGGGTCGTTCTGTAATCTATTTGGGAGTAGTTGAATGAAGCCTGTTTGTTCCGCATTTTACCCCGTCACCCTGTCTCGCGCAAAAACCTGTGCTGCTGCACTGGGTACCGCCACCTTGCTTTTGGCTGCCGCGGGCAATGCGCAGGAAGTTCCCTCTAAGGAAGCCGCGGAAAGCGGCTTTGCTGATGCGCCGTATTCACCTTATGCCAACCGGTCATTCCCGACGTTTCCCCTGTGGGGCGAAACTCATTTGCACACCGGTCTGTCGCTGGACGCGGGCGCCTTTGGCAACATTTTGGGGCCGGATGATGCCTGGCGATTTGCCAAAGGTGAGCAGGTTGTGTCCTCCACCGGGCAACCCGTTCGGCTGAGCCGACCGCTGGATTGGATGGTACTGACGGATCACACCGACCTGATGGGCTTTGCCCCAGATTTGCAGGCGGGCAAGCCGGGAGTGTTGGCCGATCCAAAAGGGCGAGAATGGTACGAGGGCTATAAGAAAGGTGGCGCAGAAGCTGGGAAAACTGCGTTTGACCTGATCACCAACTTCTCGCAGATGACGTTGCCGGAATTGCTGGTGGAAAGCTACAGTCCCGGCGCTGATCCCTTTGCCTTCACCTGGGAAAAAATTGTAAATGCGGCTGAGGAGCACAATGATCCAGGGCGGTTCACAGCCTTTATTGGCTTTGAGTGGACCTCTGTGCCCAAAGGCTTCAACCTGCACCGCAACGTGATGTTGCGCGACGGACCAATGCGGGCCTTGCAAGTGGTGCCGCCGGTCACACAACCGCCTATGGGGGACACCGATCCGTTCCACCTTTGGGATTGGTTGGAAACCTATCAGGAAAAGACGGGCGGACGTGCGGTGGCGTTTGCGCACAACGGCAACCTGTCTAATGGCTGGATGTTCCCGACGGAAGACACCTACCACGGTGGCAAAGTGGATGAGCAATATGTGCAGCTGCGCGCCAAATGGGAGCCGCATTATGAGATCACCCAGATCAAAGGGGACGGGGAGGCGCATCCGTTCCTGAGCCCGGATGATGAGTTTTCGGACTATGAGAACTGGGACACCGGCAACCTCGATCTGACACAACTCAAAACCGAGGATATGCTTGGCCGTGAGTATGCACGTGAGGCGCTGAAACAGGGCTTGGCTTTGGAAAAGAAGCTGGGCGTGAACCCTTATAAGTTTGGTATTGGCGGGGCGACGGACAGCCACACGGGTTTGGCCACCGCCGAGGAAGAGAACTTCTTCTCCAAATCCGTGAGTGTGGAGCCGTCACCCACGCGAATTGAGCATCCGTTTATTGCCAGCGACCTGGGTCGAATCGAAGGGCACCAGCTTGTGGCGTCAGGCTACACAGCGGTTTGGGCGACGGAAAACTCCCGCTCTGCGATCTTTGATGCTTTCAAGCGGCGGGAAACCTACGCCACCA
>NZ_CAJXIV010000103.1 GCF_913054185.1 uncultured Shimia sp.
TGTTGGTGGCGGATCGTGCTGCGGTGGATGATTGGCACGGGCGTGTGACCGCCGCTGGGGCCTCCGTGCGCGGCGCGCCGGAAGTTTTGGAGCGGTTCGGGATCTACAGTTTTTTCTGTGAAGACCCGAATGGCTATCAGATTGAGGTACAGTGTTTTTTGGATGAGGCGTCGCAGTAAGCGCACAGCGACAAACAGGTTTCCTTGTTAAGTGAGTGTGGCTTTGGCGAGGCGTCGCGTCGCAATTCGCCTGCGCTGGCTTCCCCCTTGCGGACAATGGCGCTAAAGGTGCGGTGAAACGGGAGTTGCCGCATGTCGATGAATAGCTTTGGACATCTTTTTCGCGTCACCACTTGGGGTGAGAGCCACGGGCCTGCGCTGGGCGCGACGGTGGATGGGTGCCCTCCGGGAGTGCCGGTGGATGAGGCGATGTTGCAGCAGTGGCTGGACAAGCGCCGTCCCGGTCAGAACAAGAACACCACACAGCGCAATGAGCCCGATGCGGTGAAAATTCTGTCTGGCGTATTTGAGGGCAAAACCACTGGCACGTCGATCCAGTTGATGATCGAGAACACCGATCAGCGCAGCCGAGATTATGGCGAGATCGCCCAAACCTTCCGTCCCGGTCATGCGGATATCACCTATCATCTGAAATACGGCAACCGCGATTATCGTGGCGGCGGGCGCAGCTCTGCGCGTGAGACAGCGGCGCGGGTGGCAGCCGGAGGTATTGCGCGCGAGGCGATCAAGGCGATTACACCCAATCTTGAGATCAAAGGTTACATGACCAAGATGGGCGCAATGGAGATTGATCGCGAGAACTTCCATTGGGACGCGATTGACCGCAATGATTTCTGGATTCCACAGAGCGCCGACGTGGCGCAGCAGTGGGAAGACTACTTGCAAGCGCTGCGCAAAGAACATGACAGCGTGGGGGGCGTGGTCGAGGTTGTGGCGCGTAATGTGCCCGCTGGGATTGGCGCGCCGGTCTATAGCAAGCTCGATACCGACCTGGCGGCGGCGATGATGTCGATCAACGCTGTGAAAGGCGTCGAGATTGGCGAAGGCATGGCGGCAGCGGGGCTGAAAGGCTCTGAGAACGCGGATGAGATCTTCATGGGCAACGATGGACAGCCGGTGTTTTCGTCCAACCATGCGGGCGGCATTTTGGGTGGTATCTCCACGGGTCAAGATGTGGTGGTGCGCTTTGCAGTGAAACCAACCAGCTCGATCCTCACGCCACGCCAGTCGATCCGGATAGATGGCAGCGCAACCGAAGTGATCACCAAGGGGCGTCATGATCCCTGCGTTGGCATCCGTGCGGTGCCAGTGGGCGAGGCGATGATGGCCTGTGTGATCCTGGATCACCTGTTGCTGCATCGTGGTCAGGTTGGAGAAAACCAAGGCAAAATTGGCTGATGCTGGACCGCGTTGATCTGAGCGACCTGAGAGAAGCTCTGCGTGCGGAAGCGGTGGAGCGGATGGCGCAGGACAGCGCGCATGATTTGGCGCATTTGGATCGGGTTTGGATTTCGGCGCAGGCTTTGGCCGAGGCTGAGGGTGGCGCTGATTTGCGGGTGCTGCTGGGCGCGAGTTATTTGCATGATCTTGTGAACTTGCCAAAGAACTCGCCCAATCGCGCGCGGGCCAGTACTATGGCGGCGGGTGCGGCGGCCCCTATATTGCGCAGTCACGGGTTTACCAATCACGAAGTGGCAGCGGCGCAGCACGCGATTGCCACCCATAGTTTCTCCGCTGGCTTGAAGCCGAAGTCGCTGGAAGCGCGCATCTTGCGGGACGCGGACCGGCTTGACGCTCTGGGCGCGATTGGCATTGCCCGAACTTTTGCGGTGGGCGGGGCTTTGGGCCGGGCGCTGTATGATGAGAATGACCCGTTTGCCGAACAACGTGAGTTGGATGACAGTGCCTGGGCGTTGGATCATTGGCCGGTGAAGCTGTTCCGATTGCCGGAGGACATGTTGACAGTCGCCGGGAAAATGACCGCCGAAGAGCGGGTGGCCGAGATGCGGAGCTATGCGCAGGTTTTGGCTGGTGAGCTGGGCCGCGAACTGCCGGAAAGCTGGGCGTAAGCGCCTTAGCCTTGAGGCGTGATTCCGGGGCGGGCTTTGCCGCGTTGCAGGCCCAATTGGCGCTCCCGCCAGATGATCAGGATGCCAGCGGAGATGACAATGGCAGCCCCTACCAGCATCTGCGGTGTTGGGATTTCTGAGAACCAGACGTAGCCAATCACAATCGCAAACAACATCGCCACATAGTCAAATGGGGCCACCACGGACGCTGGCGCAAAGCGGTAACAGGACGTCAGCATGATTTGCGCGACCCCGCCTATCAGGCCTGCGGTGACCAGCAAAGCGGTCTGTTCCCATGTGGGGATGATCCAGCCAAACGGCAGAGTGAGCAGCGACAGGCAGGAGGCGGTCAGCGAGAAGTAGAAGACAATCGCCGAGGTCTGATCGGTTTGCACCAGCTTGCGGATGTGAATTTGTGCAAGCGCACGGAAGAGCGCGGACCCAAGTACCAACATCACGCCAATGGTGGCCACAGCTGAGGCCTGATCTGCGTCAAAGATGGTCAGTCGCGGCCAGAGCACTACACAGACGCCTATCAGGCCAATGCCAACAGCGGTCAAGCGGAAGGCACGGACCTCTTCGCCCAAAAACATGGCGGCAAAGATCACGGTCATCAGGGGCGCGGCAAAGCCAATCGCGGTGACTTCCGGTAGGGGCAAGAGACCAAGAGCTGCAAAATTCATCGCCATGGAGGTGGTGCCAATCACCCCGCGCCAGACATGGCCCATGGCGTTGGTTACACGCAGGCCTTGCGGCATTTCCCCGCGATGGAGCAGCCAGGCAAAAATCACAAACAGCGCAAAGAAAGAGCGGAAGAACACCGCTTGGCCAGCAGGTACCTCGTCGGCAGTGGCCTTGATCATCGCTGCCATGACGGAAAAAAGCGCGATGGCGGTGATCTTGTAGGCAATGCCTTTGAACGGCTGCATGTGGGGATGTCCGGCGGTTGGGGCTGGCGCGACTGTGGAGTAGGGGGGCAGGATTGACAAGGCGGGCTTGATTTTTGGCAGGCAAGCGGGAAAGGTCCGTGCGGACTACAGAGGGGCCGCCATGTATCAGAACAACTATTTGATCGCCGCGCTGAGCGCTTCCGCGGAAGGGCGCGGGCGCGAGGTGTTTGCCGAGGTGCCGGGGCAGGATCCGGTGACCTTTGGCGGATTGTTTGCCGGGGCGGAGCGGATGGCGGCGGCTTTGACATCCAAAGGTTTGCAGCCGGGTGACCGCGTGGCGGTGCAGGTGGAAAAAACCATCGAGGCGATCCAGCTCTATCTTGGAACAGTTATGGCAGGTGGCGTTTTTCTGCCGTTGAACACGGCGTACACAACCAACGAAGTGGCCTATTTCCTTGGGGATGCGACGCCGCGTGTGGTGGTCTGTGATCCTGCCAAAGCGGATGAGATTGCGCCAATTGCCGAAGGCGCAGCGGTGCTGACTTTGGATGGTGTTGGGCAAGGCAGCCTGACCGATCTGGCGGATGGCCAGACGGGGTTTGAGCCAGTGGCGCGGGGCGCGGATGATCTGGCGGCGATCCTGTATACCTCGGGTACAACGGGGCGCTCCAAAGGCGCGATGCTGAGCCATGACAATCTGCTGTCCAATTCCGAGACACTGCGGGATTACTGGCGTTTCACCAAGGACGACGTGCTGATCCACGCTTTGCCAATTTTTCACACACATGGGTTGTTTGTGGCGACCAATGTGGCGCTGCTGTCCGGCACCTCGGTGGTGTTTTTGGCGAAATTTGATGCGGATGCCATTCTAGAAGCGATGCCCAAGGCGACCAGCTTGATGGGCGTGCCAACGTTCTACACGCGGCTTTTGAAAGACGCGCGGTTGACCAAGGATCTGGCGGCTAATATGCGCCTGTTCATTTCCGGATCGGCACCCTTGTTGGTGGACACACATGAGCAATGGGAAGCGCGTACTGGTCACCGGATTCTAGAGCGCTACGGCATGACGGAAACCAATATGAGCACGTCCAACCCCTATGAGGCCGAGCGGCGGGCTGGCACCGTGGGCTTTCCATTGCCGGGTGTCGAGGCGCGGATCCGCGCGGATGGCGCTGAGGTGGCGCAGGGTGAAACTGGCGTTCTGGAAGTGCGCGGGCGCAATGTCTTTCAAGGTTATTGGCAGATGCCGGAGAAAACAGCGGAGGAGCTTTTGCCGGATGGTTGGTTCATCACCGGCGATTTGGCCAAGGTGGATGCGGATGGTTATGTGACCATCGTGGGGCGCTCTAAGGATTTGGTGATCACTGGGGGTTTCAATGTGTATCCCAAGGAAATCGAGTCGCTGATTGATGATCTGGACGGCGTGCTCGAAAGCGCGGTGATTGGCGTGCCACATGCGGATTTTGGTGAGGCGGTTGTGGCTGTGGTGGTGCGGTCTGATCCAACGCTGACCGATGCGCAGGTGAGTGGACCTCTGAGTGATGTGCTGGCGAAGTTCAAGCAGCCGAAACAGGTGATCTTCCTGCCCGAGTTGCCGCGCAACACTATGGGCAAAGTGCAGAAAAAAGCGCTGCGGGAGACATATTCGGGCTTGTTCTCCTAAACACATTCATTGCCCCCAAATATCCCGGGGTGGGCCCATCGTAGATGGGACAGGGGCAGCGCCCCTCAGAAAGCAAAACGGGGGCCAAAAGGCCCCCGCTTGATCTTGGTCTACGTGGTGGCTTACGCGCGCACCAGCTTCTCGTAAGATTCCGCGATGTCGCGGGTGATGTCTCCGACCTCAAAAGTGTAATCGCCAATCTGCCCCACTGGGGTGACTTCGGCGGCGGTGCCGGTCAACCAGCATTGCTCAAAGTCAGCCATCTCCTCAGGCATGATGTGACGCTCGATCACGGTGATGCCTTTGTCTTTGAGCATGCCAATCACGGTCTGGCGGGTGATGCCATTTAAGAAGCTGTCAGGCAGCGGGGTGTGCACTTCGCCGTCTTTCACAAAGAAGATGTTGGCGCCGGTCGCCTCGGCCACGTACCCACGGTAGTCCATGAACAGCGCGTCAGAGCAGCCTTTGGCCTCTGCCTTGTGCTTGGAGATGGTGCAGATCATGTAGAGACCTGCTGCCTTGGCGTGCACCGGGATGGTTTCCGGGCTTGGGCGTTTCCATTCGGCGATGTCGAGCTTGGCGCCCTGCATTTTGGCGTCGCCGTAATACGCGCCCCAGGCCCAAACCGCGATGGCAACACGCACAGGGTTGGCCGCAGAGGCGACACCCATGTCATCTCCGGAACCGCGCCAGACAACAACGCGCACATAGGCGTCTTCAAGGCCGGATTTCTTCAGGGTTTCCTGTTTGGCCGCCTCCAGCTCGTCGAGCGAGATTGGCATTGGCATGTCCAATGCCTCAGCAGATTTGAACAGGCGTTCGTTGTGCTCGCGGCTTTTGAAAATCTTGCCGTTGTAAGCACGCTCGCCTTCAAAGACCGAGCTTGCGTAATGCAGAGCATGGCTCAGGACGTGCACCTTGGCCTCGCGCCAATCAACAAATTCGCCATCCATCCAGATGACGCCGTCACGATCGTCATATGCACCAGCCATGGTCGTTCCTTTCGCTTTCCAAAATGCGTTCATTTTTTCATTTGTTGCGCATCATATGGCCGATCCGGTCATAAAATTGCGCGAAGACTGCGATTCGCTACCAGTTAGCGCTTGGAGTGTCAACAAAGCTGACGTATTGTGACGGTCAAACCTGTCAATTGTGATGCTGGGAGGCAAAATGAGCGATCCAATTCGGAGTGAGAACCTGCTGTATCTCACCGATGAGCAGCTCCGGCAGGGGATAGAGGCAATGTATTTTGCCTACCGTGGCTTTACCGCAGACCCGGATCGAATCCTTGAGAGCCTGGCGTATGGCCGCGCGCATCACCGGGCGATTCATTTTATCAACCGCGCGCCGGGCACCACGGTGACCAATCTGCTCGACATTTTGGGCGTGACCAAACAGTCACTCAATCGTGTGTTGCGTACCTTGATTGAGGATGGGCTTGTGGAAAGTCGTGTGGGCACGTCGGATCGGCGCGAGCGGAACCTCTATTTGACGGACGATGGCACAGCATTGGAGCATCGGTTGTCAGATTCCCAACGTGGGCGGTTGCGGGCGGCGTTTCGTGAGGCTGGCCCCGAAGATGTGGCTGGGTTTCGGCGGGTGCTTGAGGCGATGATGGAAGGTGAGATGAAACGGCAATATAAGTCACTGCGAGAGTCGGGCAAATGAAAGACATTGATCCTCACCTGTTGATTGTGGATGACGATGAGCGCATTCGCGAGTTGCTTCGCAAGTTCCTCATGCGGCACGGATTTCTGGTGACGGCAGCACGGGATGCAGCCCATGCGCGGCGGATTCTGTCAGGGCTCGATTTTGACCTGATTGTGCTGGACGTGATGATGCCCGGCGAAGATGGCATGAGCCTGACCCGCGGCATTCGCGAAACCTCGCAAACACCGGTTTTGTTGCTGACCGCGAGAGGCGAGACTGAAGACCGGATTGCTGGGCTTGAGGCGGGGGCGGATGATTACCTGGCCAAGCCGTTTGAACCCAAAGAGTTGTTGTTGCGTATCAACGCGATTTTGCGGCGCATGCCCGAAGTGGACGAGGCGGCAACGGTGCCCAAAGTGCTGCATTTGGGCGGCATCCGATATGACATCGATCGGGGCGAGATGTGGCAGGGGGAAGAATCTGTGCGACTGACCGCGACCGAAAGTCAGCTGATGAAGATTTTTTCCAAAACACCAGGCGAAGCGGTGAGCCGCAGCAAGCTGGTTGAGGAATTGGGCCGCGACAAAGGTCAGGCGCAAGAGCGGGCGGTGGATGTGCAGATCACCCGGTTGCGGCGGAAGTTGGAAGAAGACCCCAAACAGCCCCGCTATCTGCAAACCGTGCGGGGCGCGGGCTACATGTTGGCGCCGGATTGATCGCAGCGCCAGTCAAGACTTAGGTAAGTGAGAGCGAGGGTGTCGCATGACCACAGCGTTGTTCAGTCACAAAAGTTCATTGCAGCATATCACGCCAGCCGGTCATGCGGAGCAGGTTGCGCGGATTGAACATATTCAGGCAGCGTTGAGTGCAGCGCGGTTTGAGGTGTTGGATCGGCGGGAGGCGCCAGAGTGTCGCGATGCCGACCTTTTGTTGTGTCACCCGCAAAGTCATTTGGACACAATCACAGCGGCGGAACCTGCCACTGGCACGGTAGCCTTGGATGGTGACACCTATATGTCGCCGGGCTCTACGCTGGCCGCGCGCCACGCGGTTGGCGGTTGTCTGGCGGCTGTGGATGCGGTGTTGGCGGGAGAAGTGGGCAACGCTTTTGTTGCTTGTCGTCCACCCGGGCACCATGCGGAGCAGAGCAAGCCGATGGGGTTTTGTCTGTTTGGCAACGCAGCGATTGCCGCCAAACATGCGCTGGAGCGTCACGGGTTGCGCCGTGTGGCGGTGGTGGATTTTGATGTACACCATGGCAATGGCACGCAGGACTTGTTGTGGGACGAGCCGCGTAGCCTGTTCATTGGCAGTCATCAGAACCCTCTGTGGCCGGGCACCGGCATGCCGGAGGAAACTGGCGCGCAGGGCAACGTGATGAACTTGCCGTTGCCGCCGCACAGTGATGGGCGGCTGATGCGCGCGACCTATGAGGCGCAGGTGTTTCCGGCGCTGCAGGCGTTTCAGCCGGAGTTGCTAATCCTGTCTGCGGGATTTGATGCGCACAAAGATGATCCACTGGCGCAGTTGGAGTGGAGTGAGGATGACTTTGTTTGGGTGACGCAGAAGCTCTGTGATGTGGCGGACCAGCATTGTGGTGGGCGCGTGGTCTCGACTTTGGAAGGTGGATATGATCTGAACGCTTTGGCAGCGTCGGTGGCGGCGCATGTCGGGGTTTTGATGGAGAGAGCCAAATGAGCGACACACCTGTGGAAGAAATGAGCTTTGAAGCGGCGATGCGTGAGCTGGAGCAGGTTGTGGGCCAGTTGGAACGTGGTGACGTGGAGCTCGAAAAATCCATTGCGCTGTATGAGCGTGGTGCGGCGTTGAAAGCTCGTTGTGAGGCCAAGCTTAAAGAAGCCGAAGAAAAGGTGGCCGCGATCACCTTGGACGGCAATGGCACCCCAGCCGGTTTGACACCGGTTGAAGGCATGTAAGCGCGCGACCGCGATGTTTGAGACACGTCTGAAAGAGTCCGCCACACAGGTGGAGGTCCATCTGCTTGAAGTCATGAAGCCATTTGGCGAGTTGCCGGTGGTGCAGGCGATGCGGTACGCCAGCGCGGGTGGCAAGCGACTGCGGGCGTTTCTGGTGCTCGAAAGTGCGCGGTTGCATGGAGTGGATGCCACACATGCGATCTGGCCAGCGACGGCGATTGAGGCGATGCACGCCTATTCGCTGGTGCATGATGATCTGCCTTGCATGGATGATGATGACATGCGCCGTGGGCTACCGACCACCCATATCAAATGGGATGAGTGTACCGCCGTGTTGGCTGGCGACGCATTGCAGACTTTGGCGTTTGAATGTGTGAGCCGGGATGAGTGTCATAATGATCCAGCTGTGCGTGCAGAGCTGACGGTGTCGTTGGCCCGCGCCGCAGGGGCGCAGGGCATGGTGCTGGGTCAAGCATTGGATATTGCGGCGGAAACCGCGCCGGTGCCATTGACACTCCAAGAGATCACACGGCTGCAAGCGGGTAAGACCGGCGCGTTGATTGCCTGGTCGGCCACGGCAGGTGCGGTGATGGGCCAAGCGGATATTGAACCGTTGATGCGCTACTCACTTGATTTGGGTTTGGCGTTCCAGATTGCGGATGACATTCTGGATGTAGAAGGCGATGCCACAAAGGTGGGCAAGGCAGTGGGCAAAGATGCCGAAGCTGGCAAAGCCACCTTTGTCTCGTTGTTGGGATTGGACGGCGCAAAAACACGCGCCCGCGACCTTGTGACGGATGCATGTGACGCGCTTTCCGTTTACGGTAAAGATGCGGATACCTTGCGGGAGGCGGCGCGTTTCGTTATCTCGCGGGACAGCTAACCGGAAGGCGCGCCTATGTCAGCGAGACCCCAGACCCCATTGTTGGATCAAGTGACCCTGCCCGAAGACCTGAAACGGTTTTCCGACAGTGAGTTGACGCAGATTGCGCATGAGTTGCGCTCTGAGACAATTTCTGCGGTGAGCGAGACCGGTGGGCACCTGGGCGCAGGTTTGGGTGTGGTGGAACTAACCGTGGCGTTGCATGCGGTGTTTGACATGCCGCGAGACAAGTTGGTCTGGGATGTGGGACACCAATGTTACCCACATAAAATTCTGACCGGCCGTCGTGACCGGATTCGCACCCTGCGTCAGGAAGACGGGTTGTCTGGCTTCACCAAGCGCAGCGAGAGCGTGTTTGATCCGTTTGGCGCGGCGCATAGCTCGACCTCGATTTCAGCTGCGCTGGGCTTTGCCGTGGCGCGCGATTTGGGTGGGCAATGTGACGGTGGCCTAGGCGATGCGATTGCGGTGATTGGCGATGGGTCGATCACGGCGGGCATGGCCTATGAGGCGATGAACAACGCGGGCCATTTGGGCAAACGCATGTTTGTCGTTCTAAACGACAACGACATGTCGATTGCGCCGCCGGTGGGGGCGATGAGCGAATACCTCAGCCGTCTTTACGCTGGTGAGCCGTTTCAGGAATTGAAGTCTGCCGCAAAAGGCGCGGTGAGCCTGTTGCCGGAACCGTTCCGTGAAGGCGCCAAGCGGGCGAAAGATGTCCTGAAGGGCATGACCGTGGGTGGCACGTTGTTTGAACAGCTGGGGTTCTCCTATGTAGGGCCAATTGACGGGCATGACATGGATCAGCTGTTGCCGCTTTTGCGCACGTTGCGTCAGCGCGCAACCGGGCCGGTGTTGCTGCATGTGATTACCAAGAAAGGCAAAGGCTACGCGCCTGCGGAAGCGGCGCGGGACAAAGGCCATGCCACCGCGAAATTTGATGTGCCCACTGGCAAACAGCACAAAGCGCCTTCCAACGCGCCAAGTTACACATCGGTGTTTGGCAATGCGCTTGTCGAAGCTGCCGCGGAAGACAGCCGAATTTGTGCAGTCACAGCTGCGATGCCGGATGGCACAGGCTTGGGCCTGTTTGCGGAACGCTATCCAAGCCGCTGTTTTGATGTGGCGATTGCCGAGCAGCATGGTGTGACCTTCTCCGCTGCCTTGGCGGCGGGCGGCATGAAGCCGTTCTGTGCGATGTATTCAACATTCTTGCAGCGCGGCTATGATCAGGTTGTGCACGATGTGGCGATTCAGCGCCTGCCAGTGCGGTTTGCGATTGACCGTGCGGGGCTTGTTGGCGCGGATGGCGCGACCCATGCGGGCAGTTTTGATGTGGCGTTCATGGCCAACCTGCCGGGCATGGTGGTGATGGCGGCGGCGGATGAAGCCGAGCTGAAACATATGGTGGCGACGGCGGCGGCCTATGACGATGGCCCCATTGCGTTCCGCTACCCGCGTGGCGAAGGTGTGGGTGTGGAACTGCCGGAGCGCGGTGAAGTGCTGGAGATTGGCAAGGGCCGTTTGGTGCAGGAGGGCAGTCGCGTGGCGTTGTTGTCTTTTGGCACACGGTTGGAAGAAACCCGCAAAGCGGCAGAGGCGCTGGCAGCGCGGGGCATCACGCCTACAATTGCGGATGCTCGGTTTGCCAAACCTTTGGACCGGGACATGATCCTGGATCTGGCGGCCAATCATGAGGCGCTGATCACCATCGAAGAGGGGGCAGTGGGTGGTTTTGGTAGCCATGTGGCGCAGCTTCTGGCGGAAGAAGGCGTGTTTGATGGTGGGCTGAAGTACCGCTCGATGGTGCTGCCAGACACGTTTATTGATCAGGCCAGCCCCAAAGCGATGTATGATGTGGCGGCGATGAATGCCGAGCAGATTGAGGCCAAGGTGCTGGATGCGCTGGGCATAACCACACTGGACAGCAAGCGGGCGTAGGCCCGCGCACGAGTGGGGGGCAGCCCCCAAACCCCCGAGGTATTTGTAGAAAGAGAAAGCGCTTAGGTAGCGGTTTCTTCGTCCAGCATGGCTTTTAGCGCATCGCGGTAGTTGGGGTACTTTAGGACAACACCCAGCTCCTCTTTGATGCGGTCATTGCGCACGCGTTTGCTGTCGGAATAGAAGCTGCGCGCCATTGGGCTCATCTCCGCCTCTTCAAACGGGATTTCCGGCGGTGGGTCCATGCCGAGAAGTTCAGCGGCATAAGCGAGAATGTCTTGAGGTGGGGCCGGGCTGTCATCACAGACGTTGTAGATTTGGCCCGCGTTGGGTGCCTTCATTGAGGCTTCCAGCACCTGTGCAATGTCCTCGACATGGGCGCGGGAGAAGACCTGATTTTTCTTAATAATGCGGCGGGCGGTGCCGTTGCGCAGTTTGGCAAACGGGCCGCGTCCAGGGCCGTAGATGCCAGCAAGGCGGAAAATGTGCAGCGGCAGTTCAGGTAAGGCTTGCCATTCGGCTTCGGCCAGCACGCGCATTTTGCCGCGAAGGCCGCCGGGATCAAGTGGGGTGTCCTCATCCACCCAGCCGCCGTCCATATCGCCGTAAACACCGGTGGTGGAGAGGTAGCCGATCCACTCAAGATTGGGGGCGGCTTTCAGAAGAGCGTCTTTGCCCAGTCGCAGCACTGGATCGCCGTCTTTGTCTGGACGAATCGAGGTCAGGACATGGGTCACATCCTTGAGCGCGGTGTCCAAATCGATCGGCCATTGCAATGGCGTGATGCCCTGAGCGCGAAGCTCGGCTTCTTGGGCAGGGTCGCGGTAGGTGCCGAGAATGGTCCAGCCTTGTGGCAAAAGACGGATGGCGAGGGCCTGGGCGGTGTAGCCGTGGCCGAGCGAAAGCAGGGTCTTTTTCATGACGCCATTCTGCGCCTGTGGTCAAACAGGCACAAGAGCTGGGGCAGTGAATAATTGTCACATCCTAGCGGGATGTTGGCGGGTGCATAAATTTCCAGCGGTATGGGGAAAGTTGGGTGTCGGGCTATTTGCCTTTCCAAACCGGATCGCGTTTTTCGGCGAAGGCCCTTGCGCCTTCGAGCTGATCCTCGCTGTCATAGAGCACATCGACGCTGCGCAATTGGCGCTGGGTGATGTGGTTCATGGCGTCCTGGAATTTGGCATCTTCGGCGTCACGCACAATTTCTTTGATGGCGGCGTAAACCAAAGGGGGGCCAGAGGCCAGCAGGCGGGCCTGCTCCCAGGCGCGGTCCATCAGCTTGTCGGCGGCAACGATCTCGTTCACCAACCCCCAACGGTGGGCCTCCTGCACGTCAAACCAGCGCCCGGTGAGCAGCAGCTCCATGGCGATGTGGTAAGGAATGCGCTTGGGCAGCTTCACCGAAGCGGCGTCAGCCACGGTGCCGGAGCGGATTTCGGGCAGCGCAAAGGTGGCGTGATCCGCGGCGAGGATGATGTCGGCGGAGAGAGCCAGTTCGAGGCCACCGCCACAGGCAATGCCGTTCACGGCGGCAATCACCGGTTTGTTCATGTCGCGCAGCTCTTGCAGGCCGCCAAAACCGCCCACGCCGTAATCGCCATCGACTTCGTCGCCGTCGGCAGCGGCCTTGAGATCCCAGCCGGGGCAGAAGAATTTCTCGCCACCGCCAGTGACAATTGCCACGCGCAGGTCAGGATCGTCGCGGAAGTCGCGGAAGACCTCGCCCATGATGCGGCTGGTGATCAGATCAATGGCGTTGGCTTTGGGGCGATCGAGCGTGACTTCGAGAATGGCACCGTCGCGGCGGGTTTTGACCGGGCTGTCGCTCATGTCTTGTCCTTTTGTATCAGCGCATCTGCAGCCACCGCGCGGGTCGGGGTGCAGATCAGCGGGTTGATTTCAGCCTCTTGCAAGCTGCCCAGATTGGCAAGCACGTAGGCTTGCAGGGCGTTGATGGCCCGTAGAATGGCGTTGATGTTGGCAGGGGGCGCGCCGCGATAGCCGGTGAGCAGCGGGGCGATTTTGAGAGAGGCCAGCGCGTTTCGCAGTGTCTCCGGGCTGGCGGGAACCAAGAGCGATGCGCTGTCAGACAGCACTTCGGTGAGGGTGCCACCTGCGGCGATTGTGAGCACAAAGCCATGCGCGGGGTCGCGGGTGACGCCGATAAGCAGTTCTACAACTGCGTCATTGACCATTTCTTCGATCAGAAAACTGTGGGTTGGCATGGCCGCGGCGGCTGCAGGAAGATCTTTGGCGGTGAGATTGAGATGCACCGCACCCGCTTCGGTTTTATGGGCGATGCCCTGACCTTTCAGCACCAGAGGAGCGGCGAGCTTTTCGGCTGCTCCCGTGAGGTCGTCGGGATCGCGCACCACAACGCTGCGCGGCACAGTAAGGCCATGTGCAGCGAGGGCTGTTTTGGCATCATGTTCGCTGAGGATTTTCGTTGTGCTTGGCGGAAGCGTGCAAGGCAAAGCCAGCGGGGTAGGGTCAGGGGCGATGATCTGCGTTGTGGCAGCCGCGGCTGTGACCGCCTCGCGCAGGCCATGCATCGGTACCACGCCGCCGTTGATCAGGGTTTGGGTCACGTCTGGGGGAAGAAGTTCCGGCAGGGTGGCCACCACAGCCATGGGGCGGCCTGTGGCCTTGTGCGCAGCAATCGCTGCGTCGGTTGCGCAGTCCCAGTCAGATTTGTTCTCAGGCGGGTAGTCGACCACAGAAAAGGTGAGGCCAACCTCAGGTGTCATCATGGCAGCCCACGCGGATGCCATCGCTCTTGCGTCGCGCCAAATGTGGGTGTGATAATCCAGCGGGTTGGCAAGTGCGACCATCGGGCCAAGCGTTTCGGTCAGGGCGTGCCTTTGAATGCTTGTCAGAGGGGGAAAGGTCACGCCACTGGTCTGCGCAGTGTCGGCCATGAGGCTGGCTTCACCGCCGGAACAGCTGATTGAGGAAATGGTGGGCGAAGATAAGGGGCCTGAGAAATGTAGGAGCTTGAGGGTTTCCAG
>NZ_CAJXIV010000104.1 GCF_913054185.1 uncultured Shimia sp.
AATGGCGACCACGACGCCACCAAATTCTGCGCCATGGCCAAGCTGATGGTCACCGACGTGGCCTTTGACGTGGCCAATGGCTGCTTGCAGCTGCACGGCGGCTATGGCTACCTCGCAGACTATGGCATCGAGAAAATTGTCCGTGACCTGCGTGTGCACCAGATCCTCGAAGGCACCAATGAAATCATGCGCCTGATCATTTCCCGCCAGATGATAGCAGCCTAACCATGACCGGGCCGCCCCTCGGGAGCGGCCCTTTTAAAGACGGAGCGCACCGCGTGTCTGACATCTCCATCCGCAAAGTCGGCTTGACCGGCCGCATCACCTTCACCCGCCCCAAGGCGCTCAATGCCATGTCCTATGACATGTGCATCACCATCGAAGACGCGCTTGATGCTTGGGCCAATGACGACGCCGTAAAAATGATCGTCATCGATGCGGAGGGTGCAAAAGCCTTCTGCGCCGGCGGCGACATTGCTGAGCTCTATGATACCGGCACCAAAGGCGACTTTGCTTATGGCCGAAAATTCTGGGCCGACGAATACCGCATGAACGCAAAACTCTTTGAGTTCCCCAAACCAGTGGTCAGCTTCATGCAAGGCTTCACTATGGGCGGCGGCGTTGGCGTTGGCTGTCACGGTTCTCATCGCGTGGTGGGCAACACCAGCCAGATCGCCATGCCAGAATGTGGCATTGGCCTTGTCCCAGATGTTGGCGGCTCCTTGATCTTGGCCCGTGCGCCCGGCCGTTTGGGTGAGTTTCTTGGCCTCACTGCCGCCCGCCTGAATGCAGCAGACGCAATCTACGCTGGCTTTGCCGATTACTTCATTCCCGAAGATCAGTGGCCCGCCTTGATTGCCCGGCTCGAAGACACAGCCGACCACACCCTGATCGACGCCGCCGCCTCTGAACCTGAGGCTGGCCCGCTCACCACCCAGCAGGCCGACATCGACGCCAACTTCGGCGGCGAGACCCTCAATGACGTTCTTAACGCGCTGAAGTACTCGGACAGCGAATTTGCTGCCGGTGCCTTGAAAAAACTCTCCCACAATTCCCCCATCGCCACGGGGGCCGCATTGGAGATCATTCACCGCGTGCGCCAACGCGACGACATCCGTTTTGCACTGGATCAGGAATACCGCTTCACCTTCCGCGCCATGGAAGACGGCGATTTTCTGGAAGGCATCCGCGCACAAATCATCGACAAAGACCGCAATCCGCAATGGAAATACAGCTTGGACGCTCTGCCCCCCGGCATCGTGACCAAGATGGTCCTGCCGCTTGGGGCGGATGCGCTGACATTTGAAAAGGGAGAGTAGCAGCATGAAGATTGGTTTCATCGGACTGGGCAATATGGGTGGCCCCATGGCCGCCAACCTTGCAAAAGCGGGCCATGAGGTCGTGGGTTTTGACATGGCCGACGTGGCCATCGAGGGCGTCTCTATGGCTGACAGCGGCGCAGCCGTCGCCACTGGCGCGGACGTGGTCATCACCATGCTGCCAAACGGCCAAATCCTGCGTGCCGTCGCAAATGAGATCATCCCAGTGATGTCCGCAGGCGCCGCTTTTGTCGATTGCTCCACCGTGGACGTGGACAGCGCCCGCGCCGTGGCTGAGCAGGCCACCGCCGCAGGCCTCCTGCCCGTGGATGCGCCAGTATCTGGTGGCGTTGGCGGCGCAGCTGGCGGCACGCTGACCTTCATGGCAGGTGGTTCCAAAGACGCTTTTGCCAAGGCAGATCCCCTGTTTGACATCATGGGCCAGAAAGCCGTGCACTGCGGCGACGCAGGTGCAGGCCAAGCCGCCAAGATTTGCAACAACATGATCCTCGGCGTCACCATGATCGCCACCTGCGAAGCTTTTGCGCTGGCCGACAAACTTGGCCTGGACCGTCAGTCGATGTTTGACGTGGTCTCCACCTCATCCGGCTACAGCTGGACCATGAACGCCTACTGTCCCGCACCCGGCGTTGGTCCCCAGTCGCCGGCAGACAATGACTACCAGCCGGGCTTTGCTTCCGAGCTGATGCTCAAAGACCTGCGCCTGTCGCAACAGGCCGCGGAAAGTGCCGATGCCGACACCCCTATGGGTCAAGCCGCCGCTGCACTGTATGAGCAGTTTGTGGAGAATGAAGGTGGGCTTGGCACCGACTTCTCCGCAATGTTGCCACGTTTCGAAAAACGCACGCGCAGTTAGAATTCCGCCAAATCGGCAATAAAACAAAGGGCCGCGCCACATTTTTCGCGGCCTTTTTCGTTTCAGACATTCCCAACTCTGCCCTCAATTTTAATTAATCTTTCCTTACCCCAGCCCCGTTCACGCCACGTTTGCCCAGCAGTTTTGAGGGTGAGCGAGAACCCAAAGAGGTTCCGTGATTGGACAAGAGCAGAACGCACTGGGGTTAGACCATGCCAACGGCAACCGAACTCAATATCGATACAAACGCCACCGCCTCTGCGATGGCCAATGAGATCTTTGGTGACCCCACCCGCATTCTTGGCGCCACCTACACCGGCGACAGCCTGTCTTCTGGCATTTACACCGGCGCAGACACCACGAGTGCTGGTGTTGCTCCGGCTGACAGCGGTGTGATCCTCTCAACTGGCCACGTGGATGACTTCACCAACAGCGACGGCAGCACAAACACAAACACATCAGCCTCAACTTCGACCAACACCTCAGGAGAAGACGGCAACGCTCTGTTTGACGCCGCAGCAGGCACAAACACCTTTGATGCCTCATACCTCACCATCGACTTCAACGGCACTGCCGGCGAGTACCTGACAATCGACTTTGTTTTGTCCTCAGAAGAATACCCCGAATACCTGAGCTACAACGACGCTATTGGTGTGTGGGTAAACGGTGTTGAGGCCCAGATTTCCGTTGGTGATGGTAGCGCGGCTGTTGGCAATATCAACGATGGCAACGAAAATCTGTATGTCGACAACGCAAACGATCAATACAACACAGAAATGGACGGATTCACCGTCACATTGACTTTTGTGGTGCCGCTGCAGGACGGCGTGAACGAGCTGGTGATTGGCATCGCCGACGCTACCGACACACAATATGACTCCAACCTGCTGATCGCAGGTGGCTCCGTGCAAACCGCTATTGTGGCGCAAGACGATGACATGCGCATTGCGTATGGCAACAGCAAAACCCTCGACGTGCTGGGCAATGACAACTCGTCTGCAGGCCCTACCCTGACCATCACGCACATCAACGGGACGGCTGTCAGCCACGACGGAAGTGGTGGACTGCCCAACAACGTGACTTTGGCAACTGGCCAAGTTGTGACGCTAAATGCGGACGGCACGCTCACGGTCGACGCGGACACCGACAACGAAACCGTCTATTTCAACTACACCATCGAGGATTCCGCGGGCGAGACTGACACCGCGCTGGTCGAGATCGAGCAACACGCGCCGTGCTTCACCGTTGGCACACTGATCCGCACGTCCGAAGGCGACGTCCCAGTAGAAGATCTCAAAGCCGGCATGCTGGTCGACACTCTAGACAACGGCTTTCAACCAATTCAGTGGATTGGCCACTCCCACATGCCATCATGCTTTGAATCCCTGCCCATCCGCATCAGAGCGGGTGTGTTGGACAATGACCGTGACCTGATTGTCTCCCCACAACACCGCGTTCTACTGCAAGGCTACCGCGCCGAACTTCTGTTTGGTTGCGACGAAGTGCTGGTGAAAGCCAAAGATCTGGTCAATGGCCGCGACGTGACCCGCTGTGAAACCAATGGCACCATCACCTATTTCCACATCCTCATGCCGCAACACGAGTTGCTTTACTCCGAAGGCCAATGGTCCGAAAGCTTCCTGCCTGGCCCAATGACTCGCTACAGCTTTGATCCCTTTGCCAACCGCTCCCTGCGTCAGGTGATGCGCGAGAAAAACATCAGCTTTAGGGACATTGCGGCCCGCCCCAGCCTGCGCAGTTTTGAGGCCACCGCACTCCTGGCAGCGTAAGTTTTTGACACTTGACGTAGATCAATTCACATTCAGACTTTGAGATGTATTCCTTCCTCGTCTCTAGGAGGGAAACATATGTTTATGAAAAATGTTGGCGGCATCGACAAAGTGCTGCGCGTGGTCATTGGTCTGGTTCTGATCGCGGGGGCGCTTTTAGGTTATGGCACATGGATGTGGATTGGTATTATCCCATTGGCCACAGCGCTTCTGGGCTCTTGCCCGCTCTATACCATATTTGGCATGCGCACCTGTCCGCTGCACCGAAAGTAATCACGCCCCGGCCAGCGCCTCCAACGTGAGGCGCGTGGCTTCATCGGATGGGAACATCATCTCAATGCGAAGTTCGCTGAGCGCAATGTCCTCAGCTGAGCCAAATTGGCTAATGGTCGAAAACAACGACAGGCGCATGCCGCCAAAATCATAGACTGCTGGTATGATGGCGGGCTTGATACCATCCACACTTAGCGCACCATCGCCCAGCACGGATTGCATCCGTAAGATTCCGTCTTCCAGCACTGGATCATGCCCGAAATGTGCACTTTCCACCCGCAGACGCGCCACCATGTGGCGCAAAATTTCATCATAATTCACAAGCGCTTGCCGAACGATCTTCGAGTCGACCATCATGTCAACAAGGCTGCCTCCCACAGCTACACCAAATCCGGCCATCAACCGCTCTGACACCGCATTCATCGCAACCAGGCACCAGTGTCTGTCCATGGCAATAGCCGGATACGGTTCATGCCGCTTCAACGTCCACTCCACCGCCGCCCGCATCGGTGCCATGTCTTCAGCGGACAGCGCCCGCTCCGCATAAGCCGGGCTCATGCCCGCCGCCGTCAGCATCCGATTGCGTTGCGCGATGGGCACCTCCAACTCATCACACAATCGCAATACCATGCCACGACTGGGCCGCGACCGTCCGGTTTCCAAAAAGGAGATGTGCCGCGAACTCACGCCAGCCGACAGCCCAAGGTCCAGCTGGCTCACCCGCCGCACCTGCCGCCATTCTTTGAGAACCACACCAAAATCGACACCCATATTTTGCTCCCTCAGGTTCACAGCCACTCTAGCGCATCTTGGAGGCAAAGCACTTACCCCACAGGTAATTGTTTTGCCTCACTCAGGCTGCGCAATGTGCCCGCATACACATAGTGGGAGACAACACATGACACAGGATCGCGCGATCTATCTTTTGAAACTGACCTCAATTGGCACGGTGATTTTTGGCCTCATACCGCTCTTTGCCCTGGCCGGCAGCTATTACGGCGTCGTTGGTTGGTTCATGGACCTGACACACCTGCCGCTTGATGGCGCACAGGGCTTTGGCAATGACAGCGAGAAAGTCCTCGCCGCCATTGGCGGTGGCCTGATGGTCGGTTTGGGCTTTATGATCTGGCAAATCACAATCCGCGTTTATGCAAACGACCCATCCACCGGGGCCACCATTATCCACTGGGGTATTTGGAGTTGGTTTGTAGTGGACAGCGCAGGCTCCGTCTTATCTGGCGCATGGTTCAACGCCGTCTTGAACACCGGCTTCCTGCTGATGTTCATTCTGCCGCTCATGCTGGCCAAACCACGCCAAGCCATAGCCGCCTAACGAAAAGGCGGCGCTCCTTTGAAGCGCCGCCTTCCAAATTACTCGGCCGCCACCTTTTTCTTTGGGACCAGCATGTCTTTCAAATAATGCCCGGTATAGCTCGCTGCTACCTTAGCCACTTTCTCTGGCGTGCCTTTGGCGACAATCTTACCACCACCATCGCCACCTTCGGGACCAATATCAATGATGTGGTCTGCGGTTTTCACCACGTCCAGATTGTGTTCAATCACCACAACCGTGTTGCCTTGGTCCACAAGTTCATGCAGCACTTCCAACAACTTACGTACATCTTCGAAATGCAGACCCGTGGTTGGTTCATCCAAGATATAGAGCGTACGCCCTGTGGAGCGCTTCGCCAATTCCTTGGACAGTTTCACTCGCTGTGCCTCGCCACCTGAGAGAGTTGTCGCCTGCTGTCCGACCTTGATGTAGCCCAGCCCAACCCGCATCAGCGCGTCCATTTTATCGCGTATGCTTGGCACCGCTTTGAAGAACTCCTGAGCTTCTTCGACGGTCATATCCAGCACGTCGGCAATGCTCTTGCCTTTGAACTTGATCTCCAACGTTTCACGGTTGTAGCGCGCGCCTTTGCAGGTTTCACATTCCACGTACACATCCGGCAGGAAGTGCATCTCGATCTTGATCACCCCGTCACCCTGACAGGCCTCACAGCGCCCGCCCTTGACGTTGAAACTGAACCGCCCCGGCTTGTAGCCCCGTGCTTTTGCTTCGGGCAGACCCGCAAACCAGTCGCGAATCGGCGTAAACGCCCCGGTGTAAGTCGCCGGATTAGACCGCGGTGTGCGCCCAATAGGCCGCTGATCAATGTCGATCACCTTGTCCAGATGCTCGAGCCCTTTGATGGTCTCACACGGCGCAGGCGTCTGCCGCGCCCCATTCAGGCGCATGGACGCTGTCTTAAACAAGGTCTCAATGGTCAGCGTTGATTTCCCGCCACCAGACACACCGGTCACACAGACAAACTTACCAAGCGGGAAATCCGCAGTAACTTTGCGCAGGTTGTTGCCCGTCGCTTTCACCACTGTCACAGATTTGCCATTGCCCTCGCGCCGTTCGGTTGGCACCGCAATCTCACGCGCACCAGACAAATACTGCCCGGTCAACGACGCTGGATCAGCCGCAATATCTTCCGGTTTGCCCTGTGACACCACCTGTCCGCCATGCACACCAGCCCCTGGGCCAATGTCGAACACATAGTCCGCCTCGCGCACAGCCTCTTCGTCGTGCTCCACCACAATCACCGTATTTCCCTGATCGCGCAGGTTTTTCAGCGTGGTCAGCAGCCGGTCATTGTCACGTTGGTGCAGGCCAATCGACGGCTCATCCAACACGTACAACACCCCTGTCAAACCGGAGCCAATCTGGCTGGCCAACCGGATACGTTGGCTTTCCCCACCGGACAACGTGCCACTGTTTCGCGAAAGCGACAGATATTCCAATCCCACATTGTTCAGGAACCCAAGCCGCTCGCGGATCTCTTTCACAATCGCTTTTGCGATCTCTTGCCGTTGAGGTGTCAACGCAGCCGGCACGCTTTCAATCCAGGCCAACGCCTCTCGGATCGACAGCTGCACCACGTGCCCGGCATGTTTGTCCGCAATCCGCACCGCCAGCGCCTCTTCACGCAGCCGGTGCCCACGGCACGCCCCGCAAGGGCGGTTGTTCTGATAGTTCTCAAACTCTTCGCGAATCCAGTTTGAGTCCGTCTCGCGATACCGGCGTTCCATATTGGGGATGACCCCCTCAAACACACGCGTCACCTGATAAACTCGGCCACCTTCGTCATAGCGGAATTCAATCTCTTCCTCGCCAGAGCCATAGAGGAATACCTGCTGCACATGTTTCGGCAGATCTTTCCAAGGCGAGTTTTTGTCAAACTCGTAATGCTTGGCCAACGCCTCAATGGTTTGCCGGAAATATGGAGATTTGCCTTTGCGCCAAGGCGCCAAAGCCCCGTCGTAAACCTTCAAGGTCACATCCGGCACCACCAACCGCTCATCAAAGAACAGCTCTTTGCCAAGCCCGTCACAGGTTGGGCAGGCCCCAAACGGCGCATTAAACGAAAACAGCCGCGGCTCGATCTCTGGAATGGTGAACCCACTGACCGGACAAGCAAATTTCTCACTGAAGGTCAGCCGCTCCGGATCACCCTCTTTTGGTGCGGTCTCCAGAACCGCAATGCCATCCGCCAGATCAAGCGCCGTCCGCATACTGTCTGCAAGACGTGTTTCCATGCCCTCACGCACCACAAGACGATCAACAACCACGTCAATGTCATGGCGGAACTTCTTGTCGAGTGTGGGCGGCTCATCCAGCTCATAAAAAGCCCCATCAACCTTCACCCGCTGAAAACCCTGCTTGCGCAACTCTAGGAACTCTTTGCGATATTCCCCTTTGCGATCGCGCACAATCGGCGCCAGCAAAAACCCACGCGTGCCTTCGTCCAGCGTCATAACTCGGTCGACCATATCCTGCACCTGTTGCGCCTCAATTGGCAGACCTGTGGCCGGCGAATAGGGAGTGCCCACGCGGGCAAACAACAGTCGCAGATAATCATAGATCTCGGTGACTGTACCGACAGTGGAACGCGGGTTTTTGGAGGTGGTCTTTTGCTCAATCGAAATTGCCGGAGACAGACCGCTGATGTGATCCACATCCGGCTTTTCCATCATATCGAGGAACTGCCGCGCATAGGCACTCAGGCTCTCAACGTAGCGCCGCTGCCCTTCCGCATAAATCGTATCAAACGCCAATGAGGACTTGCCCGATCCCGATAGGCCTGTGATCACCACCAGCTGATCGCGCGGAATATCCACGTCAATGGACTTCAGATTGTGCTCACGTGCACCACGCACTTCGATGTTTTTCAGCTCGGCCATTCAAACCCCCAACGGATACGGCACCAGACATAGGGGATCCCCTCCCCTCTGCCAACCAGATTTTGCGAACATACAGAGAACATTTTAATTCGCCAAGTCAGAATCTGCAGCGACCTCAACCGATCGCAATTTCTGGACATAAGCATCTGTGACTACGTTTTGAAGACCAATCCGGATGCCATTCAAGCTTACTTGCCAGATCACACGGCATCATTCCCCCAAATGGTTGACTGATGGGACTCAGCATGTTATTCACCCATATGGTTGAACAAAATGACACAGCCCAATTGAGCGCCATTCTCAAGGCGGCATCGGAGCCTAACCGGCGTGCGATTCTAACCCTTCTGGCCCAACATGGCCCCATGAAGGTTACGGATATCGCCGCCCGCTTTGATCTGAGCCTGAACGCAATCTCCAAGCATATCAAAGTGCTGGAGGCCGCAGGATTGGCCAGTCGCCGCACAGAATGGCGCGATCACCTCATTGAGGTGCAAATGGCGCCTTTGTCACAAATCGAAAACTGGTTTGCCGACCTGCGCTCCATCTGGGCGCTGCGGTTGGACGCCCTCGAAGCTGCCCTAATGGAGGAAGACAACAATGACTGACCTAGCGCTAGAAGTGTCCCGCTTTCTACCTTTCCCACCAGAACGTGTTTTTGACGCCTGGCTTAACCCAAAAATGATGCAGAAATTTCTGGTACCTGCCCCTGAAATGACTGTGCCGGAGGCCAGCAATGACCCCGTGGTCGGCGGCCGGTTTCGCGTGGTGATGCAAGCCCCCGATGTCGAGGAAGGCTGGCCGCATGAAGGTGAGTATCTGGAAATTGACCGCGCCAAACGCCTGCGGTTCACGTGGGTTTCTCCCTATTCTCAGGAGGATAGCGAGGTCACCTTAATCTTGACACCTGCCAATGATGGCACCAACCTGACCCTCAAACACGTCCGCTTCCCGTCGCAAGAGAGCCGCGACAACCACGAAGGTGGCTGGACACGCATATTGGAAGCATTGGAGACCTCCCTATGAATTGGATTGCATTTCTCGCTGGCTTTGTCGCCTCAGCCGCGTTTGGCTTTTTGATCTACGGCCCGGTTTTGGGCCTGCAAAAACGCTGGGCTGAGGGCAGTAACAT
The DNA here is from genome assembly GCF_913054185.1 of uncultured Shimia sp. Lineage (GTDB taxonomy): Bacteria > Pseudomonadota > Alphaproteobacteria > Rhodobacterales > Rhodobacteraceae > Shimia. Next base: position 9,622 of record NZ_CAJXIV010000104.1, read on the forward strand.
CGACCCGACGCCACCGGAAAAAATGCCAATGGGGCCGCTGGTCACCAACTGGATTGCGATCGCGCTTTTGGCCTATATCGTCGCGCTCACCGAAACGACACAGAACCTGACAGTGGCCTTGCTCGCCATTCTCGCTTGCGCTGCATATGTGGCCAACACCGGCGCCTGGATCAACAAATCCCGCTTCGCCATCACCGTGGATGTCAGCTACGTGATTGGCTCCGGCATCCTAATGATCCTCGCCCACGCCATTTTGTAAGCACATTACAAACGCTCAAAGCCCCGCCATCCTGCGGGGCTTTGAGCGTTTTAGGCACGCGCGCGTGCCTGTTGCAACAGCACATGTGACGCCGCGCCAATCAGCAGAAGCGTCGCCGACACCAACATCATGCCACCATAGCCGCTCAGCGCGACCACCGCCAAAAGGATCGGTGTGCCAATGGTGTTTCCAAAATTGCCCGCCTGCGCAAACACGCCATTTGCATTTGCCCGATCCGCGGCCGTGTCATTCAACTCCGGCACCAGCGCAAAACTTGCCCCTTGGATCAACCCCAAAGCGCCAGCCAAGACCAAACACACAAATGGCGATCCAGGCACCAAGATCAGCACAAGGGCCGCGCCTGCGGAGATCAGAAACCCAGTCTGGATCACCTGTACGATGCGCCAATAACGCAGCAGCCAAACACCCAACGTCATCGAGCTGATCATGCTCATCAGTGGCATCGCCCCAACCGTAAACGTACGCCACTCCGGTGCGATGTACGGCGGCAAAAGCGTCAGCAGGCTGACAAAGCAGAAGGTGTAAAACAGCCACCCCACCGCCGCAGCGTTCATAAATGGCGAGCAATAGACCGCCCAATGCTGCTTGAGCACCCCGCCAACGGTCAGCCGCTCCGCCGCCTCCTGTGCTTCCTTATCCGGTAACCCAATTGCCGCGACGCCCAGCACGCTGGCGGCCATCCACGCACCATGTGCAAAATACATCGCATTCAGCCCATAAGCCTCCACCAAAGGCCGTCCCGCCCAGGCAAACAGCGCAAAGGCCACGCCAAAAAATGTGCCCCATAGCGTCAGAGAAAAAGCGCGCTTCTCGGGAGGTGAGACTTTGGCAATCAGCGTCGGCGCAGCCACCACAATCGCCAGATGCGCTAAGCCTTCGATCACCCGACTGAACAAAAACGCATCAAACGACAGCCCCAATGCCTGCACGAACGACACCACGGCGCTGAGGCCAAGCCCACCAATCAAGGTGCGACGCATGCCAATCTTGGAGGCCAGAACGCCCGCCACCACACCAAGGAAAATACCTGCCAGACCCAATATGGACAAGGCAAAGCCCAACCGCGCACCAGCTTCCGGGTACGCAGTTCCGACGTAGTCAAACGTTACGCTAATTTTGGCAAACTGCCCCGCCGCGCCAACGCCGGCCAGCCAGATCACCACAACCGGCAGCATACCTTTGTTTTCTGTCACTGAATTACCTCAATGGCGCGCTCGGGTATCCGATGCGCGCCATGGTCAAATAAAGTCTGTTAGACGTGGATCACACGATCATAAGCATCCAACACACTTTCATGCATCATCTCGCTCAGCGTTGGGTGCGGGAACACTGTTTGCATCAAGTCTTCTTCAGTGGTCTCTAGCTGACGCCCGACCACATAGCCTTGGATCAACTCGGTTACTTCTGCGCCCACCATATGCGCGCCCAACAGCTCGCCGGTTTTGGCATCAAACACAGTTTTCACCATGCCCTCTGGCTCCCCCAACGCAATTGCTTTGCCATTGCCCATAAACGGGAAGCGACCAACCTTTACGTCGTAACCCAACTCTTTGGCTTTGGCCTCGGTATAACCCACGCTCGCCACCTGCGGATGGCAATAGGTACAACCTGCAATGCTTTCCGGTTTCACCGGATGTGGTTTCCCTCCGGCAATCAGCTCCGCCACCATCACACCTTCATGACTGGCTTTGTGAGCCAACCAAGGTGCGCCTGCGATGTCACCAATCGCAAACAGCCCGTCCACGCCGGTTTGGCAGTACTGATCTGTCACCACATGGGTCCGATCGATCTTCACACCCAACTTTTCAAGCCCAAGGTTTTCAACATTGCCGACAATGCCTACAGCCGAAATCACCGTGTCAAATTCCTGTGTTGTAACCTTGCCGCCAACTTCGATATGCGCGGTGACTTTGTCCTTACCACGATCCAGTTTCTTGACCGTAGATTTCTCCATGATGGTCATGCCTTGTTTGACAAATTGCTTTTTGGCAAAAGCACTTATCTCTGCATCTTCAACTGGCAACACCCGATCCATCACCTCGACAACCGTCGTCTCCGCGCCCAATGTGTTGTAGAAACTGGCAAACTCGATCCCAATCGCACCGGAGCCAATCACCAACAACTTCTTGGGCATATGTGGCGGCACAAGCGCGTCTTTATAGGTCCAAACCCGCTTGCCATCACCTTCCAGCCCCGGCAATTCCCGCGCCCGCGCACCAGTCGCCAAAACGATGTTTTTTGCGGTCAGCTCTTCAGTGCCCTTGTCACTTTTCACAGACACATTGCCTTTGGCGGGCAAAGTCGCCTCCCCCATGAAGACTTCAACCTTGTTCTTCTTCATCAGGAACGCGACACCAGAGCTCAGCTGTTTGGCCACCCCACGAGAGCGCTTCACCACCGCGTCAATGTCATAACCAATGCCATCCGCCTTCAGACCAAAATCCTTGGCCCGCTCCATCAGGTGAAACACTTCAGCAGAGCGCAGCAGCGCTTTGGTCGGAATACAGCCCCAGTTCAGGCAAATTCCCCCCATGTGTTCGCGTTCAACAATGGCCACCTTCAGGCCCAATTGCGCACCGCGAATGGCGGCCACATAGCCCCCTGGGCCTGCGCCAATCACAATCATGTCGAAGTTCTTGCTGGCCATGGTCTTTCCCCGCCTCCCACTTTGTCTTTTGGCGAGACTACTGGAACTCCTCAGGAGCTTCAATAAAGCACCCCGCCCGTTTTACGCGCAAATTTTTTCTGGTGATCGCTCAGAGACAGGCGCACACTGCGCCTGCATCATTGAGTCGGGAACACAGCCGTGAAAACACTGAAAGATCTGCTTATCGCTATGATCAATGCCACGTTGATTTTGGTGGCAATCTGTCTGTTTTTCCTCTGGCGCTTGTCCGACACCGCAGAGCGCGTCGTGGCCAGCTTTGCCCAAAACCTGCAAATTGTGCAGCCACTGGAAACCAAGGTAGACGGTCTGCGTCGCGAAGTTGCCAATCTACGCGGCGATCTAGCAGAAATCTCTTTGGACAGCAGCGCTCTGACCGCGCAGGCCGCCGAACGCCTGCAATCCCGCGCCAACGCGCTGCAATTGGAATTGGAAGGCATCAACAGCAGCCTGGCGCGCCTCGCGGATACGCCAGAAACCTTGATGCAAACGGCCTTGGACGACGTGGCTACTCGTATAAGTGGCCGCATCGGCGCCGTGGCCAGTTGCTATGCGCCCGACCCAACGCCGGACGCCAGCTTGCCTACAAACTAACAGCCTACTCCGCTGCTTGAAGCTCCCGCACGGTCGCACCATAGCCGCCATCCGCGACATAAGCTGCCTCCACCTCGGTTGAGGCTCGCGCCAAGGCGTCATTGCGATACGGGAAACGTCCAAACTTGCGGATAACCTCACGATGGGCTTGCGCGTGCAATAAATTGCCGTCGCCATCCCCCATCCGCTGCAGGAACATGCGCACACAGCGCTCCTGATCACAGAGGTTTTCCGAATGCATCAATGGCAGAAAGAAAAACTGCCGCGCAGGGCCGTCAATCTTCTGATCCCATTTCTTATCAATCGCCGATTTTGCTGCTGCCAGCGCTTTGCTGTCACTGGCAAAGGCTTTGCCGCTGCCGCGGTACATGTTGCGCGAAAACTGATCGGTCAGGATCAGATAGGCCAAGGTGCCGCTGGCATAGGTCAACCATTGCCCCAGTCCACCATCCTGCGCCTCATTCCATGTTGCCTCAAACCGCTGCCGGATCTCTTCGTCCAACTCTTCGGAAACTGCATACCACCCGCTTGGCCCAACTTCATCGAGCCAAAACGAAAGTACTTCTTCGGGACCCACCATGTCCCTTCTCCTTTTGCCTGTTCCGTCTCATTAAAAGACGCTTAGTACTTAGGAGGTTACACCCAGAAAATTAAGAAAGAATAGTCACAAAATGCAACATCCCGACACAGCCCGCGACCTTTTGCGCTAACAGTGGCAATGCCTTGCTTACCCTGCGGCAG
>NZ_CAJXIV010000105.1 GCF_913054185.1 uncultured Shimia sp.
ATCAGCGCACGTTTCTGATTTTTGGTGTCAACCGTGGCGGCACAACCGCGACCGCGGGTGCCATTCGCAGGCTAGGCGTTTTTCTGGGAGACGACATTGGCGGCAACCTCGAGGATAAGCTGTTTCGTAAGCGCCTCGGGCTGGACAGCATTCGGTCCACAGTTACACATCGTAATACAAGCCATGATGTGTGGGGTTGGAAGCATCCTCATCCACACCAATACATCGACGATCTTCTGCCAGACCTGCGCAACCCGCGGCTGATCCTTGTGACTCGCGATTTGACGGCCAATACATTGGGCGTGTCGTCTTGGGATCGGGAAGAGGTCGACAAAGCGCTGTGCATGTATTTGACGCAAACCCAAAAAAATGCGGATCTGATCCAGCGGGCCGATTGTCCGGTCCTGTTGGTGAGCTATGAAAAACTGCTGGTAAAACCTGAACTTGTGCTTCGCGATATAGCCCACTTTTGTGGGCTGGCGCCGTCATCGGCGACCCTCACTCACGCGGTGGAGTTCATTCAACCCGGCTCTTATCAGCCTGGCGAAGCGCAAAATCTGACGCTCAAAGAAAAACTACGCCATCGCGGCAGCCGGATTAAGCGGGCGATCTTGCGGCGCTAAAACACTTCTCCGATCTATTGTGTGAATTATTCTCGCGAGCGGATCAACTCCATCAACGTCCGTGATTTATTCTCCACCTGTTATGACCCGCACCACATCTCTTCATTGGGCAGTCTGGCCCTGCCTCTCTATGTCTGTCGTTAGGAAACGCGACTGGAAAGGATAAAGAGATGAACACACAGATGGAGTTGTTTGAGGCGGTGCAAACCTACTTTGATGGGCTGTTTTATTGTGACAAGGCAAAGCTCGACGTGGTGTTTCACCCAGCGGCGAGCCTGTTTGATGTCGAGAAGGGGGAGATTTTTGCGGAGCCGATTGCGAGCTTCAACGCCGACGTGGGGGCTAATGCGGCTAACTCACCACATGCGCTGGGGCAGCAGATGGAGGCGGAGATTTTGATGGTGGACTACATGTCACCCAAAGCCGCCCTGGTGAAAATCCGCTTTCGCGCCCGACGTAATGTGTATCAGGACCACCTGTCATTGTTGAAGGGCGAGAACGGCTGGCAGATCGTGGCAAAGGTCTGGATGCTGGAGAAAATGGTGGAGGAGATTTGAGAGGAGGCGTCTGGACGTGGCTAGGTTGAGTGACCCTGAAACGCAAGGACACAATCGGTGTGTCTCCTGGCCCGCTATGCCTGTCGTCAGTGGGAAAAAGTGAGAAGCTCCCTCCTATCGATGACAGGTGGCCTTTGCTTAGCTGAAGTATGTCACAACCGTTGATGGCTTCGTTGGTCGTCTAACTATTTTTTGTTTTCAAGATGGCCTGTTCGGTATTTGGTTCCCGAGAAGCGTTTGTTGCTTTGATACAGGATTTGAGCTGTATTGTGTCACAAACAATCAGTGGGAGAGTTGGGTGAGCGAGTTTTGGCAATCAGTCGTACAAACCGCAATCGGTTCATCCCTTGGTTTTGGTTTGGGGTTGATTGCTTTTCACTACCAGCAGAAATCGATGCGAGACGAAAGTGAGGAAGGCTCTCGGCTCGAAGCTATCGGAGGAATGAATCGTTTGGTGATTTCTGCAGGTTCCAATGTTGAGGCAATTGCGAATTCCAAATTACAGGCGCTGTCAGCGCTCGCTCCAGAAGCGGAACAGATTCAAAGGTTAAGCGAGGCGTCTTTCGACGCCAAGGCCGAAAACGAACATGCACGCCTAAGCGAACTTTCGAAGGCGCTTGGTGAGTGTCGGTGTTTCTACTTGTCACTTCCCCAAGTACACATAATGGCGCCTCCTCATTCTTCAGAATATAACTTGTTGTTGAAAGAGATGCCCTCGTTGTCTTTGTTTGCTCATAGAGCTCTCGGCTGTATGGAGCAAATGAATGATCAGATTGGAATAAGGAATGACCTTATTGCGGAGCAGGCAAGGGAAAACAAAGCCGGAACCGGTTTAAGCGGTGAAAGGATGCGCTACTTCGCTAGTATGATGTCCGGTGCAAGTAGGGGCATTTGTGAAAACGCTGATTTCGCGCTCAATTTTTGGAGACTAGCGTTGGATCAATGTGCGAGTTACGCAAAACATGCAGCCAGGCCTGGTGAGTGCCTCGGTTTTGAATTGGTACCTGAAGCTGAGAAAGCTATGCCGACGGAAGAAATGTTTCCTTTGATGAGAAAGCAGATTGTGAATTTTGGGGAAGCGGAAAAGGGCTAGAACAAAATTGAGCAAACGGGCCTGAATAGACACGCAAACTCAAACCGTTGGATCGCCTTCACGCACGTTGTTGAAGCGTGTCTTCGGCGCCAAGGTCGATAGAGCCACATAAAAACAAGCCCTCCTATAGACACTTCCCCCCATCCCCGCTATATCGCGCAAGTCGTGTGGCCTCAGATTCGTTCTGGGGCTGCTCACTTTTGAGAGTCGGGCACCTACGGGGGCCTATATCCTTGGCACCTTAGTAGTTGGGTTTGAGATCAAAACCAGCGAGCAGGGGCCTTCATCTACGCAGAGAGCACGCTCTTTGCATGCACACGGAAGACAGAAAGCATGGCACTTAAGTCGTATAAGCCGACGACGCCGGGCCAACGTGGGTTGGTGCTGATCGACCGTTCGGAACTTTGGAAAGGACGCCCTGTCAAAGCCCTCACTGAGGGTCTGACAAAGTCGGGCGGCCGGAACAACACCGGACGGATCACATCGCGTCGCCGCGGTGGTGGGGCAAAACGCCTCTACCGGATCGTTGATTTCAAACGCAACAAATTGGATGTCGCAGCCACCGTTGAACGGATCGAATATGACCCGAACCGGACTGCATTCATCGCACTCGTAAAATATGAAGACGGCGAGCAGGCCTACATCCTTGCGCCACAGCGTTTGGCTGTTGGTGATCAGGTTGTGGCGTCCGCGAAAGCTGACATCAAGCCAGGCAATGCAATGCCGTTCTCTGGCATGCCAATTGGTACGATCATTCACAACATCGAGCTGAAACCAGGCAAAGGCGGCCAAATCGCCCGTGCAGCTGGTACCTACGCTCAGTTTGTTGGTCGTGACGGTGGCTACGCTCAGATCCGCCTCTCTTCTGGCGAACTGCGCCTCGTGCGTCAGGAATGCATGGCCACCGTTGGTGCCGTGTCCAACCCTGACAACTCCAACCAGAACTACGGTAAAGCCGGTCGTATGCGCCACAAAGGCAAGCGTCCGTCTGTTCGTGGTGTGGTCATGAACCCGATCGATCACCCGCACGGTGGTGGTGAAGGTCGCACATCCGGTGGTCGTCACCCAGTGACACCATGGGGTAAGCCGACCAAAGGTGCACGTACCCGCAACAAAAACAAAGCGTCGCAAAAGCTTATTATCCGCTCGCGTCACGCCAAGAAGAAGGGACGTTAATCTATGTCTCGCTCTGTATGGAAAGGTCCTTTCGTCGATGCTTACGTGCTTAAAAAAGCCGAAGCAGTGCGCGAATCCGGCCGCAATGAAGTGATCAAAATTTGGTCCCGTCGTTCCACCATCCTGCCCCAGTTCGTGGGTCTGACTTTTGGTGTGTACAACGGCAAGAAGCACATCCCTGTCAACGTCACTGAAGACATGATTGGTCAGAAGTTTGGTGAATATTCGCCAACTCGCACCTATTACGGTCACGCAGCTGACAAAAAAGCGAAACGGAAGTAAGTCATGGGCAAGGTAAAGAACCCCCGCCGCGTGGCTGAAAACGAAGCAATGGCGAAAACTCGCATGCTTCGCACCAGCCCGCAGAAATTGAACCTGGTAGCCGGCATGATCCGCGGCAAGAAAGTTGAGAAGGCTCTGACCGACCTGACTTTCTCCAACAAGCGGATCGCGCAGGACGTGAAGAAATGCCTTCAGTCCGCAATTGCCAACGCTGAGAACAACCACAATCTGGACGTCGACAGCCTCGTTGTTGCCGAAGCCTATGTGGGTAAGAACTTGACGTTGAAACGCGGTCGCCCTCGCGCCCGTGGTCGTTTCGGCAAAATCATCAAGCCGTTCTCGGAACTCACTATCTTGGTGCGTCAGATTGAGGAGCAAGCCTAATGGGTAATAAAGTCAATCCAATTGGCATGCGCCTTCAGGTGAACCGCACCTGGGACAGCCGCTGGTACGCGGACACCAAAGATTTTGGTGATCTTCTTCTGGAAGATATCAAAATCCGTGAGTTCATCAAAACCGAGTGCAAACAAGCCGGTATCGCACGTGTGATCATCGAGCGCCCTCACAAGAAGTGCCGTGTGACCGTTCACACTGCACGTCCGGGCGTGATCATCGGCAAAAAAGGCGCGGACATCGAGACCCTTCGCAAGAAGATCGCCGAGATGACCGACTCCGAGCTGCACCTCAACATCGTTGAAGTGCGCAAGCCGGAACTCGACGCAACGCTGGTTGGCGAGTCCATCGCTCAGCAGCTGGAGCGCCGTGTGTCTTTCCGTCGCGCAATGAAGCGCGCTGTTCAGAACGCAATGCGTATGGGCGCCCTGGGTATCCGGGTGAACGTCGCTGGTCGTCTGGGTGGTGCCGAGATTGCACGTACCGAATGGTATCGTGAAGGTCGCGTGCCATTGCACACACTGCGTGCCGACATCGATTACGCACACGTGGAAGCCACGACCGCTTATGGGATCATTGGTATCAAAACCTGGATCTTCAAAGGCGAGATCATGGAACATGATCCACAGGCACGTGATCGTCGCGCTCAAGAAGTCCAGGATGGCCCAGCACCTCGCGGTGCAGGCGGTCGTCGCTAAGGGAGACTGATCAATGCTTCAACCAAAGCGTACTAAATTCCGCAAGATGCACAAAGGCCGCATCAAGGGTCTGGCAAAGGGTGGTTCCACCCTGAACTTTGGCTCCTTTGGCCTGAAGGCAACCACGCCGGAGCGTGTGACTGCTCGCCAAATCGAGGCCGCACGTCGCGCAATGACCCGTCACATGAAACGTCAAGGCCGTGTTTGGATCCGTATCTTCCCAGACACTCCTGTGACCTCGAAGCCAACCGAAGTCCGTATGGGTAAAGGTAAAGGCTCCGTGGACTACTGGGCGTGCAAAGTGAAACCAGGTCGCGTGATGTTCGAAATCGATGGTGTTGACGAAGACATCGCACGTGAGGCCCTGCGCCTTGCAGCGATGAAACTTCCAGTCAAAACACGCATCGTGGTTCGCGAAGACTGGTAATGGCTTGGTGAGCTAGTCTCACTACACCTGACAAAATTGACCCTCCGCCAGGAAACTGGCGGAGGGTTTTCTTGTTGTGTGCATCTAAATTCACGCGCCACTTTGCTACGGCTTAGAAGTATGGCTGATGGAGTGCGAGGTGTGCCCAGAGGATTCATCGGTCCAAAGTCATGGCGTCTTGGAAAACTGGCAAGTACGATCGCTGCGTGAAAAAAAGGCCCCGCATTACAGCGAGACCTTGGCAAAAGATTTTATTTTAGAATGAGTTAGGCGGCATCCCAAGCATCGTCCAGGTCATCTTCAGTTGTCCGCTTCGCGTTTTCGTCTTTGAGCGTAAACCCATCAACAGCCCGTACGAGATTTTCAGCTTCGCCTCGCAGGACTTGGCCGGAGGCGGCGGTTTCTTCAAGCATCGCCGCGCTCTTCTGACTGTCGCTGTCCAGGCTTTCAACTGCTGCGCTGACTTCTTTCAGCCCGGTGGACTGGTCGACTGCATTTTCCGCAATCTCGCGCACTTTTCCAACAACTTGTTCGACCGCCTGCATGATCTCACCTAGGGAGTTCCCAGTTTCATCCATCAGATCCACACCGTTCGCAACTTCGGTCTGCGAGCTCGAGATCAAAGTGTTGATCTCGTGGGCCGCTTCTGAGGAGCGTTGCGCCAGGGCGCGAACCTCGGAAGCCACAACCGCGAACCCGCGTCCTGCATCGCCGGCACGCGCCGCCTCAACGCCGGCGTTTAAGGCCAACAAGTTGGTCTGGAATGCAACATCCTCGATCAGGCCGCTGATTTGTGAAATTGCATCGGAGCTTTCTTTGATCTTTTGGATCGCGGCAACAGTCTGATCAGCAACTTCACGTGTGGATTCGGCCTTCTTCTGCGCATTATTGACGTGTGAACGGGCTTCCTGTGCGCTTTTTGCCGTATGATTGACAGTCTGAGCAACGGTCTGCAGCGAGGAGGAGGTCTCCTCCAAAGAGGCGGCAGAGATTTCACCACGGCGGGAGGCATCATCTACGGATGAAGAGATTTCTTGAGATGTGTGGTTCAAAACCTTGCCGGAGGCGGACAGCTGGCGCACCATGCCATCTAGGCTGTCGGTCAGGTGGGTGATGGTGTTTGAGATGTCCTTGAACACACCTTTTTGCCCCTCAGGCATCTCGTGTGTCAGGTCACCTGTCGCGAGGATTTCAAGTGCCTCTTGTACGTCTCCTAGACCCTTCTGGGCCACGTCACCAATTGTGTTTACACCCTGACCAAGGTCTTTGAAGACGCCCTCGGATCCTGCGGTATCAATCCGACGAGAAAAGTCTCCGTCGCCGCAAGCTTCAATCACTTTGGAGATCTCGCGGGTCATGTGAACTTTGGTTTCCTCCTGCTTTCGGAAGTCGCCAACTGCCTCAGAAATAGCAGAAAGCTCACGAATACCGGATTTTGGCATGTCCCTGGAGAAGTCCTCGTTCATCATGTCTTTCAGCACGGCATCGATGCGCTTAAGCGGTCGGGAGATTCCGCGTGCGAGGAAGAAGGCGAAAATTGCAAAGATCGCAGCGCCGCCAATCGCGGCCCATAGTGAGCTTTTTTGCGCCTTTTGGCTCACCTGTTCGCTTTCGTGGAGGACTGCGTCGAGGGCAAGCGTCACTTCGTCCAAAACCGTGTCCATGTAGGGTGCGGCATTGGCGTAACTTGTTGATACTTCCTTGCGGAAGTTGCGCTCTGTGAGTGTTTCCTTCACGAGTGTTTCAAAGGCACTCTTGTATGCTGCCATCACAGGTAGAATGGACTCACGCTGTTCCGCGCTATCATAAAAGAAAACTGGGAAACCTTCGAATTCGGAAATCCGCGCATTCACTTCATCTAACCATTTTGTGTCAGCGGAAATAAGAAAGTCTTTCTCGTGTTGACGCATTGTCAAAACGTTGACCTTCAGGACAGGAATGGCGACATCTTTTAGGCTTTCACTGACAGTTTCCGCCGCAGCTGCAAGTTCCGCTCTGAGCCCGTCGGAGTTTGTGTAACCAAGTCTCTTGTTGCTTGCGACAACGTCTTTGAAACGGTCCTGGTAGTCATGTGCATACTGGATAAGTGGCGCCATGTGCTGTGCGGTAGCGGTCAAATCCGGAATTTGCGACAGAGTTGTTTCCATCACGTCCAGGTGCTCCCACATTTTTGCCATGATGCTTTCGTGCCGATCCGCATATTTTTGATCGAGCCTCAACAAGAAGTCTTTTTCGGCTCGACGTGCCATTAGGAACTCGATTTTGAGGTTTTCGACCGCGATGGCCGTCTCTTCGATGGCTTTGACGCGGAGCTGCATGTCATCACGCATTTTGTGGGAGTAGAGTGAAATCCCAGCCAAGCCGCTCATGACCCCAATGGCCATGATGATGATAGACAAGATAGCGAATGAGACTGTTATTTTCCGTTTCATGGTCTTTACTGCTCCTGGGCAGGCGGATTTCGAGTGTGCCAATGAGATGTAGCAAGCAGGAGTTAAAAGAGTGTGGCCTTAAAAAACGGGGGTTTAGCCCAAAAAATAGGCGATTCTTTTTGCCAACGTTTCGAAGAGATTAGTCGCAGTTTTCTACCAACGCGTGTCTCGCCAAACAAAACTAACTACGATAGGAAGCCGACATGTCGACCATCGAATCTCTCTTTGTGACCCGCCTTTATCGTGCGCGCCTGACTGAATTTGGCGCGCCTGTTGATCCAAACGAGCTGGAAGCCTCCTGTTTTTCCATTGCTGAAGATGATGAGGCGGGGCAGGACTGGTGTGAGGCCAACGCCTATCCTGGCTATACGTCTTACGCTTCGCTGACGGATTTGCCGTGGCGCTTTCCGATTTTTGCGGATGTTGTGGCGTCTTTGGATCAACATGTGGCTGCTTTCGCCAAAGATTTGGAGTTTGACCTCGATGGTAAGTCTCTGAAATTAGAAGATTTATGGATCAATATTCTTCCTGAGGGCGGAATGCACGCAAGCCATATCCACCCACACTCTGTGATCAGTGGAACCACCTATGTGTCGATGCCGGATGGGGCGAGCGCTCTGAAACTGGAAGATCCGCGCTCGGGGCGGATGATGGCGTCGCCGGTGCGGACCAAAGATGCGCGGCGGGATTTGCAGCCGTTTATCTATATGAAACCGGAGGTTGGCGACGTTCTTCTGTGGGAGAGCTGGCTGCGCCATGAGGTGCCGATGAACATGTCAGAAGACGAGCGGGTCAGCGTGAGCTTCAACTATATCTGGGAATAAGTGTTGCGCCGTTAACCTGCAAAAATCACGTCAGTATCGCGTCGGTAATACGACTGCATCGCGGTGGTGCGTACTTTTGAGAGGCAAAACCGGTAAAGACGGCGTGCGCAGGCTGTTGCCGATGATCCCGTTACCATAATAGGCACCGCGGATTGGATATGGCCATTCTGAAGCAAGAATTCACACGAGGTTCCCGCTGGCGCGGCGAAAACCCTCTTTAAGAGGTCGTATTTCTCCGGTTGGACGTGTCGGATTAGGTGAGGCTCTTCTTATGATATAGAGAGGGAGGATCCTATGTCAGACGATACCGACTATGAAGTTGGTCAGGACAATGTGCAGTTTCTCGGGTTGGACATACACAACCCAGTCTTTGCGATATCCGGACTGACAATTGTTGCCTTTGTGTTTTTCTCGCTGGTCTTTCAGGAGCAGGCCGCAGCGTTTTTTGGATGGTTGCGACCAGTACTGACAAGCAAGTTTGACTGGGTCTTTATGATCGCTTGCAACCTGTTTGTGGTGTTCTCGCTGTTTTTGGTGGTTTCGCCCTATGGCAAAATCCGGCTCGGTGGCGACGATGCCAAGCCAGATTATAGCTATGCTGGTTGGATCGCGATGCTGTTTGCAGCAGGCATGGGCATCGGGCTGGTCTTTTGGGGCGTGGCGGAACCAATCTCGCATTATGGGTCTTCGATGGGCGGCGTGTCGGTCGGCGACGGCGGCCTGCGCACTGACTGGGCTCCACTTGGCGCGGCAGAGGGAGATGCGCAAGCTGCTCGGGACCTCGCGATGGCGGCCACAATCTTCCACTGGGGGCTGCACCCTTGGGCGGTCTATGCAGTGGTTGCGCTGGCGCTTGCGTTCTTTAGCTTCAATCGGGGGCTGCCACTGACCATGCGCTCGGTGTTCTATCCGCTGCTTGGGGAAAGAACCTGGGGGCCAGCCGGCCATGTCATCGATATCTTGGCTGTGTTCGCAACCATCTTTGGGTTGGCGACCTCGCTTGGCCTCGGCGCGAGCCAAGCGCTGGCCGGGTTGAATTACCTTTTTGGTGTGCCCATCAGTGACGGCATGAGCGTTTTGTTGATTGTAGTTATCACGGCGTTTGCCCTGGTTTCAGTGGTTGCAGGGCTGGAAAAAGGTGTGAAGCGGCTGTCGGAGGCCAATATGATCCTCGCTGGTGCGCTGTTGCTGTTGGTGCTGATTGTAGGGCCGACGCTCGCCATCATCAGTGGCTTCTTCAACGGTGTTGCGGACTATATTGTCCAACTCCCGGCCCTGTCCAATTGGGTTGGCCGTGAAGACACAAACTTTATGCAGGGGTGGACTGCGTTCTACTGGGCGTGGTGGATCAGCTGGTCTCCGTTTGTCGGCATGTTCATCGCCCGTATTTCACGTGGGCGTACAATTCGTGAGTTCATCGTATGTGTGTTGATTATCCCCACTTTGGTTGGCGCCCTTTGGATGAGTGTGTTTGGCGGAGCAGCGCTGGAGCAAGTCACCGGAGGCACTGCGCAGGCATTGCAAGACGCTGCGCTGGAACTCAAAATGTTCAAGATGTTTGAGGCTTTCCCAATGACCGGAGTGTTGTCTTTTGTGGGCATTATTCTGGTGGTGGTGTTCTTCGTCACCAGCTCGGACTCCGGCTCTTTGGTGATCGACACAATTACGGCTGGCGGCAAAACCAATGCGCCAACGGCCCAGCGGGTGTTCTGGTGTGTGTTGGAAGGCGCCATTGCGATTGTGCTGTTGCTGGGCGGCGGATTGGGGGCGTTGCAAGCGGCGTCCATTGCGACCGGTTTCCCATTTGCAATTGTTCTCATGCTGATGTGTGTGTCGGTGATGATCGGCCTCATGCGTGAGCGTAAACGCACGCAATAAAGCTGTCACGGAAGTGAGTATTTGAAAACCGCCCCCCTCAGGGCGGTTTTCTCTTTGTTTCAAAGGTATTTTCCGCTTGTCCCAAATTCCAATGTAGGTGTCCCAAATCCCAATGCGGGTTTCGAAAGGGCGGCCCATCTCTCTTTCATCAGGAACACAGAAAACCCCAGATGAAAGGAAACACCCCCATGTTCACCAAATTCGCTTCCGCCGCCGTTGTTGTTGCTCTCACCGCGCCTCTGGCTTTTGCTTACCCAGTCACTTCGGCGCCGGGCCCAACCGAGCCTGTGATGACGCAAAGCTATGAGGTTGCCGGAACCGTGGGGATGGACCGCCGTCAGGACCGCCGTGGCGACCGTCAGGACTGCCGCCAAGGTGAAGGGATTGTCGGCGCTGACAAGCGCGACTGCAAACAGGACAACCGCAACGGTTAAGCCACGCCGCCCCGCGACAAGGACCAAGCCTCCACCCGAAAGGGTTGGGGCTTTTGCCATTCAAGGGCTTTCCTCAAAAGGTACGCACGCTAGAATGGCCGCATGAAGCAAGTGCGCAGTGTGAGATTTGGCTACGTGAGTGAAGCTCTGCAGCGCAAGCTGGGGGCGCAGGTTGCGGACCAGCTATTGCGCAAGGTCGGGCGGTTTCCAGGCACTAAGACGCTTGCCAGCGTGGCGCAGGAGGCGGCGTTGGTTCGGGCCGCCTGTTTGGAAAGCGGTGATCCAACATTAGGGGCAAAAATCGGTATTGGGTACCGGGATGCGCCGACCTTGTCGTCTTATATTGCGGCCAGCTCTAAGACGCTGCGAGAGGCCGTGGAAGGCGCGGCCAAGTTTTACACGTTGGCCGACCCGACGACTGTTTTTCGACTGGATGCGCTTGGTGACGGAGAGGCCCTGACCGTTTCCTCAAAAGATGCAGGGCTTCAGGCCAATGAGCGCTTTCAAGAGTTTCTGGTGTTTGGGGCTTTGGCGCGGATTCAATCTATCACACGGCGGGAGACACGACCAACGCAGGTGATGTTTCGCCACAAAGCGTTGGGGGAGGGCCGCGCCTACGAAAGCATTGCGGGGTGTGCTGTGCGGTTTGGCGGGGCCTTTAATGGGTTGCAATTTGCAGCGGGGGTTCCAGACATCCGGCTGGAGACCCATGACCCGGCGCTGGTGTCGCATCTGCACAGTTTGGCAGAAGCGCAACTGACAGCGCTGGACGGTGGCGCAGTGAGGGTTCGGGATCGGGTGGAGCGCCTGCTGGTGGAGGCATTGCCAGAGCGGTTTTTGTCGGCAGATGAGATTGCAGCGCAATTTCGAGTCACGCGGCGCACTTTGGCGCGAAAATTACGCGCGGAAGGGCTGAGCTTTCGGGCGCTGTGCAATGATCTGCGCTACCGACTGGCCAAGGCACATTTGCAGGACGGACGCTCGGTGACGGAGACCACGTTTCTGCTTGGCTATGGGGATCAGGCGACGTTCTCGACCGCGTTCAAAGGATGGAGTGGTGTGGCGCCCAGTGTCTTTGTTGCCGGGCACCATGGGTCTGACGGCGGTTAGCGTTCGGCTGTCACAAGTTTCAGGGCCAACGCGATGAAAACCACGCCAGCGACCCGGTTGAGCCAAATCTGAGCAGTGGGCGAGTTTTTCAACCAATCACCGAGCCAGCCAGCGGCCAACGCGACGGAACCAAACACCAAGAGCGTGACGATCATCATCAGGAAACCAAGCTGGTAGAACTGCGGCGCCAACGGGCCGTTGGTCGGATCGACAAACTGCGGCAGGAAGGCGAGGAAGAAGATTGTCACCTTGGGGTTGGCGAGGTTCATGATCAGGCCGCGGCTGTATTGTTTTGGGGCGGTTTCGCGGGCTGGGGCGTCGCCGTCGAGGTTGGACTTGGCTGCCGTGAAGGATTTGAAGGCCAGATAGACGAGGTAGGCCGCGCCGATGTATTTCAACGCGGCAAAGGCCACTTGGGAAGTCTGGAAGATCACAGCGACGCCAAGTGCCACGGCGGTGGTGTGGAAGATCAAGCCGCTGGCCAGACCCAAGGTGACAGTGAGACCGGCCACGCGGCCATGCAGGGCCGATTGGGTCAGTACAAAGATGTTGTCCGGGCCAGGAACCAGCGCCAGGGCAATGGCTGCACCCATAAACAGGATCATCACATCCACAGGTATCATGGTCACTCCTCCCAAAGTGTGCGCCTTGGCGAGAAGCTGAGCGCGTGGTGATCAGGGATGTGTAGGGGAGAAGGTGAGGGGAGGGAAGTGGCGTGTTGCTTACGCAAAGCGAGCTTGCTTTAAGTCGCCATTTAGAGAACACAGTATCGTTTTTATGGGGTAATAGATTGAAACTAATTTTTGCAGTGAGTTTTTTGGCAACCCTTGCGGCGGCTGCAAGTGCCTCGGAGGAAGACCGACCTGCGTTGGCGCTACAGTTGTTTGAAGATGTGTGTTTGCCAATTGTTCATGGCAGAATGCCGTCAGAGCTAGGAACGATGCACGGCGAAGTTCAGTACTTTCGTGGGGCGCAGAAGGCCACCTCCTTTTCATGGCCACACGAGGCCTCAGGGTTTGAGGTAAAAGTCGTGGACTATCTCGATGGACGTATAAAATGCGACTTGAACGATCATAATGACGTTCTAACGTTGACAGAGCGGGAAAGGTTTGAGCGGATCGTGGCGGAATGGATGCCGCTAAAAATGCCTATGCTTGAGCAACAGACGCCAGATCCGATGAGCGACACGGATTACTTCAATACTTGGATAGATACCCGATTCCCGTATGGTGATAGGCGTAGATGGGGGGTCCTCCATTTTCGCTTTGGAGAGAACCTCGGCGGAACGACCAGTTTGGGGCTGGCTTTTATTCGCCCGGTGCCGGTGTCTTAACCACCACCTTTCTCTTGCCATCCCCCCGACTCCCCCGTATAGAGCGCCATCTCATGGATTCCGTGTATGCGGGATTCGTGTGTTTTGTATTTGTCCATCAGGCAAAAGGGTCACCCCGTACATACTCGGGCGCCCTCTGATGTATGAGAAAGGAAAAGGCGATGAACGCCAACGAACTGCGTGATAAAACGCCGGATCAGCTCCGTGAGGAACTGTCCAATCTGAAGAAAGCTTCGTTCAACCTTCGTTTCCAAGCGGCCACTGGCCAACTGGAAAACGCGGCCAAGATCCGTGAAGCGCGTCGCAGCGCAGCACGCGTGAAGACCATTCTGAACGAAAAAGCCAAAGCGGCAGCAGAGTAAGAGGAGCCTTAAAGATGCCCAAACGTATCCTGACTGGCACCGTTACTTCGGATGCCAACGCCCAAACAGTCACCGTGTCCGTAGAGCGTCGCTTTACACACCCGGTTCTGAAGAAAACCATCCGTAAGTCCAAAAAGTACCGGGCTCACGATG
>NZ_CAJXIV010000106.1 GCF_913054185.1 uncultured Shimia sp.
AAAGGACAGACACCATGAAAAGCCTGATTTCCGCCTTGGCCGTGGCCGCCGCGATGGGCACCGCCGCCTTTGCCGAAACCATCGCCACCGGCGATCTGGGTCTGATCATCGAGCGCGCCAACGGATCCGTGCTTTTGGTGGATCAATCGGAACGCGCCTCACTGGCGCGCATCGAAGGGTTGGGCGATTTGTCTCACGCCTCGATGGTCTACTCCTCGGATGAGCGCTATGCCTACGTGTTTGGTCGCGACGGTGGTTTGACCAAGGTCGACATTGTGGAGCGCAAGATTGCCAACCGCGTGGTGCAGGCCGGGAACTCCATTGGCGGCGCCATTTCAGATGACGGCAAACTGGTGGCCGTTTCCAACTATGAACCCGGCGGTGTGCGCATCTTTGATGCCGACACGCTGGAATTGGTCGCAGACATTCCGACAGACAGCAAAACCATTGGTCTCGTGGACGCACCGGGGCGCCGGTTCGTCTTTACGATGTGGGACACGGGCGAGACCTGGATTGCTGATCTGTCGGGATCCGAGATGGCGATCACCAAAATCCCCGACATGGGCGAAAACCCCTATGACGCGCTGATCACCGGCAATGGCCGCACCTATATCACTGGCTTGTTTGGTGAGGACGGGTTGACCGCGCTGGACCTTTGGGAAGACGATCCCAAACCCATCCGCGTGTTGCCAAACTATGGCCGCGGGCAGGAAGAAATGCCGGTTTATAAGATGCCGCATTTGGAAGGTTGGGCTTTAACAGGGTCTGAATTTGTCCTGCCAGCTGTGGGTCACCATGAGGTGCTCTGGATCGACGCCAACACGCTGGAAGAGACCGCGCGCACCAAAACCTATTCGCAGCCGGTCTTTGCCATGGCGCGGCCTGATGGTCGTCAGGTTTGGGTGAATTTTGCCCATCCAATGAACGACACCATTCAGGTGATCGACACAGTGAGCAAAGAGGTCATACACGAATTCAAGCCCGGACCTGCTGTGCTGCACATGGAGTTCACGCCGCGTGGCCATGAAATCTGGCTCAGCGTGCGGGATGAGAACAAGGTGAAAGTCTACGATACCCACACGTTTGAGCTCTTGCGCGAGATCGACGCGGACAGCCCGTCGGGCATCTTCTTCACCGCACGTGCGCACCGGACGGGGCTCTAAGCGATGCAAGACGTAGCTGATATCCTGGATCGCCAGCTGCTGGATGATTGGCAGCGCGATTTCCCGGTTGTGTCCAAACCTTTTGCTGAACTGGCGAAGAGCTTGGGCACTTCTGAGGCTGACGTGCTGGAGCGTCTGACCGCGCTGCGCAACGAAGGCCGTATCACCCGTGTGGGCGCCACCTGCGCGCCCAACACGCTGTCTGCGTCCACTTTGGCGGCCGTCGCCGCGCCGGCGGGCCGTGTGGAAGAAGTGGCTGCCATCATCAATCAGGAACCGGGCGTCAACCATTCCTATGAGCGGGAAAACCACTGGAACCTCTGGTTTGTGGCCACTGGATCGGATCGAGACGCGGTGGATGATCTGCTGGACCGCATTGCACAGCGCACAGGCCTGCGGGTGATGGATCTACGCCTGCGGCAGCCGTTCAACATTGATCTTGGCTTTAAGATGACCTCCGGCGGCGCGCCCATTTGTCATCCCGCCAAACGCACAGCCGATCCCACCGCAATTGTGGAGGGTGACAAGGCGCTGATGAATATCCTGTCCATTGGCATGCCTCTTGCCCCGGAGCCTTACGCGGTGATTGCCAATCAATTGCACCGCAAGGAAGAGGAGGTGATGGACCGCGTCGTAGCCTTGAGTGACGCCGGCATTCTGTCCCGTCTTGGCGTGATCGTGCGGCACCGTACCTTGGGCTGGAAATCTAACGCCATGGTGGTGTGGAACCTGCCACAGGAGCGTGTGAAAGCAGCGGGCACACAGTTGGCCGCACTGCCGGGCATCACGTTGTGTTACGAGCGCCGCCCCGTGCCGGATGTGTGGCCCTATCGCCTCTACTGCATGATCCACGCGCAATCGCGCGAAGATGCCATGGACGTTTTGGCCAAGGCCGAGGCGCTTTCTGAACTGCAGGATGTGGACCACGATGTTCTCTTCTCCACCCGTTGTTTCCGCCAAAAAGGCGCGGTGATCGACCAAGCCAAAGAGGTGCCCGCATGAGCCAGCTAGATCACATTGACCGCGCGCTGGTGAATGCGCTGCAGGATGACCTGCCGCTGACCAACCGGCCTTTCCTGCCGTTGGCCGAAAGCCTGGGCATCTCTGAGAACGAGTTGCTGTCCCGTGTGAAAACCATGCGGGAAAGTGGGGTGCTGACCCGGTTTGGCCCATTCTTTGACGCGGTGCGCATGGGCGGGGCATTTTGCCTCTGTGCCATGGAAGTGCCGGAGGACTGTTTTGACGAGGTCAATGATCTGGTGAATGCGCATCTTGAGGTTGCCCACAACTATGAGCGCTCCCACAAGCTGAACATGTGGTTTGTGCTTGGGTGTGACACCAAAGAGGGGATTCAGGAGGCTGCTGATAAGATCGAAGGCGAGACTGGCCTGCAAGTCTATCAATTCCCCAAGTTACAAGAGTTTTTCATTGGATTCAGGGTGGCAGCATGAGCATCGATGCAACAGATCGCGCCATTATCGAGGCTCTTCAAGGTGGCCTGCCCTTGGTGCCGCAACCTTATCTTGAGGTGGCACAGAGTCTGAATCTGGAAGAAAGCGAACTCACGGACCGCCTTGCCGCGATGAAAGAAAGCGGCGCCATCCGCCGCATCGCGGCCGCGCCCAACCACTATAAGCTGGGTATGACCGCCAATGGCATGACCGTGTGGGACGTGGATGATGCGGTGCTGAATGACGTGGGCCCGAAGATTGGCGCGCTGCCATTTGTAACCCACAGCTATGAACGCCCACGTGCTCTGCCAGATTGGCCCTACAATCTCTTTGCCATGGTGCACGGCTCTTCCCGTGAGGAAGTCGAAGAGAAGCGACAGGAAATTGTTGCGATCCTTGGCGATGCTTTGCGGGCTTCTGACACCCTCTATTCCACGCGCATTTTGAAAAAGACCGGCCTCCGGTTGCGCAAGAAAGGAGACTGACCATGTTCCGTCTTACCGAATACATGCATCAGCTCGCCAATCCGACCCCGGTGCGCAAGCGTCGCGGATCTGGCCCGGTGAAGCCGGTGGTGATCTGGAACCTGACCCGGCGTTGTAATCTGAAATGCCGCCACTGCTACACCGTGTCTGCCGATGTGAACTTCCCTGGCGAATTGAACCAAGAGCAGGCTTTTGAAACGCTTGAGGATCTTGGCCAGTTCAAAGTGCCTGCGATTATCCTGTCTGGCGGCGAACCTTTGGACAGCCCATATCTCTTCCCCCTGGCCAAACGGGCACGCAAACTGACTCGCGTTTTGGCGCTCTCGACCAACGGCACCAAAATCCATGGGGAGACTGCGGACCAGGTGGCGGAGATTGGGTTCAACTATGTTGGCATTTCCATCGACGGCATTGGTGAAACCAACGACTGGTTCCGAGGTGTCGACGGAGCGTTTGACGATGCTGTGCGTGGTGTGCGGGAGCTGAAGAAACGCGATGTGCGCGTTGGTCTGCGCTTCTGCCTGACCGAGGGCACACAGCATCATTTGCCAGATTTGTTGAAGCTGTGTGATGATGAAGGCGTGGACAAGTTTTACCTCTCCCACCTTGTGTACGCCGGGCGCGGAGACAAAAACCGCGGCGAAGATGCGCATCATTTGATGACCCGCAAAGGCATGGACCTGTTGCTGGAGCGTGCCTGGGAATCGGCCAATGGCGGTCGTGAACTCGATATTGTGACCGGCAACAATGACGCCGATGCAGGATATTTCCTGCAGTGGGCAAAAGAGCGCTTTTCAGCTGATTTAGTCTCTAATCTACGCGATCACTTGGTGGCATGGGGTGGCAACTCGTCCGGTCTGGGAGTCGCCAATATCGACTTCCTGGGCAAAGTGCATCCGGACACCTATTGGTCCGACTACACTGTGGGCAATGTGAAAACCACGCCG
The DNA here is from genome assembly GCF_913054185.1 of uncultured Shimia sp. Lineage (GTDB taxonomy): Bacteria > Pseudomonadota > Alphaproteobacteria > Rhodobacterales > Rhodobacteraceae > Shimia. Next base: position 4,047 of record NZ_CAJXIV010000106.1, read on the forward strand.
TTTTCTGAGCTATGGACCGGCGAAGACCAAATGCTCGCCACGCTACGCACCCGTCCGCGCCCACTGGAAGGGCGTTGCGGAGCCTGTCCAATCAAAGACGTGTGTGGTGGCAACACCCGCATTCGCGCTCTGCAAGTGACCGGCAACCCTTGGGCCGAAGATCCGGCCTGCTACCTCACAAACCAAGAGATCGGCATAGACGATGCCGCCCGTCTTGAAGTCACCCCCTTCCGAGGAAAAAGCAATGACCCGAAACACCAGTTCTTTTAAAGCCGCGCTGCTCGCAACCGTGGTTGCGGGTCTGCCATTTGCGGCGCAGGCTGACCCTATTACCGACTACGAAAAGCTTTGCGCTGACTGTCACGGGGCCAATCGTTTGGGTGCCCAGGGGCCAGCGGTGATCCCGGAGACCCTTAAGCGCATGCGCGGGCCTAAGATTGAGGCAGTGATCCGTGACGGGCGTGTAGCCACTCAGATGCCAGGCTATAGTAACGAGCTGGATGACGCAGCCATTGCCGAATTGTCTGCCTATCTGAAAACGCCACTGGATGTGATCCCACCCTGGCGTGACGCGGAAATCATGGCATCTCGTGTGATGGACGAAGACTACGCGCCGGTGGACGGGCCTGTCTGGACCTCCGATCCAATGAACATCACGTTGGTGGTCGAAACCGGCGATCACCATGTTTCGGTTCTGGATGGTGACACCTTTGAAGTGCTAGATAGGTTCGCTACGCCATTTGCTGTGCATGGCGGGCCGAAGTTCACGCCGGATGGCAAGTTTGTTTTCATCATGTCGCGTGACGGCTGGGTGCAGAAATACGACATCTACGCGCTGAAACAGGTGGGCCGCGTGCGCGCCGGCCTAAACAGCCGCAATATTGCCATGTCCGGGGACGGCAAGTGGCTGGCGGTGGCCAACTACCTGCCCAACACATTGACCATCTTGTCGACCGAAGACCTGTCCGTGGCCGAGGTACACGATGTGGTTGGCAAAGACGGCACCCCAAGCCGGATTGCTGCTGTCTACCAAGCGCCACCGCGCGAAAGCTTTGTTCTGGCGCTCAAAGATGTGCCGGAAATTTGGGAAGTCTCATATGCCAAATATCCGGACTTAAACATCTTTGCCGGTGGCCTGGCGCATGACTATCGCGTCGAAGGGCCCGTGCCGCAGGAGACAGATTTCCCTGTGCGCAAGATCAGTACGCCGGATTACATGGATGATTTCTTCTTTGATCAGTCTTACGAATACGTCATGGGCGCCTCGCGCAAAGGCGAAGGTGGGCTTGTGATGGACTTGGTGATTGGCCAGAAAGAGGCTGATTTGGATCTTCCCGGCATGCCGCACCTTGGTTCGGGTATCACCTGGGAGTGGAATGGCACCACCGTCATGGCCACGCCGCACCTCAAAGATGGTATGGTGTCGGTGATCGATATGGAAAGCTGGCAGACCGTGAAGAAGATCAAGACCGAGGGTCCCGGATTCTTCATGCGCTCGCACAAAAATTCGCCTTATGTCTGGGTCGATGTGTTTTTTGGTCCCAACAAGGATAAGATGCATGTGATCGATAAGGAGACTTTGGAGATCGTAAAAACCTTGCAGCCGGAGCCTGACGCCACTGTTGCCCATGTTGAGTTCACCAAAGACGGCAGCCACGCACTGGTGTCGATTTGGGAAAATGATGGCGCGGTGATTGTTTATGACGCCAAAACCTTGGAAGAACTTAAACGCCTGCCTATGAACAAACCCTCTGGCAAATATAATGTCTGGAACAAGATCACCTTCGAAGAAGGCACCAGTCACTAAGCCAGCATAAAAGGAGCCAGTGATGTCACAACTTGATGCACTTATTGTTGCACACGGCCAGCCCTCAGCCCAAGACGCGGCAGAGGGCGCACTGGCCTCCTTTTTGGCCGAAATAGAGCCACATGCACCGAGCTGTTCCCTTGGTGCTGCAACGCTCGCAGCACCTGGAAAATTGGAGCACCAATTGGAGAGGTTGCGCCCGGGCGGCTTGATCTATCCGCTGTTCATGTCTGAGGGTTGGTTTGTAAAATCCAACCTTGCCAAGCGGCTCGGCGCGGCACCTGTTCAAGTGATGACGCCATTTGGTATGGACGATGCGCTGATCTCTCTCACTGCCAAAGCGCTTCAGGCAACTGCAGGGTTTGGCAAAGGGCCGCTGCTCCTCGTGGCGCACGGCTCGGCAAGTGGTCGCAAGGCGCCAGCTCAAGTGCCTTTGGATTTTGGCAAACGCCTAAGCGATGCATTGGAGGGATACCCGGTGCATGTTGGGTTTATCGAGCAAGAACCACTGATAAGTGATGTTGCTCGAATGGTGCCAGACGCGGGTCTTTGTTTGCCGTTTTTTGCAATGGAAGGCGATCACGTTCAGTCCGATGTGCGGGATGCGCTCAAAGGTGCAGGGTTTGTCGGAGAAATTCTTCCTGCAATCAGCAGACTGCCGGGAATGAGCCAGAGAATAGCAGAGTCTATTCAGGCCGAACTGGGCAATAATTCGCAGGTCAGCGCAGCCTGAAACTTAGCCGCGCACAAAACCCAATATAGCGTCAAGATCCGCTGGCACCGGGTTCGCCAGCTCGCCAACAAACGCCTCAAACCCTTTTCGCGTGGCCTCACCCGCACCCAGCCCAACAAGCACTGGAATGCCTTTTTCTAAGGCATCTGCTATGGCGTGCCGAAACCCACGTCCCTCAGCTTCTTCTGGCCCAAACTTATTGAGCAAAAACGCGTCGGCACGTGTCACTCCGGCTTGATCAACCGCAGCCACCGCTTCTGCGATCGCTTCCGGGTTCAAGCGACACCCCTGTGAGTCTTTTCCAAGGGATTGCGTGATGCGAATGCTGCGCCCATCGGACAGCACGCGCACATCTATGTCACAGTGATGGCTGCCTGCAGGTTGGTCTTGCAGGACTTTCACAATGCCGTTGAGGCAAAATCCCTCCGCCTCCAACGTCGCCGCGGCCTCAGAAATTAGCCGGTCGGTTTCGCCGCGACCGGGCGCGGAGACATAGCCAATACGCATCCCGTTTTCCCTTATTAGTCTCTATTGCGCCGCCATTGGCACGCGCGCGACTTCACACTGGCTCCACAACGCTTCAAGCGCCTGCAGCAGGTGGTCGATGTCCGCATCGGTGTGCACGGGCGATGGTGTGATGCGCAACCGTTCTGTGCCTTTGGGCACAGTTGGGTAATTGATTGGCTGAATGTAGACGCCATAATCCCGCATCAACGTGTCGGAGATAAACTTGCATTTCACCGGATCCCCCACCATCACCGGAATGATGTGCGATGGGTTTGGAATGTGCGGAATGCCCATGGCATCCAGTCCTGTGCGCACTTTGGCAACACGCTCTTTCTGACTGTCGCGCTCGACATTGGACTGTTTCAAATGCTGCACCGACGCACGTGCCCCTGCTGCGACAGCTGGTGGCAGGGCCGTGGTGAAAATAAACCCGCTGGCAAAGCTGCGCACAAAGTCACAAAGCTCGGCACTGGCCGCGATATAGCCGCCAACAACGCCATAAGCTTTGCCCAATGTGCCCTCAATCACGGTCAACCGGTCCATCAGCCCTTCGCGCTCGGCAATCCCGCCGCCACGGGCCCCATAAAGGCCAACCGCATGCACTTCGTCGAGATAAGTCATGGCGCCGTATTTATTGGCCAGATCACAAATCTCTTTGATCGGGGCGATGTCGCCGTCCATGGAGTAAACACTCTCAAACGCAATGAGCTTGGGTGCGTTTGGATCTGCTGCCGCAAGTTTGGCCTCAAGATCCTCCAGGTCGTTGTGTTTCCAGATCACACGCGCTGCCTTGGAATGGCGAATGCCCTCAATCATAGACGCGTGGTTGAGGGCATCGGAGAACACGATGCAGCCGGGAATTTGGCTCGCCAAAGTGCCCAAAGCCGCCCAGTTAGAGACGTATCCGGAGGTGAAGAGCAGAGCAGATTCTTTCCCGTGCAAGTCAGCCAGCTCCGCTTCCAAGAGCACATGTTCATGCGTGGTGCCGGAGATATTGCGCGTGCCACCTGCGCCCGCGCCAACCGTGTCCAATGCGGTGTGCATGGCGGTCAAAACGTCTGGGTTTTGCCCCATGCCAAGGTAGTCGTTTGAACACCAGATTGTCACTTCACCACTGCTGTCTTCGCCAGTGTGGTTGGCGCGCGGGAAGTTGCCCCGTTTGCGCGCAAGGTCCGCAAAGACGCGATAGTTTCCGTCGTCACGCAAGGCATCAAGACGCGTTGTGAAATATGCCTGGTAGTCCATCGGACATCCTCCGGTAGATTCTGGGTTGGCTTATTGAACCGTATTGCACCGCGCTTTCGCATGACCTTTGTCAAGCGTGTCGCTTTTTGTTGCGGCGCAAAAGTGCTTTGGAGAAGGGGATAAGAAGACCAACCGCCTGCTGCCCGGTCAAGAGACAGCGTTCGGCCCCGACATGCATGAAAAGTCCATACACCAAGGCGGTTGGCCTGTGGGCGAAACACGCCCGGGCGTGATGCTTGCCGCCTCTGGCCTCACCCAAGATCAGAGGCAACACATTCACTGAGGCCGAATTCAATAACAGGGACAAGAGGACGCGAATACCCTTGCCGGGTGAACCTGTCCTCGTTGTGACATGGCTTGGACTACAGCCACTTAACAACGGTCAAGACAGGGCAATTTTCTCGGCTAAAGCCTTAAAAATATGGGGAAATGATGTTTGTGATATGCAGCTATTTGGGGGGAGGAAACAGGTCTCCAAAACGCAAAACACCAAACCCGAGGGTGGGTCTGGTGTCTGCTGGATCGTGACCAATCCGGGGGAGGGAGGGGCGGCTGAATGGGTCAGCCTAGGTGGCCACGTCAGTGTCGGGTTTCTGCGTCTTTGTCAGCAGCGTCTTCGGCTTCATCAATCAGCCCGCGAATCCATCGGCCGGATATCCAGGCAAACGGGATGCCCAGTACAATGCCGCCAAGGATCGCTTGTTTGGTGGAGATCACCTCAAAGCCAATTGCCTGCAACAAAAGAAACAGGAAGAACAGGTTCACATAGGCGGCCCCCGCGGCAAACGGGTACATCACCAAGGATACCGCCCAAAGGGGCCATCTGCCGTCTCTATGTTGCGTCATGGTGTTCATTTCTTGCGGAAGACCGATCGTTGCACGGCATAGAGGGCGAGGACCATGGCGATTACGGCGCCTGCCAGCCAAAGTGTGGCGCCGCCAACCGCATGGGAGTGGCCGTCGATGACGGCCTCACGCAGAGGGGTGTGATCGTGGTGGGCGAAGGCGGGTGAGGCCAAAACCCCAGCCAAAATGGCCAGAGGGAACCTGTTCATGAGAAGACTCCTGTTGTGTTCTGCGGCCACAATAGCGAGTCGTGTGCCAATTTGGTTTGACCATGATCAAGCGGGGTCACATTGCAGAGGGCAGTGCGTACAGCAGCATTGCCAGGCTGAGGAACCCGACAAGGATCAGGGTGAATCCGCGCTGAAACGTGGGCGCATTTCGCAGACCAAGATAGTCGGACAGGATCAAACGTGACTTGACGCCAGCCAAGGCCAGCACTGCGGCGACAAAGATTGGTCCAGCCTCCGGCAACACACCGGCAAACACGGTTGTCGCAAAAGAAAAGGCAATCAAAAGCAGCCAGGCGCGGGTCAGAACTGTGATCATCAGTGCACCAGATAGATGATGGGAAAGAGCAGGATCCAGATCAGGTCGACCATATGCCAAAAGGCGGTGCCAGCCTCCAGATTGCGGGGCGTGTGCCAACGCATCAGCAAGCCAAAGATCACCAAACCGGCCACCACATGCAGCGCGTGAAACCCTGTGAGCAAGTAGTAAAAGGTGAAGAAGTCGCTGGTCTCAATACCAATGCCCAAACGGGTTTTTTCGGCGTATTCGAGCCACTTCACGACCAGAAATACCACCCCGAAGACAATGGCCCTGGTGAGCCAGGCTTTCATATGACGGGCGGAATGCACCGCCCTCGCCGCGCAGTATCCGCTGGTCACCAGCACGATTGTATTGGCGGCCCCCGCCACGCGGTTGAGCTGCGCCTGATCAGCGGCAAAGCCAACCGGATCCATCGCCCGCATGCCGAGAAACGCCAACAACCCTGCGCCAAACACCAGAAGTTCGGACACAATCAGCACCCAGATCATCAAGTCACCAGGCAGCTCGTCCAGCACAGAGGTCTGATCGCTCATGCGCCGCCTGTGATCTGGCGATAGATTTCAGGCAAAGCTGCAGTCAGGCGGGTTGGGTCCGGCACCACAGAGAAGCCGTCCGTGCCAAAAATTCGCTGTACCCAGCCCTGGCCTTTTTGATCGACCACAACCCCATGTACTGCATGCCCACGACGGCGCGCCTCGCGCACCGCCATACGGCTGTCCTCAATGCCGTGACGACCTTCGTAGTGGTCCAGATCATTGGGTTTGCCATCGGTGATCACCAGCAGCAGGCGGCGGGAATTGGGCCGGTCGTCCAGTCCAGCCGCCGCATGGCGCACTGCCGCGCCGAGGCGGGTATAAAACGCAGGGTTCAACCCGCCAATCCGCGCTTCGACTTTGGCGCTCATGGTTTCATCAAACTCTTTGCATGTTTGCACATAGACCCGGTCGCGTTTGAGCGATGAAAAGCAGTTGATGGCAAAGTCGTCACCACAGGCATTGAGTCCCCAGGCCAAAGCGGTCAACGCTTCGCGTTCCACCTCGATCACTGAACGGTCCCCGATGGCCGATTCAGTGGAGCGGGAAATGTCCATCAGCACGGAAATTGCCAGATCACGGTCCATAACTTTGGCGGCGCGATACACGCGGTCACTGGACCGACCCGTGGCGCGCAACTCTACTTGGGCAGCAATTGCGGCCTCAAGGTCCAATTCATCCCCATCAAGCTGACGTGGCAGGATCACCCGTTTTGGACGCAGCGCTTCAAACTGACGTTTCACCGCACGGATACGCCGCTCTGCTGCCGAATCGTGCTCCAACGCTTCCACTTCGTCCGCAATACTCGACAATACCCGCGCATGGTTGGGGATGTAGGCCCCCTTACGGTGATCCCACTCCGGATACATGTGTTTGCCGGACAACTGCTCCCGATCGGCATCCTCAGGCGACAAATCGAGGTGGAACTTCAAGCGTGTGGCTGTCTTTTTGGAAATCTGACCCAGTGCCAGTTCATCCTGGTCATCTGCCGCACGACGGGCATTGTCTTCGTCATCATCCTCAACCCGCCGGTTCATGTTGAGGCTCTCAACCCAGCTAAAGATGGCTTCAAACTTGTGCAGGATCAGGCTGTCACGCCGTTCAGCAAGGTCACTTTCGGATCGGCGAGCCGCTTTGGTGCCTTCAGAATCTTCGCCGGAACCTTCGCCCTGTTCTTCGCTTTCCGGCAGACGGTCCACGGCTGCACGTTCTGTCATTGGTCGCAAATCCGGCCACATTGGAATCGATTGAAAAGGACGGTATCCATGGGGCGCCGTGATTGTATCCAGCGACGCTGCAGGTTGGCGGATCAGCATTATGAACTCGGCGGCCAGACTGTTTGTTGGCTCCGGTCCCCCCAAAAGATGATCGATCGCCGCTTCGAGGGCCTTTTCGTATCTGGGGAGCTGTGTTGTTGGCCGTTGTGACCGGCAGGCGCCAACAAGAGTTTCATAAAACCCGCGCAGGCCGGGGCAATCTTTCAGTGTCTCCTGCGTCATGGCGATGGAGGCTTGCAGTGCCCGAAGATCCGCGCGCAGCGGGTCGTCCTCTTTCACAGGCTCAGGGGCGTGGGCAACCGAGGCCACCAGCCAAAAATACAGCGCCGCATTGGCTTCGCGGGCTGGGAATTCAGCGATGTGCTCTGGAAGGCGCAACGCCTCACCATCAAAACTTGGGCGGGCTTCGCGCTCACGCCACGTGCCCAACGTGCGGCGCCATGACAGGCGGTGGTTGGACACTTTCAAAGTAGCGGGTTTGATCTCAGCGCCATGTGAGCCGCCAAGCCCACGGAAAAAGACACCAAGTCGGCCGGAAACATCTTCCAGCGCCACGGCGGCATCCTCATGGGTGTCGCGGGCGTCCAGTCGGCTGGCAAAGGTATGCCACAGCTTGCCAACGGTCTCTTCTGGCTCAAAAATATCGAATTCATGTTCGGACATGGGGCACCTCGGGTGATTAGGTAACGTCCAGGAAAGAAAAACAGCGACCGACCGTTCTGGGTGGCCGGTCGCTGCCGAGGGCGGTTAAGCAACTAGAGGGACGCTTAACCGTATATCGCAGTGACCAGATCCATCAGGCCACGTTTGACGTCTTCGTCGTCTGTCAGTGGCTCGATCATGGCGGTGCGGATGGCGCGCTCAACGGACATGCCGTCGGCAATCAACGTCGCACAATAGATCACCAGGCGGGTAGAAACGCCTTCTTCCAGATCCTGACCCTTCAGACCGCGCAGCTTATTGGCCAATCGGACAAGTGCGGTGACGCGATCTTTATCCAACCCGGTTTCGTGCTCAACAATGTCAATTTCCCGATCTTGGGCTGGGAAATCAAAATCAATCGACAAGAAACGCTGACGGGTGGACGGCTTCAGAGTCTTCAGGATGTTCTGATAGCCGGGGTTGTAGCTGGCCACGAGCATAAAACCCGGAGCGGCTTCGATTTCTTCGCCGGTTTTGTCCAGCGGCAGGATGCGACGATCATCTGTGAGCGGGTGCAACACAACAGTCACGTCTTTGCGGGCTTCGACAACCTCATCCAGGTAACAGATCGCCCCTTCGCGCACAGCGCGCGTCAAAGGACCATCCACCCAAATGGTTTCTCCGCCTTTCAGCAGGTAGCGACCCACAAGGTCAGCGGCAGAAAGGTCGTCGTGGCAAGCAATGGTATAAAGTGGGCGGCCAAGTTTGGCCGCCATATGGGCGACAAAGCGTGTCTTACCGCAGCCGGTAGGCCCCTTCAGAAGCAGTGGCAGCCCGTGGCGTTCAGCAGCTTCAAAGACATCACATTCATCAGAGACGGGTGAGTAGAAGGGGGCTTTCGCCCCCTCCGTGGTTTTTTTAACAGCAGCCATACTCAGGCTCCTTCGCTTTCAGTTGTACCGGACGCGATGATTTCTTTGCGGGGGGCCAGCTGCGCATAGATGAACAGGATAGCGCCCACCACAACACAGAGACCGGAGCCCCAGCGCATCAGGTAGAACAGATTGAGACCTTCTTGGATGTCCATGAAGTTTTCACCCAGAACCCGCTGCATGTGGGTTTGCACGGTGCCTGCAAAGGTCAGGACAAAGGTCATGAACGCCATCCCACCGGTCATCAGCCAGAAGCTCACCATATTGAGCACCTGATTGTAGGGGTCCCGGTTGGTCAGGATCGGGAAGGCGTAGGTGAAGATGGCCAGGTTCACAGCTACATAGGCACCATAGAAGGCCAAGTGACCGTGGGCCGCGGTGATCTGTGTGCCGTGGGTGTAGTAGTTCACACCGTGCAGCGTGTGCAGGAAGCCCCAGACACCCGCCCCAAAGAAGGCCACGGTGGCTGCACCCAATGCCCAAAGCAGTGCTGCTTTGTTCGGGTGGTCACGTTTGCCTTTCCACACCATGACAAAGCTGAAGCTCATCATTGCGAAGAAGGGGATCACCTC
>NZ_CAJXIV010000107.1 GCF_913054185.1 uncultured Shimia sp.
ATTGCAAATACTCCCATGGGATCAGTCCTCCATGACTTTGCGCAAAGCTTCACCAACACGACCAGGCCCAGGGAAATACTCCCACTCCTGCGCGTGTGGATACGGCGTATCCCATCCGGTCACACGGATCATTGGCGCTTCAAGATGATAGAAACAGGCTTCCTGCACGAGGCTCATCAGCTCGCCACCAAAGCCCGAGGTGCGTGTCGCCTCATGCACAACCACACACCGTCCGGTCTTTTTCACGCTTTCAACAATGGTGTCCAAATCCAACGGCATCAGCGTGCGCAAATCGATGACTTCGGCATCCACACCGGTCTCTGCCACAGCCGCCTCGGCCACGTACACCATTGTACCATACGCCAGAACCGTCACATCTGCACCTTCGCGCTGAATATGCGCCTTACCCAATGGAATGATCTGATTGCCTTCCGGCACATCCCCCTGCGGGTGCTTCTTCCAGCTCTCGATGGGTTTGTCGTGGTGCCCATCAAACGGACCATTATACAGCCGCTTAGGTTCCAGAAAGATCACCGGATCAGGGTCCGCAATCGCCGCCAGCAACAGACCTTTGGCATCGCGCGGGTTAGACGGGATCACCACTTTCAAACCGGACACATGGGTGAAAATCGCTTCCGGGCTCTGGCTGTGCGTCTGTCCGCCAAAGATGCCACCGCCGGTGGGCATGCGGATCACCAAAGGACAGGTGAAGTCGCCATGCGAGCGATGCCGCAACCGCGCCGCCTCAGACACGATCTGGTCATAGGCCGGATACACATAGTCGGCGAATTGGATCTCAATCACCGGCTTCAGCCCATAAGCCGCCATACCGATTGCCGTGCCCACAATGCCGCTCTCATTGATCGGCGCGTCAAAACAGCGGGACTTGCCGTATTTCTCTTGTAGGCCAGCGGTACAGCGGAACACGCCGCCAAAGAAGCCAACGTCTTCGCCAAACACCACCACCTTGTCATCCGCCGCCATGGCCACATCGTGGGCTTCGCGGATGGCCTCAATCATTGTCATCTGTGCCATGATCAGAACCCCGCTTCTTGACGTTGGCGGATTAGGTGAGCTGGCATGGTTTCATACACCCCTTCAAACATATCGCGCGGGCTCGGCGCCTTGCCGCCCGTTAGGGTGCCCACCGCTTCCGCCTCTTTCTGGACTGAAATCACCGTTTCGAGGATTTCTGCCTCTGCCTGCGCGTGGCGGTCTTCACTCCACTCACCAATCTTGATCAGGTGCTGCTTGAGCCGTTCAATTGGGTCACCCAACGGCCACGCCGCGGCCTCCTGTTTCGAGCGGTACGCGGCCGGATCATCAGACGTCGAGTGCCCGCCCGCCCGATAGGTCACATGCTCAATCAACGTTGGTCCATGTCCCAAGCGCGCACGCTCTGCCGCCCATTTCGCAACCGCATGCACTGCCAGATAGTCATTCCCATCCACACGCAGCGAAGCAATGCCAAACCCATGCCCACGCGCTGCAAACGTGCCAACACCGCCGCGTGCAATGCCTTGGAAAGTGGAAATGGCCCATTGGTTGTTCACAATATTGAGCACCACCGGTGCCTTATAGGTGGAAGCAAACACCATCGCCGCGTGGAAATCATTCTCCGCTGTCGAGCCATCACCGATCCAGCCGGTCGAAATCTTGGTGTCACCGGAAATGGCCGAGGCCATCGCCCAGCCCACCGATTGTACAAACTGCGTGCCCAGGTTGCCTGAGATCGAAAAGAACCCGTGTTCCTTGGATGAATACATGATGGGCAACTGACGCCCAGCCAATGGATCGTCGGCGTTGGAGTAAATCTGGTTCATCATTGTCAGCATCGGATAATCTGACGCAATCAACAGCCCGGCCTGACGGTAAGTTGGGAAATTCATATCCCCCGGCTGCAATGCGCGGGCAAAGGCGCAGGACACCGCCTCTTCGCCCAAATGCTGCATGTAAAAGCTTGTCTTGCCCTGCCGCTGCGCAATCTGCATGCGCGCATCAAAGGTCCGCAGGGTCATCATATGACGCAGCCCTTCGCGCAACTCATCCACGCTCAGCGCACCGGCCCAATCGCCCACCGCCTCGCCTTCTTTGTTGAGCACACGCACAATCGAAAACGCCATGTCTCGAATGGCATCCGGGTCGGTATCCACGTCCGGACGGCCAACGTCGCCAGCACGGGGAATTTCAAAATCGGAGAAGTCCGGCGTGTCACCGGGACGGCATCCCGGTTCCGGGACATTGAGGGAGAGCGGAGCGGTATCAGAGCCCATGCGTCACCTTTCTAAAGTGGGGCTGACACCGGGAGTCACGATTGATCCGTCACGTTGTCCCACGCAGGGGGATCAGGGACGGACAACACAACCGACACCCCCGCCTGCCAGCGAGAATTATTCAACCCTGCTAGTTTAGCCAACAATCCGGGTTGAAAAACGGCGTTCTCCTATCGTATTTGCAAAATGTTAGCCGATACGGCCGGTTCAGGAGAATACTGTGGCGAAAATCACTATAGATGAAATTGACCGCAAAATCATCCGCGCGCTGTGTGAAGACGGCCGCATGTCTGTGGTGCAGATCGCAGACCGTGTAGGCCTTTCGGCAACTCCCTGCAAACGCCGCCTGAAACAGCTGCAAGACAGTGGGTTGATCGCCGGCTACACCCTGCGCATCGACCGCATGACCGCCGGTTTTGGCATCACGGCTTACGTGAATGTCGAGCTGGAGCGTCAAGATGCAGACGCTATTTCAAATTTTCAGAAAGAAGTGGCCCGATTTGACGAAGTTGTCACCGGCACATTGATGACCGGCGCGATGGACTTTCAACTGGAGATTTGGGTGGAAAGCCTTGAAGAATTTGAGAGTTTTCTACAATCCAAGCTCATGCGTGTGCCAGGGATCCGTGCCATTCGTTCGCGCTTTGCCCTCAAAAAATTCGTTGAGCGTGTGCGCATTCCTTAGTTGGAAGAAATCAAGTTCCGTTCTCTTTCAACAACTTAACATCGCATCTATTCTTCACAACATCAGCTCCGCACGGACGTCATCGCCGTTATTTTCCAGCTCAAATTTACTCTTAAACACTTCGAAGGGTTTTTCTGGGTACCGATGGGAGACCCCGTAATTTCTCGGGCGATGAGACATTTTGTGAGGAGCAAAAAATGTTCAGAGCCAAAAAGCTGTCGCTTTCTTTAAAGCTGCCCCTTGTGATGGTGGCATTGACAGCCACGTTTCTGGTTACTGTGTCCTTCCTTGTTTATCGTATGGCAGAGCAAAACATTCGCCAGAATGTCTACGCCTCCCATGAAACCACCGCCAACGCCGGCAAACAGGCCATTGCGGCTTTGATTGATGCGGTGCGGCGCGATCTGGTGATGAATGCCGATCAGCCCACAACCTTCCGCGCGATCAGCAATTTTGACCGCGTGATTGGCATGATCGAGGCCGACGACCCTCTCAAATATCTCACCGACACCTATATCACCAATAACCCCAATCCAGTTGGGGAGCGCGCCAAGCTGGTCGATCCGGGAGATGGGCAATATTACAGCCAATCCCACAACAGCTATCATCCAACGTTCCTGCGTTCTCTGAATCTCAACGGCTATGAGGACATCTACCTGTTTAACACCGAAGGCCGCCTGCTTTACACGGTGATGAAGCAAGATGACTTCGCGCAAGATTTCTCCAAAGGCGACTACGCGGCCTCCGGTTTGGGACAAGTGTTCAAAGCTGCGATCAATTCAAAGCCGGGTGAGATCAGCACCTCTGATTTTGCCGCCTATGAGATCACCGGCGGCGGCGCTGGCGCCTTTCTCGCAATCCCGATCCTGAGCAAGAAGAAAACCATCGCAGGTGTGCTGGCGGTTCAACTCTCCAGCGACCGCATCGCGACCGCCCTGTCCACCAATCTTGACAACAGCGGCCATCAGAACCTTTTCTTGGTTGGCGCAGACGGAACCGCACGCAGCCCATCTCTGATCGAAGGTCAGTTTGAAGTCACCACCGTACTGCCACAAGCGCCGCATATCGCAGCAGCCCAAGCCCACGAAGATGCGTTTTTTGAATCGGTGGAATCCGTTGCCAACATTGACGTGATCGGCTTGGTCAAACCTATGCAAGTGCCCGGCTTCAACTGGTCTCTGGTGATGGAAACCGACCACGACGCCGCCTTCGCAGCTGTGCAACAAATCCGCATGATTGCCATCGCTATGATCGCGGCCTCTGTGGTCATCGCCATCATCGTCTCTTGGATTGCCGCCAGCCGTGTTACCAAGCCCATTCAAGCCCTGCGTGGCGTGACAGACGCCTTGGCGGAAGGCGAGTATGACATCGACATCTCTGGCCAGGATCGTGGCGACGAACTTGGCGATTTGGCCCGCACCATGGGCGACTTCCGCGACAAGCTCAAACGCGCTGATGAAGCCTCAGAGCGCGAAGCTGAATCCGCCCGCAAAACTGCCGATGTTGTGGAAACCATGAGCGAAGCCTTGTCTGAGCTAGAGCGCGGCAATCTGGCCTGTGACATCGACACGCCATTTGTAGCCGACTATGAAATCCTGCGAGAGAATTTCAACCGCAGTCTGGCCAACTTGCGCGACTTGATGTCCGACATTGTCGAAGCCTCCCAGCACGTTGGCCAATACTCCGACGAGCAGAAGTCCTCCGCAACCGTGATGGAGAAGCGCACTGAAAGCGCCGCCGCCACACTTGAGGACACCGCCAACGCCGTGAATGCCTTGTCTGATGGCGTGAAAGCCACCGCAGATCGCGCCACACGGGTTGACGGCGTCATGCAAACCGCCCGGGGCGAAGCGGAAAACAGCCGTGATGTGGTATCCTCTGCTGTCGAAGCCATGGATCAAATCCAAACAGCCTCCAGCGAAATCACCCAAATCATCGGTGTGATCGACGACATCGCCTTCCAGACCAACCTGCTTGCGCTTAACGCCGGTGTCGAAGCCGCCCGCGCAGGCAGCGCTGGCAGCGGGTTTGCCGTCGTGGCCTCCGAAGTCCGTGCCTTGGCGCTGCGGGCCTCAACCGCCGCCGGACAAATTCAGAAACTCACCAGCGCCAGCGAAGACCATGTCTCCAACGGGGTCGAAATGGTGGGACGTGCGGGTGAAGCCTTGTCCAATATCATCACTCAGGTCACATCTGTGTCCGATCTGGTGACCGAAATTTCCGATGGCGTGCGCACCCAGTCCGCAGGTCTGGAGAGCATCAACACCTCAATGCGCGAGTTGGACTCTGTGACACAGCAAAACACCGCCATGGCTGAAGAAGCCGCCGCCTCAAGTCAGATGTTGCTGGCCGAGGCGCAAAGCTTGTCCGGCATCGTGGCCCGTTTTGACATGGATGGCGCGGAACAACCTGAGGTATCTGACGCGTTCGAAGATGATGAGCGCCTGAGCGCGTAAGCCAACACTGTCGCAAACAAAAAGCCCGCTTGGCTCAACCAAGCGGGCTTTTTCGTTTTCAATTGATACCGGCTTAGTTCAGCCGCTCACCACTGCCCGGTGCAAAGTAAGACACTTTGCTCAGATCAAACGCCAATGGCAGCACTTTGCCGGACTCAGCACCGGTCTCCGCATGCAAACGCGCCGTGACCTGTTTGCCGCCCAATTCAGACACCACAAAGGTATCCGCCCCCGCAGGCTCCACCATATCGATATGACACTCGGCCACCTGCACGTCTTCACCAGCCCGGAATCCGGCTTCAGCAATGTCCTCAGGCCGCAGCCCAAGGATCACATCCTGCGGCAGGTTTTCTGCATGGGTGTCGGTCAGCACCAATGGCGCCGCACCGTCCCGCGCAATCTCAATCCGCGTATCGCTGCCGTTCTTCGTGGCTTTGGCCGGGATCAGGTTCATCGCCGGGCTGCCCATGAAGTCGGCCACAAACAGGTTGGCCGGACGGTTGTAGATCTCCGCAGGCGTGCCAATTTGCTGCACCACGCCACCTTTCAGAACCACAATCTTGGTCGCCAAGGTCATCGCCTCGATCTGATCGTGGGTCACATAAACCATGGTGGCGCCAAGGTTTTGGTGCAGTTTCTTGATCTCAGAGCGCATTTCAACGCGCAGCTTCGCATCGAGATTTGAGAGAGGCTCATCAAACAGGAACAGTTTGGGATCACGCACCAGCGCCCGCCCCATCGCCACACGTTGACGTTGACCACCGGACAACTGCCCCGGACGGCGGTGCAACAGCTGCTCAATCTGCAACTGGCTCGCCACTTCTTTGAGCTTGCTCTCTTGCGTCGCCGCATCCACGCCACGCACTTTCATGCCAAAGGTGATGTTCTTGGCCACCGACATGGTTGGGTAAAGCGCGTAGGATTGGAACACCATGGCGATGTCGCGGTCCTTCGGGCTGACATGGGTCATGTCTTTGCCGCCAATCGACAGTTTGCCACCGGTGATCGGTTCCAACCCGGCAATACAGTTGAGAAGCGTGGACTTGCCGCAGCCCGACGGGCCGACCAGCACAAGGAAGTCACCGGGCTCAATCGCCACATTGATGTCTTTGAGGATCTCGACAGAACCATAGTTCTTGTAGAGGTTATTGATATCCAGAATGGGTGCCATGGGGTTAACCTTTCACGGAACCTGCGGTCAGGCCGCGGATGAAGTATTTGCCTGCCACCACATAGACAAGCAGCGTGGGAAGGGCGGCGATGATGGCAGCGGCCATATCGACGTTGTATTCCTTCACCCCTGTGGTGGAGTTGACGATGTTGTTGAGGGCTACGGTCACCGGCTGCGTGCCCGCTTGGCTGAAGCTGACCCCAAAGAGGAAGTCGTTCCAGATATTGGTGAACTGCCAGATCACAGTCACCACCACGATGGGCAACGACAGCGGAAGAAAGATCGACCAGAAGATCCGGAAAAACCCGGCCCCGTCCACCTTTGCAGCTTTGGTCAGTTCAGCTGGGATCGTGACATAGTAGTTGCGGAAAAACAGCGTGGTGAAGCCAATCCCGTAGATCACATGCACAAAAATCAATCCGGGGATCGAGCCCGCCAGGCCCAGAATGCCCAGGCTGCGTGCCATCGGTAGCAGAACCACCTGAAACGGGATGAAGCAGCCAAACAACATCATCGCGAAAATCAAGTTGGCCCCTTTGAAGCGCCATTGCGCAATCACATAGCCATTCACAGCACCAAGCAGTGTGGCAAGGAACACCGCCGGAACGGTCATAAGCACCGAGTTCCAGAAATACGGCCGCAGGCCTTCACATTTCACGCCGGTACAGGTGCCCGACCATGCTGTGCTCCAGGCCTCGAAAGTCACATCGCGCGGCAGGGCCACAAGCGAGCCTGTGCGGATTTCTTCAAGGCTTTTGAGCGATGTTGTGACCATCACAAACAACGGCATCAGATAGAACAGCGCAAACAGCCCAAGCAGGGTAAACAGCAGCCAACGCAAGGCCAACTGGCCAAAGCTGCGGCGCGGCGCGGTGTAGGATTGGGTGAAATCAGTCATGTTTCGCCCTCAATTCAGAGTACAGGTAAGGCACGACAATGGTGAACACGACACCCATCATGACCATGGCAGAGCTGGCCGCTTGCCCAATGTCGCCGCGCGAAAACGCCATGGCATACATATAGGTTGCCGGCAGATCCGTGGCATAGCCAGGACCACCACCGGTCAGCGCGATCACAAGGTCAAAGCTCTTGATCGCAAGGTGCGCCAGCACGATGAAGGCGGACAGGAAGATCGGTGCCATCGAGGGAATGATAATCGCCGAATAGATCCGCCAGGTGGGAATGCCATCAACCTGCGCAGCCTTGATGATTTCCTCATCCACAGAGCGCAACCCAGCTAAAAACAGCGCCATGACAAAACCACTGGCCTGCCAAACGGCGGCAATCACAACCGCGTAAATTGCCATCTTGGGATCGGTGATCCAGTTGAAGGTGAAACTCTCAAAACCCCAGTTGCGAACGGTGGCCTCAATACCAAGGCCCGGGTTCATGATCCATTTCCAGGCGGTCCCGGTCACAATCATCGACAGTGCCATCGGGTAGAGGTAGATGGTGCGCAACACACCCTCCGCACGGATTTTCTGATCCAGAAGAATGGCCAGAAACAGGCCGAGGATCAGGGATATCCCAATAAACAGCCCGCCAAAGATGAACAGGTTGTCCATCGCTGTGTCCCAGCGTGGGGAGGCAAACAGGCGTTCATACTGAATGACGCCTTTGATTTCGTATTTCGGCATCAACTTGGAGCGGGTGAGCGACACCCAGCCGGTCCAAATGATAAAGCCATAGACAAAGATGAGGACGGCCACAAAAGAAGGTGCAAGCACCATCTTTGGCACGTGGCGTTCAAGCCATTCGGTCATAACAACGACCCTTTATTTAGGCGCCCCGCCCCGAAAGAAACCTTCGGAACGGGGCTGGGAGATTACATCGAGTTGGCGATCGCGTCGGCCAGCATCTGAACGGCTTCCGCCGAAGACATGTCCGAGTTGAAGTGGGCTGTCACAACATCGGTGATGGCACCGGCCTGCGCACCGCGCAGCGCCATGCCGTGGGCATAGCTTGGCAGCAATGAGCCTTCTTTGTTGCTGGAGGCCATATCCGCAGCCGAGGTATGGGCGCAGGAGTCAAACTCATCCAGAGCAACGTCGGTCCGCGCAGGGATCGAGCCTTTGTTCAGGTTGAACACTTTCTGGAAGCTTTTGCCAACAATCAGCTCGGCCAGCAGTTTCTGACCGCTTTGCTTGTCGTCGCCGTCCACGTTGAACATGGCAAAGCTGTCCACGCTGTAAAGGAAGCCATCGCCCGGTGTCGACACACAGAGGAAGTCTTCGCCCGGCACTTTGCCCGCGGCCAGGAATTCACCTTTGGCCCAGTCACCCATGATCTGGAACGCCGCTTCGCCGTTCATGACCATCGCGGTTGCCAGGTTCCAATCACGACCGGAGAAGTTGCCATCCACATAGCCGCGCAGCTTGCGCATCTGATCAAACACTTCGACCATTTGGTCGGACTTCAGCGTGTCCATATCCAGATCCACGAAGGCTTTCTGGAAGAAGTCGGCGCCACCGAGGCCCAGAGCCACAGCTTCAAACACTGTGGCATCCTGCCAAGCCTGACCACCGTGGGCCAGAGGAATGATGCCCGCCGCCATCAGCGTGTCCGCTGCGGTGTTGAATTCTGCCCAGGTGTTGGGCATGGCGATGTCATTGGCTTTCAGGATGTCGGCGTTGGCCCAGATCCAGTCAATCCGGTGCACGTTCACCGGCGCCGCACACCACGTGCCTTCACATTTCATGTGACCGGCAATTGAAGCTGGCAGAACATCAGCCCAACCCTGTGCTTCGGCAACGTCGGAAATGTCGGCCAGAACACCCTCTTCATACCATTCAGCAATCGCTGGGCCTTTCAGCTGAACCGCTGTTGGCGCGTTGCCAGACAGTACACGTGCCCGCAGCGCGGTCATCGCAGCGTCACCGCCGCCGCCAGCCACCGGCATGTCGGTCCAGGTGCCGCCATTGTCGGCAAATTCTTTTTGCAGCACAGCCACAGATTTGGCTTCACCACCAGATGTCCACCAGTGCAGAACTTCTGCCTGTGGTTCAGCTTTCACTGCGTTGGATGCAACAAGCGACGCGACCACGGCGGCCGCGAATACGGATTTTTTCATTATTTCCTCCCAAATTCGCTGCCCATCTGAGCAGCGCTGCCTCATTCCTGCCAAACCGCGGCGGGGTGTCACAATCCTCCAAATCCGAGTTTGGCCTTTGCCATGTCACAAAATTAGGCGTTCTGTTACACGCTGTTACCTAGGCCTTGATTTTGTTGCACGGTGTTACAAAGCAAGCAACAAGTCAGCCTGTCGTGGGGGAACGGCAGGCGACCAAAGGGAGGCAGAGATGACAATTCCACGTTTGTTGGTGGTTGATGACGATGCGGAAACGCGCGGCATGCTGACGCAATTTCTGCGTCAAAACGGTTTTATCGCCTTGCCCTGCGACAGCGAGAGCACCATTCGTGACCAACTGGGCAGTGGCCGTGTCGATCTGATCTTGCTGGATGTGATGTTGGGCGATGAATATGGCGTCGACATTTGCAAACGCCTGCGCCACGAGCAGGATGTGCCTGTCATTCTGGTCTCTGCCCTGTCGGCGGATCACCACCGCATGGCCGGCTATGAAGTGGGTGCGGATGACTATATCGCCAAGCCGTTTAATCCCAATTTGCTGCTCGCGCGGGTGAAAGCCGTCTTACACCGCGCCAAACGCAGCAGTTCTTTGACCTACCGCCGCAGCATTTCCACCTTCCGCTTTGGCGGCTGGTGTTATGACGCCAAACGCGACGAAGTTACTTCGCCGCAAGGCTACCAAGTCAGCCTGTCGCGCAAAGAAACCGCCCTGCTCAAGGTCTTCCTTGGCAATCCCCACATCCCCCTGACCCGTGAAGAGATCAACACCGCACTGGACGTGACCGGCGACGGTCAAGACGTCGGATCCGGCAACCCAGGCCGCGCCATTGACGTTTTGGTGGGGCGGTTGCGCGGCAAAATCGAAGCAGATCCCAAAATCCCGGAGTTGCTGCGCACCCAGCGTGGTGTGGGCTATGTCTTTGCCGTGGATGTTGCGGTTGAGGACGATCAATGACCTCAAAGTCGCAAGGCTTCCGCCTGCAATCTCTGGGTCTGTTTCTGGTGTTTGCCTGCTTTGCCACAGCTTACGGCACAGCATGGCTTTGGTCTGCCTCCAGCAACGGATGGCGCGACCACCTGACTCGCAGTTACGTCACCGGCGTCTCGCTTTATGACAGCCTGCGCACCCGCGCTGACCCACCGGTCAATGTCGACATTCAAACCTTAAGCCAAACCAATCAGGATTTGGTCAGCCAGAGGGAATTCTTGCAACTCCCAGGCGTGCCTAAACCGGCCTTTGTGACCCATGTCTCCCTCAAGGGCCAAGGTCATGACCCCGTGTCAGGCGAAACCCTCGCCCTGGTAATTGTCTCAGACAGCCTGCGTTACAACGTCTCTGAACTGGTCTCCAACGAACGCCAATCTGCGGCGCAAAAGCTTGGCCGCGTCACCCAACTTCTGGCCACATATTGCAGTGAGCCCATTTTGTATGCGCGCATGGGGGCGCAAGACTGGAAACGTGTGGATGGGCGCGCGGTCTGGGGCTGCAATGTCGCGCCGACCGACTACCGGCTATTGGCCGTGCTGTTGGCCATTGTGTCGATGACCATCTTCACCACACTTGTGCGCGACACCTCTGCCCATTTTGAACGCTTCGCCCGCACACTGCGCAACCACCGCCGCCTTGGCGGCCCGCAACGCTACCCGGTGCAAGGCCCCGAAGAGTTGCGCGACATTGTGCAGGCCGTAAACCAGTATCTGGGGCGCGAACGCGACCAAATTGCCAAACGCGCCACAGTGCTGTCTGGCGTCAGCCACGATCTGGGCACCCCAGCCACCCGCCTGCGCCTGCGCGCCGCTCTGGTACAGGATGCTGACCTGCGCGAGAAATTTGAGGCCGACATCGACAGCATGACTGGGATGATTGAAAGCGTGCTGACCTACACCCGCGCCGAACTCAACGAGGAGACCCCTCGCGAGTTATCCCTAACATCCTTGGTTGAAGCTCTGGTGGATGACTACCAAGACACCGGCCAGCCCGTCACTCTGGCCGCCTTGAAAATCCCGTCGTTTCAGGGCGGCGGCTCCGTGTTTATGTCCAATGCCGGCCGCGGCACCCTGCCCACTGAGCAGCGCATTCTGGTGTCCGCCCGCCCGATCTCGCTCAAACGCGCCATTTCCAACCTGATCGAGAACGCCCTCAAATACGGGCGCAAAGCCAAGGTAGAGCTGGTCGCCAGCGCCGATCACGCCACAATCACGGTTGAGGACGAAGGCTCCGGCATGACCGCCGCCGAAATCGAAGCCGCTGTGGCCCCGTTCACCCGTGGCGACAACACGCAGGCCATCGAGGGCTACGGTCTCGGCCTGACCATTGTCGCCACCGTGGCCGAGCAACACGGCGGTTCACTCTATTTTGAAGCCGGCACCGGCGGCATGCGGGCCTGCTTGAAAATCCAACGCCACTGACACACAAAAAAGGGCGCCGCAGATTTCCCCGCAACGCCCCGCTTTCTCTTTCCCCAAATACCTTCGGGGGTTTGGGGGCAGACAGCCCCCGGTATCTACGTGCGCGCTTCGCGGATCAGCTGCAGAATGTTCTGCGCCGCGTCCGGAATATTGGTGCCAGGCCCAAAGATCGCCTTCACGCCGGCGTTTTGCAGAAATTCATAATCCTGCTGCGGGATCACCCCGCCACAGATCACCAGAATGTCCTCGGCGTCTTTGTCCTTCAGCGCGTCGATCAACTGTGGCGCCAATGTCTTATGACCGGCCGCCTGTGAGGAAATCCCCACCACATGCACATCATTGTCCACCGCATCCTGGGCCGCCTCTTCCGGTGTTTGGAACAGCGGGCCAACGTCCACGTCAAACCCAATGTCGGCAAAGGCTGTGGCAATCACCTTCGCACCACGGTCGTGTCCGTCCTGGCCCATTTTTACCACCAGCAAACGCGGGCGACGGCCTTCCTCCTCGGCAAACTCCTCAATCGATTTTTGGATCGCCGCAAATCCCTCGTCGCCTTCATACGCCGCGCCATAAACGCCTGCTAATGTCTTCACCTCGGCCCGATGACGGCCAAATTCCTTCTCCATCGCCATGCTGATTTCTCCTACCGTGGCCCGTGCCCGCGCCGCTTCCACAGCCGCCGCCAACAGGTTGCCACCTTCGCTTGCCACTTTGGTGAGGTTGGCCAGCGCCGCCTCACAGGCCGCACTGTCTCGATCTGCCCGGATTTGCGCAAGGCGCGCCACCTGGCTTTCGCGCACCGCCACGTTGTCCACATCCAGAATGTCGATTGGGTCTTCGTTGTCCTTGCGGTATTTGTTCACGCCGACAATGACTTCGTCCCCTTTGTCGATCATCGCCTGACGGGTCGCCGCACTTTCTTCAATGCGTAACTTCGGCATGCCGGAGGCCACCGCCTTGGTCATACCACCCATCTCCTCAACCTCTTCCATCAAGGCCCAGGCTTTCTGGATCAGGTCATCGGTCAGGCTTTCCACATAGTAAGAGCCCGCAAGTGGGTCGACCACATTGGTCACGCCGGTCTCTTCCTGCAAGATCAGCTGCGTGTTGCGTGCAATCCGCGCCGAGAAGTCGGTTGGCAACGCAATCGCCTCGTCCAACGCGTTGGTGTGCAGCGACTGCGTGCCGCCCAGCACCGCCGACATCGCCTCATAGGCTGTCCGGATCACGTTGTTATATGGGTCCTGCTCCTGCAAGCTCACACCAGAGGTCTGACAGTGTGTGCGCAGCATTTTGGAGCGCTCGTTTTTGGCACCAAACTCGGTCATGACCTTGTGCCACAGGAACCGCGCCGCACGCAGTTTGGCGGACTCCATGAAGAAGTTCATGCCAATTGCAAAGAAGAAGCTCAGGCGTCCGGCAAACTTATCGACATCCATGCCCGCGTTCATCGCCGCCCGCACATACTCACGCCCGTCCGCCA
>NZ_CAJXIV010000108.1 GCF_913054185.1 uncultured Shimia sp.
GACTTTGCAAAGTTTGATTATTTCCCCAATCCGGTCATTCCGAGTTGACACAATGCAGTTGCGCGATACATCCAAACTTGTGCTTCCAGTGCCACAAGATCAGAAGTTCAAGGTAGTCGGATGTGACGGAGTGTCCTGGGACTTACTGCTAAGAACTCAGACCGGAGAACAAGGCGCGCACCCGAGCTGTTTGGCGCAACTCTTTTGGCGCAAGCAGCCAGACATCCAGCGAAAAGGCAATCTCTTTGTCAATTGCCGTTAACGCGGCATTGCCTTCGGCGACCTGCCTGGGCAACAACCCGTC
This sequence comes from uncultured Shimia sp., assembly GCF_913054185.1. Taxonomy (GTDB): domain Bacteria; phylum Pseudomonadota; class Alphaproteobacteria; order Rhodobacterales; family Rhodobacteraceae; genus Shimia. The sequence goes on from NZ_CAJXIV010000108.1 coordinate 305, forward strand.
GCCCAAGCCCGCGATGATGGCATGCATCATGATCAAGGGGCTGCTAAAGTAGGCACTTGGCTCAATGCCCGGAAGCCGCATTTTCATCCAGTCAGACGCTCGATTTGCGCAATTCTGACCCGAGTACTCTAGCCATGAAATGCTCCGATCCGAGGCAGAGGATGTATTGCTACTGGCGGTGTAATGGCAAAAATCAAACTTGCCGATGCAGTTTCCAAATAGGTAAGGCTCGGGCTCGTTGGTTAGTCGAAGTGCGACTTCGGCCTCACGACGTGACAGGCTGCGAACCGCCGTTTCAGCATTCACAGTCAGGTCGATTTCAGGGTGCTGCTCATTAAAACTTGTCAGTTTATCCATGTAATGAACGGCAAGAATGTCTACGGTTGTCAGAGTGATATGACCAAACAGCGCCGCATCACGCCCTTCGATCCGGCGATCAAGGTTGCGCAGCTCTTCTCGGATAGCAATTGCGGAAGCTACGGCTGCTTCACCTTCAATTGTCATAACGACCCGATCCGCCACACGTTCAATTAATCGCGTACCAAAATGTGTCTCCATCTCGCGTACTTTGCGCGCCACCGTGGTGTGGGATACCTCGAGTGCCTGCGCCGTGCCCGAGAACGTCCCTTGGCGCGCCAGTTCTTCAAGTATCAAGAGATCACCGGGCTTCATCACTTTTATCTCCTCTGCATGCGTGAATATTTTTGCACATCTGACCCGCATTTTTGACGATTGAATGTCCAAAAATGTCACCCATTTGTCAAGCATACGCGAACCGTGACCGGGCCAGTTTGATCATACGTGAGGAAAGCAGGTGTCCGCGATGCAGGTGCGAAAAGACACTGCAAAACCAATGCCAGAGGAGGCCAAAATTGCCTAACTTTCCCCTACATACTCCGGAGACAGCGCCACAAAAGGCGCGCATGATCCTTGAGCAAACACAAAAACGCCTGGGCTTCATTCCCACCATGTATGCCAAACAGGCCGAAGCGCCAGTCCTGCTAGAAACATATCGGTTGGTGGACGCCGCGTTTGAAACGACAAGTCTTGCGCCTATGGAACGGTTGGTCGTTTTGATGACTGTCAGCCGCTATCACAACTGTGATTTCTGCATGTCGGCGCACAGCTGGCGCGCTCAGGCAAGTAAGCTGCCCAATGATCTGCGCAACGCCCTACGCGCAGGTGTGCCGACCGGCGATATACGGCTGGACGCTTTGGCTGATTTTGCACATGCGATGGTTGATAAGCGCGGTGAAGTCTCTAACGCAGATGTACAAGCCTTCATGGATGCCGGATTTGATCAGCGTCAGGCGCTTGAGATCATTGTTGGAATTGCCGCAAAGATCATGACGAATTTCACAAACCGCCTTGCCAGCACCCCGCCCAATCCGCAGTTCGGCTCCGAAAATTTGTGGACTGCGGACCCCAAAACAACCGAAACCCAAGGGTAATCATATGTCAGACATCTCTCAGGAACCCGCCTATTCAGGAACGTCACGCGAGACTTACACCTATGATACGTTCACCACTGGCCTGATCATTGAAGATCTTCACTTTCGGAAAAGCGACCCCTCTCCTGGTGACAAAGTGCCCAAATTTGACCTGGAACTTGTTGCGGGCGGGCGGTTGCGCAGCGATGAACTGGGCGACAGGCCGGTATTTTTGGTTTTTGGCTCACGCACATGCCCGGTGACAGTTTCCGCACAAAAGCCACTGGAAAAGCTATACGAACGCTTCGGCGAACAGGTCCGCTTTGTTCTGGTAAACACCCGAGAAGCGCATCCCGGAGACCTTATCCCCCAACCGAAAACTCAGGCTGACAAACGCAAACACGCCAATCAGCTTGGTGAATTCATGGGACCCCATTTTGAAACAGCTCTCGACGATCTGGATGGCAGTTTCCACCGCGCCATGGGTCCAAAGCCCAATTCCGCGTATATTCTGGCATCAGACGGAATAATACTATTTCGCGCACATTGGGCCAATGACACGGCAAGCCTTGCTCCAGCCCTGACAGCCGCGGCAAGCGGGAAGCGCCCAAAGCGCGGAAAGAGCCGCAAGCTTGTTCGCCCACTGTTAAAAGCGATTGGTTATCTTCCGGGTGTGGTGCGGGTCGGGGGACGTAAAATAGAACGTGATGTCTGGCGCGCTGTGGCTCCTTTTGCCGTAATGAGTCACTTGTCGCGACTGTTCTTTTTCTTGCCAATCGATCTAAGAGGTCCAGCAGTCGCCATATCACTCGTTTGCGGTGGGGTCTTCGCATTGTCGATCTAATGTAGCGCTCCTTCGTGACAAGAAGTGGCCGCTTGATCAGATCGAGTGGCTGCTTTTCAATTCTTGAGTAAACAGGCAACTTCCGCTTTGGGGCTGTGACCGTCACTCTGAGGTGCTCGAGATTTCCACAGAAAAAGCCCCGATGTTTCCACCGGGGCTTTTACGTAACTTTAGAGCGATTGGCCCTTAGATCAGGCTTTAAACAGACCTTCGTACGCTGGCTCCAGCGTTTCGGTTTCAAACAGCGAAGACACAGACGTGCCGTTGGCGGTGTTCAGGATTGCCTGCGCAAACATCGGGGCGGTGGGCACGATGCGGATGTTGGCGGCACCTTTCACAGCCTCGGTGGGCTCGATGCTGTCGGTGATCACCAGTGATTTCATCACCGAGTTGGTGATGCGCTCAATTGCCGGTCCGGACAACACACCGTGGGAGATATAGCTGTGCACCTCGGTGGCGCCATGCTCGATCAGCACTTCAGCAGCTTTGCAGAGCGTGCCAGCGGTGTCGCAGATGTCATCCACGATGATACATTTTTTTCCTTCGACGTTGCCGATCACGGTCATTTCAGCAATCTCGCCGGGCTTCTCGCGACGTTTGTCGACGATGGCCAGCGGGGCGTTGATGCGTTTGGCCAACTCGCGGGCGCGGGCCACACCACCCACGTCCGGGGAGATGATCATCACGTCATCAAGCTGTCCTTTGAACTGCGCCAGGATGTCGAGCGCAAACACAGGGGAGGCGTAGAGGTTGTCGACCGGGATGTCGAAGAAGCCCTGGATTTGAGCGGCGTGCAGATCCATGGTCAGGATGCGCTCAATGCCAGCTTCAACCATCATGTTGGCGACAAGTTTTGCGGTGATCGGTGTGCGGGCCTTAGTACGGCGGTCCTGGCGGGCGTAGCCGAAGTAGGGGATCACAGCGGTGATGCGGCTGGCCGAGGAACGGCGCAGGGCGTCCGACATGATCAGCAGTTCCATCAGGTTGTCGTTGGCCGGATTGGAGGTCGACTGGATGATGAACATATCTTCGCCGCGCACGTTGTCATACACTTCGACAAAGATTTCAGCGTCGTTGAAACGCTCAACACGGGCGTCGATCAGTTTGACGTTGCTGCCCCGGTGCATCGACATGCGCCGCGCGATGGCGCCAGCAAGCGGTTTGTTGGCATTGCCAGTGATCAGTTTCGGTTCAAGAATGGTGGCCATAGCGCGGTAATCCCCAGGTGGCTTTGGTGACAGATTCGTGACGTTGCACTCGCCTTAACATGGCCCTAACGTCCCGCAAAGCGACGTGCGAGCTATGGGAGGCAAAAATGGCCACGATCACCTATTATTTCTCAACAATTTCTCCGTATTCCTATTTGGCGGGCACACGGTTGGAAGAGATCGCGGCCAAACATGGGGCGGAAATTGTCTATAAGCCGCTCGATATTGTTGCGCTTTTTGGCCAGACCGGGGGCACACCGCCCAAAGAACGTCACGTCAGCCGGCAGGACTACCGGGCGCAGGAATTGCTACGGCAGGCTAAGAAGTTGAACATGGACTTCAATCTGAAACCGGCACATTGGCCGACCAATATGGCGCCGTCGTCTTATGCGTTTATCGCGGCGGCAAATGCGGGTGGCGGTGATCTGGGCGGGCTGGCACACGGATTTTTGCGGGCGTGTTGGGCTGAAGAAAAGGATATTGCGCAGGATGAGGTGATCCGCGCGTGTTTGAGTGAGGCTGGGTTTGATCCGGCGCTGGCGGACAGTGGATTGCTGGTGGGGGCGGAGACCTATGCCCGCAATCTGGATGAAGCGGTGGAAGCGGGGGCGTTTGGCGCACCGTTTTACGTGACCGACGATGGGGCGCGGTTCTGGGGACAGGATCGGTTGGATGATTTGGACGCGCATTTGGCGGGTGAGCTGTAAGGACACTTTAGGAACCATGGCATTGGACACCAGAAAGACGCCTGACATGCATTGGCGTGTGTTGGGGCAGGGGCCGCGTGCGGCTTTGGCGCTGCATTGCAATCTTGGGCATTCAGGTGCCTTTCGCGGCATCGGCGCGGCGCTGGACGATCTGTTGACGATTGAGGCGCCGGACATGCCAGACCATGGGCGCAGTGCGGACTATGTGCAGGGCACGCTGACTGGGCAGACCATGCTGGATGCCATTCTGGCGCGCTTGGATGGACCGGTGGATGTGATTGGGCATTCTTACGGTGGATTGCTGGGGCTGCGGTTGGCAATTGAGCGGCCAGATCTGGTGCTCTCATTGTCGTTGTTTGAGCCGGTGACGATGTTGGCGGCTAAGGCAGCTGCACCGGAGGCAGTGGCCAAGAACGATGCGCATATGGGGCAGGTGTTTGCCTTGAATGACGCTGGTGATCCGGAGGCGGCGGTGCGCATGTTTGTCGAGGAGTGGGGTGACGGCACGCCGTGGGAAGCTTTGCCGGAAGAGACCCGCGCGACCTTCACCCAGCAGGTGCCGTTTGTGGTGGCCTCTCAGCAGGATGTGCTGGAAGACGTTGGCAACATTATGCCGCGTCTTGGAGAGATTGCCGTGCCGGTGGTGGTGATGGACGGGGCGGAGAGCCCTGCGATCATGAAACCGGTCTGTGATGGTGTTGCCAATGCGGTGCAGAACGGGCGGCGGGTGACCGTAGCCGGTGCGGGGCATATGGGCGCGATCACGCACGCGGATGCGGTGGCGGCTGAGGTGCGGAAGACCGTGATGTCTCTGGACTGAGGTTGGGCTCAGCCTTTTAAGCCATTTGGAACGAGTTCGGCTTTGGTCCAATGTTCGTCACTTTGGACGTGGCCTTCTCGGACATATTTGCCCATATGCGTTGGCATTTGGCTTTCGAGAAAGGCTGCGGCTGTGCGCACCACGAAGCCTTCTTGAGTTTCGAGATTTAAGCTTTTTGCTGTCTCTTCAAAAAGGTTTGCCTTGAAGGGGCCGCGAAAAAGGGTTTTCACCGGCTGAACACCTAACTGAGCAAACCGATCAAGCGTGTCGTCCCAGCTTTGGATTTCGTCATCTATGATGAGCGCAAACCCCAGAAAGTAAGACGGCAAGTCGGTGTAGGCCACGGAGTGTCGCGCGAACAGATTTTCGCCAACAAGGCGTTCGTTTGGTGCCAAAGCATAGGAAATGCCCGAAGCGAAAGCCTTAAGCCAATCTCGCGAGGGATGGTATTTGCTGTCTGGGCTACGTGCGTGGGTTCCGTGCTGGTGGATGGTTGTGTTTTCGCCGTCCATCTTTTCGGTGATCACGAGATCAGAGACGTCCAATGCCGCCTGTGACGACATGATTTTGTCATCGCTGGTCGCACCGGGCGAGATTGGAAGATGGTAGGTTCGTCCGTACTTTCTCATAAGTTGAGATCTGGCAGATTGGCATCTGAATGGTCAAGGAAGCGTTTGCCGAAAGCGGCGGTTGTGTCTTGTGAGCCACCTGCGCACGAACCGAGGGGCTGGAAGCGAAGCGCCCGCCCCGTGGGGGCGGTTCGGGCGCTGCCAATGCATAGCATTGGCAATAAAGAGGCTATTTGCCTGACAGAACCATGTCCCGAATTTTGACCGCTTTCTCAAAGTGATCCAGCTCGTGGGTTTGGATCCACCAAGTCGCCGCTTCCATCAGCAGCTCGGGGTTGTCGTTCTTGTTGGCAAAGAAGGCGTAGAAGGACAGGCCGACGGTCTCGCCTTTCTTGGCGATTTTGTCGTTGCAAATCTGAACCGCTTTGGTGCGCAGGCTTTCTCGCATGATTAGCCTGCCGCCAGATCGAGGAATTGGTCGATCATTTCTTTGCTGAGCGACCAGTCGCAGACCAAACGCGCCGTGACCATTTCGGCGTCGTCACCTTCAAGTGTGCCGTCCCAGAGGTGGTAGGCGGCGCCGGCGTCAAACAGGCGTTTGTGGGCCGCGCGGGGCAGGGCGACAAACATCATGTTGGCCTGTGGCGGGTATTTGAAAGTCGCGCCGATGTTGCGCAATCCGCCTGCGAGATGCGCAGCGTTGGCGTTGGCTTTGGTGGCGGCTTCGATCCAGACGTCGTCTTGCAAGTAGCCGAGCATCTGCGCGGAGAGGTAGCGGTGTTTGGAGAAAAGGTGGCCGCCGCGTTTGCGGCGCAGTTCAAATTCCCAGGCGTGTTTGGGATCAAAGAAGATCACCGCTTCGACCCCCATGCAGCCATTTTTGGTCCCGCCAAAGCTGACCGCGTCGACACCGGCTTTCCAAGTCATTTCGGCAGGCGTGCAGCCCAAGGCAACCATGGCATTGGTGAAGCGCGCGCCGTCCAGATGCACGGGCAACTCGTAGGACTTGGCCACATCACAAAGCGCGGTGAGTTCGTCCAAGGTGTAGACCGTGCCGTATTCGGTGACTTGCGTGATGGAGGCAGGGCCGCGTTGTGGGCCGTGTACGCCGCGGGTCTCCTCGCCTTCGATGGCGGCGCGCAGGGAGGCTGGCGTCATCTTGTCGATGTCTTTGTCCGCCGCCAGAGTGAGCTTGGCACCTCCGGTGTAAAATTCAGGCGCGTTGCACTCGTCTTTGTGGATGTGGGCCACTTCAGTGCAGAAGATGGTTTGCCAAGGATCACAAAGGGTTGCGAGCGCAAGTGAATTTGCTGTGGTGCCAGTGGACACCAGATAGACCGCGGCCTCTGGGGCTTCAAAAATCTCGCGGATTTTGGCGGTGACCTGCGCCATTTCCACGTCATCGCCGTAGCCCATGGCGTAGCCGTCGTTGGCTTTGGTGATCGCGGCGAGGACCTCGGGCAGTGCGGCGCCGGAGTTGTCAGAGGCAAAGTGCATTAGGAGGGCTCCTCGATGATAAAGTCTTCCCACTGCTCCAGCGGGGTGTCGAATTCAGATACGGTTTGATGCTGCACAGAGACACCGGCGTCATGCACCGTGTCGGGTGTGCCAGAGATCAGCGGGTGCCAATCATAGAGCGGCTTCTTTTCCCACAGCAGGCGGTAGGCGCAGGTTTGTGGCAGCCAATAGGCGTGTTCGTGGATGTTTTGCGGGGTCATCACGATGCATTCCGGCACAAACTGGTGGCGGATGTCGTATTGCACGCAGCGGCAGGTCTCATCGTCCAGCAGGCGGCAAGCCACGCGGGTCAGGGCGACCTCGCCGGTGTCTTCATCTTCCAGCTTGTTGAGGCAGCATTTGCCGCAGCCGTCACAGAGCGCTTCCCACTCTTTGTCGTTGAGCGAGGTCAGCGGCTTCTTTTCCCAGAAACGTTTGGCAAGGCCGTGGCGCTCGATGGGATCGCTGGGGGCTTTCAGAAACGGGGGGCGGCTCATAGCGTGCTCAGGATTTTGCGGGCGTCATCGCAGTCTTGTGCAATTTGGGCCACAAGCGCGTCGAGGCTGTCATACTTTTCTTCCGGGCGCAGATAGTCAACAAGGCCAACGGACAGCGTGTGGCCGTAGAGGTCGCCTGAGAAATCAAACAGGAAGGTTTCGATGTTGGCTTTGTTTTCGCCAAACATCGGGCGGGTTCCGATCGAGGCCGCGCCAAAATAGCTGCCCGTATGGGGACCGTCGAGCACGTCAACCAGCACGGCGTAGACGCCGTATTTGGGCTGGTGCAGATCGTCGATCGACATATTGGCGGTGGGGAAGCCAAGGTCACGGCCGCGTTGTTCGCCGCCAATCACCGGCCCGTCAATGCGGTGCCAATGGCCGAGCATGTTGGCAGCGTCGCGGGGACGGCCATCGGAGAGGGCTTGGCGGATGGAGGTGGAGGACACCTGACCGTCGCCGGCTTGAATGAGCGGCGCGATTGTGACGCCAAAGCCAAACTCTTGGCCAAAGGCGACAAGGTCGTCAGCGGTGCCCTTGCGGCCTTTGCCAAAGCAGAAATCGGCACCAACCACCACATGGGTGAGGCCGAGGCCTTTGGCGATCACGTCGCGGGCAAATTCTTCGGGTGTGAGGCTGGACAACGTGGTGTTGAACGGCAGCTCATACAGCTTGTCGACGCCGAGTTTTTCCAGGCGGTGGGCGCGGGTTTCGGCGCTGGCCAGACGGAACGGCGGGGCGTCGGGCGCAAAGTATTCACGCGGGTGCGGCTCAAAGGTCATGATGCCCAAAGGTGCGTCTGGCGCAGCCTTGCGGGCAAGGTCAATCACCGATTGGTGGCCCAAATGCACGCCGTCAAAATTGCCAATCGCGACGCTGGCGCCGCGATCTTGGGGAGTCACATATTGATAGTCGCGAATGATCTGCATGTGGCAGGGTTAGCTCTTGATGCGGCAAGGCGCAAGAGAGGACGCGACGGCGGTGATTTGCATGTGACAGCAAGGGGAGTGGCCAGCCCCTCTAACCCGCTTTGGCGGGCTTCCTCCCCGAGATATTTGGAGAATGAGAATGCTGGCGATTAGTCGAGCTTGCGTGAAGGGGCGAGCACGGTGGCTTCGCCAGCGAGGACTTTTTTGCCTTCGACCATACAGGCGCAATCGAGTTTCACGCGGCGTTTGCTCATGTCGATGTCGGTCACGGTCACGGAGGCCACAACGGTGTCGTCCGGGCGCACGGGGGCGAGGAACTTGAGCGACTGGCCCATGTAGATGGTGCCATGGCCGGGCAGTTGTTCACCAATCACCGCAGAGATCAGACCAGCAGTGAGCATGCCGTGGGCGATGCGGCCGCCAAACATGGTGTCTTTGGCGTAGTCTTCATCCAGGTGCACCGGGTTGTGGTCGGTGGACACGGCGGCAAACATTTCGATGTCCTGATCGGTCACGGTTTTGCGCACATAGCGGGTCATGCCGATTTCGAGGTCTTCGATAAAGATGGTGCCGCGAGGCAGGTTGTCCAACATTTGGCCCTCCGAATCTGGATTGGCTGTGCAATTAAGTGACGCAATTTGCGCTAGATTGGCAATATTGTTACTTTGCAGTTGCAGAAAAATCAAGGGCTTTTGTGTTAACGCAGTTTGCCTATCGCAAATTGTGGTGTGACCTGCTGATCCGCGAGGTAATTCGTTAACGCGGCTTCATCCGGTTGGTGGGCGGTTTTTGTCTCCGCTGCGGCCAGGCCGCCGGTGATGAACAGCGAATCGATGTTCTCACCCATGGCACCGGAGATGTCGGTGTGAGGGCCGTCACCAATTGCGAGGATGTCGCTATCAGATACCGAAACACCCATGGCGGTGAGGCGGCGGCGGGCGAGGTCGTAGATCGGCGGATGCGGTTTGCCGAAGTACAGGCTTTCGCCGCCCATGTCTGTATAGAGTTTGGCCAAGGCACCGGCGCACCATTCACGGATTTCGCCTCGATCGACGATGATGTCGGGGTTGGCGCAGAGCAGCTTCATGCCTTTGGTTTTGGCATAGAGGAAATCAGCCCGATTCACATCTGGATCAGCCATGGTGTCAAACGGGCCGCAGCAGACAATTCCCTCGGCCTCGGCCAGAGGGACACGTTGAATGTCGACAGGGTTATCAAGGATTTCAAGCGGTTGGAAGAAGCCTTCATCCCGATGCCATTCGCCCATGAAGTAGACTTTTTCACCCACAGCCCCATTGAACATGGCGGAGCGCGCGCTGTCGCCGGAGGTGGCGATGGTGTCATAAGCGTCAGCAGGCACACCAAAGGAGCCCAGTTGTTCAGCCACACCTGCACGGGGTTTGGGGGAGTTGGTGACTAGCACCACAATGCCGCCTTTGGCGCGGTAAGCTTGCAGGGCGGCGACAGCTTCCGGATAGGCGGTGACGCCGTTGTGTACGCAGCCCCAGAGGTCGACAAACAGCGCTTTGTAATTGTCGGAAATCTCGGCGAGTGAGGAGACGATCTGGGTCATGTGGTGGTCCTGCGCATAAAGTGTTGCGCAAGGTATGGCAGGGGGTTTTGGGGAGTTCCAGCGATTCCAGCCTTGGTCGTGCCGCAGTGCAGTGGTTAACGGTTAAAAACCACATCAGTATCGCGTCGGTATTATCGCTGTTTTGCGGAGGTGGCGCTTTTTGCTGCGTTGCAGAAATTAACCATTGGAGCGGTTCATCAATTTGCGCAGGGCGCCAACGATGCTGCGGAAAGGTTCGACTCGGTCGTAAAACTTCAGGTCGTGAATGTCGGTGCGGGAGCTGCGTTGGCCTGCGAGGCAGGGCGTGGCGAGGCGGAAGGTGGTGCCGGGCACAATGGTGCGGACCATGTTGAAGGCGCCGTCAAAGAACATAGAGCCGCCTTCGGGATGGCCGGAAGGGCGGGACCGCACAAGTTCGAGGTAGTCATGGAAGGCGCGGATGCTGTCGCCCTGGATCGCCCAGAATTGCGTACCCCGGGTGCCGCCGGTCCATTCGCTGAGGCCAATGGTGTCGGTTGGAGGGGTTTCCGGTTCCAGATAGCCAAGCGCGGCGATCGACCAGTGGGTGGTTTGCAGGTCGGTCAGGACTTTGGTGACGGTTGTGTCCGGCAGCTCGTTGAGTTGCAAGTCGTCTTCGCAGATCAGGATGCGCTCAAAGCCCTTCTCAAGGGCGTCAGCCAGCACGCGGGTTTGTGAGAGGAAGTTGCCCAGCGAGCCAATCGAAGGGAACTCGCCTTTTTCCGTCGGGCGGGACGCCTCAAAGAAGGTGATGTGCTCATTGGGAATAGAGACACCGACGCGGGCGAAGTCGGCAATGGTTTCGGTGCGACGGTCGTCCCGATAGGGCAAGTTCACGATGTAGACGTGGTCAAAATGGTCAAACAGATCGGGAAAGCTCATTTGGGTGTCCGCGTTGGAGGTGTTTTGGATGCACCTAAAGGCACTTGGCGGCGGAAGTTTGTCAACAGCGCGGTGGTTTTGGGCTTAGGCCAGTGTGGCGGGTAGGCGGAGTACGGGACGGAAGCCGTTGTGCAGGGCGATGCGTGTTGGTTCAGGGGTGAGTACCGGAAAGGTGCCGTGTGGACGTTTGATCGGTGCGGTGTAGCCTTCTGGAGTGAAGGGCAGAGCCATGTCACCCAGCAGGAGTAAGGGGCCGGTGCCCATCTGGATGAAGGTCGCATCTGGTAGAGTTCTTGTGTGTGCGAGGGGGCGGTTTTGGCCGTAGACGCGGGGAATGGCGCGGGCGGTGTGTAGATGTTCGTCAAAGCCGGGGGCGCTGCCGCTGTGATCTGCGGCGGCGAGGAAGGCTTTGTGGTCGGCACGGCGGCATTCGGCGCAGGGGCGGTGCCCAGCCGCGAGCGCGACGGCCTCATCATAGAAGAACAGCTCGGTGTAGCGGTTGGGCGCCATGAGTCGACGTTGACGGTTTTTGAAGGAGAGCACACAGCAGACCCAGGCTTTGTGGCGCCAGCGGCGGTGGGTCAGCTTTCCGTGATGGTGTGCGGCTGTGTCATGCAGGATGCCTCGGTTGCCCATGAAGTCCCCGCGCGTAGGATGTGCGAGGATCTGGCCGTCAGGCAATACGCGGTTTTGGCGGGGCATGGCGCTCTCCTTTGCGGAGAGGATAGCAAGGTGCGCAGGGGCTGCGCACCCTACGGTTTTGTTACTGCATGCGCAGGGCGCCGTCGATGCGGATGACTTCGCCGTTGAGGTAGCCGTTTTCGACAATGAAGCCTGCAAGGCGGGCATATTCAGACGGGTCGCCGAGGCGTTTTGGGCAGGTCACGTCTTGTGCCAGTTGGTCCTGTACCTCTTGTGGCAGGCCTTGCAGCATTGGGGTCAGGAAGATGCCCGGCGCAATCGCCATGACGCGGATGCCAGAGCGGGCCAAGTCACGGGCCATCGGGAGAGACAGGCCGACGATGCCACCTTTGGAGGCTGCGTAGGCTGCCTGGCCACGTTGGCCGTCCATGGCCGCAATAGAAGCAGTGTTGATGATCACGCCACGCGCGCCGTCGGCTTCGGCGTCGTTTTGTGCAATCACTTCGGCAGCGAGGCGTGAAACGTTGAACGAGCCCACGAGGTTGATGTCGATGGTTTTCTGGAAGGTGTGCAGCGGGTGTGGGCCGTTTTTGCCAATGGTGGTGGCGGCAGGCGCAATGCCGGCGCAGTTCACGGCGGCGGTGATTTTACCCATGGCCGCTTTGGCGGCTGTGATGCCGGCGGCGGCGCTGTCCTCATCAGTCACGTCAACCTTGTGGAAGGTGCCACCAAGTTTCGCTGCGATCTCTGCACCGCGCTCTTCGTTGAGGTCAAACAGGGCAACTTTGGCACCGTTGGCAGCAAAATGGCGGGCGGTGGCTTCGCCCAGTCCGGAGGCGCCCCCGGTGATCACGGCGCAGGTTTGATCAAGTTTCATTGGCGGGCTCCTCCCAGAGAGACGTATAGGTCGGTAAATGAACGTGTGTTCAAATAACCCAAATGGCGTCTGTGTGTCTAGGGGGGAAGGGAGGGGCCAGCCCCTTTGGACCTGCGGCCCATTCACCCCAGGATATTTGGAGACTTTGAAAGACAAAAGAAAAGGCCCGCCGAGGTGGGCGGGCCTTTGGGATTGATTGCTTGATGGGGTTAGCCGTCCAGTTGCACCAGCGCATGGCGCTTTTTGCCTGCTGAGAGCTTAATCGGGGAGGCCAAAGCTGCGGCGTCGATCATCAGGCCGGCGTTGGTCAATGGGGCGTCATCGAGCTTGGCGCCGTTTTCTTTGATCAGGCGTTTGGCGTCTTTGCCGGATTTGGCCAGACCGGATTTCACAATCAGCTGCACAATGGAGATGCCGTCGCCGAGGTCTTCGGCAGAGAGCGTCACGGTGGGCAGGTCGTCGCCCACGCCGCCTTTTTCAAACACTTCGCGGGCGGTGGCTTCGGCTGTGGCCGCAGCTTCTGCGCCGTGGCAGAGCGTTGTGACGGCGTTGGCGAGGATGATTTTGGCTTCGTTGATCTCAGAGCCTGCCAGCGCACCGAGGCGCTCACATTCATCCACCGGCATTTCGGTGTAGAGCTTGAGGAAGCGACCGACGTCGGCGTCGGTGGTGTTGCGCCAGAACTGCCAGAACTCATAGGGGCTGCGCATGTC
>NZ_CAJXIV010000109.1 GCF_913054185.1 uncultured Shimia sp.
GCCAAAAACAACGTCGGTAATACGTCAGCATCGCAGCTGTTTCGCAGAGGTGCAGAAATTAGGCAGGAATGCTGGCCTTTCGCAAAGGTGAAGACAGAGGACGATGGGGGTGCCCCCTACCCTTTGTACGCCCGGACTTTGGCCTTGGTCAGGGTGTAGCCCACTTCCGCAAGACCTGTAGACGTGGCGGCGGTGTCAAACAGACCGGTGACCTCTACCGGGTCAAACAGGTCGGTGATGCCATAAGGTTTCTTGGCCGTGACCAGCACCAACTGATTGGCTGGTGGCGGCGGCACGTGGATGCAGGCACCGACAAAGGGCGCAAGAATGAACTCTGTGACACCGGAGGCGCCAAAATCGAGCGGCACGACAAATCCGGGAATACGTACGGTTTGGCCATTAAACGCTTCGGTCACTGCGCGGGCTTCTTCTTGATCAAAGCCGGTGGTCAACTGGCCGTGCTCCACCACGCCAATGCCACGCAGTTGCTGCAACAGCTTGCCGGTGTCCCCCGCAGGCACAAGGTCTTTCCAATCCAAGTCCACGACGTCCGCAGCAAGTGTGGGCAAAGCCCCTGTGGTGGTCAATGCGGCGAGACTTGCCAAGAAGCGGCGGCGAGATGTCATGAGCGTCTCCAAAGGATGTTGGCCATTCTACAGCCTTAGTGTTTCACCTGCATCCCATCCGCCAAAGACAGGAAGTAGGCGCGGACCGCAGGTAACAGGCTCACGAGGATGCCCGCAAAGATGACACAACACAGCACCAGCCATTCACGCGGGCTGGGCGGGGTGATCTCTATATACAGACCAAACGCAGCATCGATGCGGGCGCGCGCAAGCCACAATCCAGTGTACAAAAGGCCCATGCCCAGCGCGACGGCGGTCAGGCTCATCAGCGCGGCTTCGGTGGTGAGCAGCAGTAGGATGGTCCAAGGGCGCGCGCCAATAGCCCGCAGAAGCGCCATTTCGCGGCGGCGCTCGTTGAGGCCCGCGAAGATCATCGCCGCCATACCCAGCAATGCTGTGATCACCACCATAACAGAGACGGCAATCAGGGCGGTCTCAGCCACGCCGATCAGGCTCCAGAGTTCGCTGAGCGCGACGCCCGGCAAAATGGCCAGCAGAGGCTCTTGCGCATAGTCGTTGATCCAGCGCTGCAGGCGAAAGATTTGCAGGCGGGTGTTTGTGCCAATCATGGCGGCGGTCACCGCCTTGGGGGTGAGCGTCATTGCGCGCACGTCTTCTGCGCTGATGGTGTTTTGCGAACGCCCGCCGCCTTGCCAATCAATATGAATGGCCTCAATTGCCTCAAGGCTGACAAAGACGGTGCGATCCACCGGAGTGCCGGTTTTTTCCAAGACGCCGGATATCCGGAACGGTTTGTCGTCATGCTCTGTAAATGAGGCCACGCCATGGCTCACGACAATGCTGTCGCCCAGCTGATAGTCCAGTTTGGCGGCGACATCTGCGCCCACCACCGCATCAAACAGGTCGGCAAAGGCGGCGCCGTCGGCAAAATCCACCGACCGACCACCCCGGTATTTGTAACGCTCAAAAAACTCCGGCGTCGTGCCCAACACACGAAAGCCGCGGTGGCTGTCCCCAAGTGAAAGCGGCACACTCCAGTTCACTTCTGGACGATTGGCGATGTCTTGATAACTTTGCCAGGTGACATTGTTGGTGGCATTGCCCACGCGGAACACCGAATAGAGCAAGAGCTGCACACCGCCGGAGCGCGCGCCAACAATCAGGTCAGTTCCGGAAATGGTATCGGCAAAACTGGCTTTGGCCCCGGTGCGCAGTTTTTCCACACCTAAGAACAGCGCCACAGACAGCGCGATGGCAAAGATGGTCAAGCTGACCGTCACCATGCGGCTGAGCAAGGATTTTAGGGCGAGGCGCAGCAGGATCATGACGTGTGCCTCTTGGTTGTCGCAATCTCGGCCAGATCCAAGGTGCGATCAAAGCTGGCCGCCAGTCGGGCGTCATGGCTGACCATCAAAAGCGTGGCACCTGCCTCTTCGGCCTGCTGCATCAAGAGGTCCAAAAAGGCAGCCTGACTGTTGGCATCCAGCGAGGATGTCGGCTCGTCTGCGACGATCAGCTTTGGGCGGCCAATAAGCGCACGGGCGGCGGCGACGCGCTGTTGCTGACCAATGCTGAGTTCTGTGGTTTGCGCATGTAACACCAGCTGATCATCCAGCCCCAAAGCGGCAGTCAAACGCAGCGCCTCGTCCTGAGCATTGCCAAGGCGTTTGCGCCGCTCAGGTGCAAAGGACAGTTGCAACAGGATGTTTTCCAAGGGCGAGGCGTAGGGCAACAGATTGAACATCTGAAAGATCACGCCGATGCGCTCTGCACGCAGCCTGTCCCGCGCGGAAGGCCGCAAGGTGCCAAGATTCACGCCATCCACAACCACAGCGCCGCGTTGCGGTTGGGTGATGCCACAGATCAGGCTGAGCAATGTGGATTTTCCGGAGCCACTTTGCCCCAGCAGGAAAAGCTTCTCCCCCTCGGCCACTTCGAGGTTGGGCACGGTCAGCGTGAACTGCGTCCGACCTTGCCAGGTGAAGGCCACATCCTTGAGGTCTATTGCGGCCTTCATCTCTGTCTTACTGCCCGAATTTTAGTTAAGCGTCACAACCGGCGCGGCGGCGGTTGTCTCCACCTTACTGGCGCCAGCGTCGTTCACAAGCTGAACATCCAGCTCTTTGGCGTTGGGGAATTGCGCAAAGTAAGTGAGCTCGATGCTGGTCAGCTCGGCGGGGTTGGCACAGGTGAATTGATACTCGGCGTGAAACTCACTGTGGTTTACTTCGCCATGATCGTCGTGATCGTGTTCGTCATGTTCCCCATGGCCCTCGGCTGCGTGATCATCATGATCGTCGTGATCTTTTTCATGGTCATCATGGTCCGCATGGTCCTCGTCATGCTTTTCAGCATGGTCATCGTGGTCGTCATGATCATCGTCATGATGCGCCTCTTCGCTGTGCAGGTCGGCCTCAAAACTGGTCACGGTGCAGTTCGCGGCATCCGGCAGACCAAAGAGAGCCAAAGGATCCGAAAGCTTGGCAAGACCTGCTTCAATCGCCGCTTTGTCTTCATCCGATTGTGCAACGTACTCAAATCCAACGATGTCAAATCCCGGCGCTGTGAGTTCAATCGCAAGCACATCCCCATCCAGCGCAATGTTCAGGCCGCCGTGGCCATGTTCATGGGCGCCAAGTTCACGCTTTTCTTCGCCCACCGCAGGCGCAGCGACGGCAATCAGTGTGGAACACAGCAAAGCCTGATTGAGTGTCATGGGAGGTCTCCGAGGTAAAACGAAAGGATCGCCTTTGTCGTTATGTTATTATATTGCATAATGCAAGCGGGAGATGTGCGCCTCAAGACAAACAGGCTCTAAGTGACGTTGGCGCTTTGTTTGGGGGGAAGCGTCATCTCAACCATTGCGGATGGTGGCGAAGTGGGAAATAGGGCTGATTCATGTGTTCCGGTCGACCAACAGGAGGCGCAGCGGTCAGTGACAACGTCACCAAAAGAGCTTTTGAAGCACAAGGCGCGGCAGTTAATCGCAACAGCTCCCTTCTTTCCATTGCTTTGCAAGACCATCACCAATACCCAAAACATCGATTGCGCGTGCGGCCAACTGATCCACGATCTGGCGCACTGACGTTGGGTTTAGGTAAAACGCGGGCACCGGTGGCATCACAATCGCGCCCATTTCCGTCACCGATGTCATATTCCTGAGATGCGCCAACGTCAGCGGGGCCTCTCGGGCCAGCAACACCAATCGGCGGCGCTCCTTTAACTGCACACCAGCCGCGCGGGACAGCAGGTTGTCGTCCAATCCGGCAGCAATAGCAGCCAGAGATCGCATGGAGCACGGCGCGACAATCATGCCCGCAATAGGCACGGATCCGGAGGCAATGCTGGCCCCAATGTTGTGCACGTCGTGAACCCGCGAAGCCTGCGCCTTCAGGTGGTCCCAAGCCTCTGGGCCAACCTCTTCATGCAAGGTGCGCTGCGCCGCCGCGCTGGCCACCAAATCCACCTCAGCGCCCATTTCACGCAACTGACGCACCACTGAAACACCTAAGGCCGCACCGGACGCGCCCGCAATTCCCACAATCACTCTGACGTTGCGCATCACATTGCGTCCTTTCTGAGCCCTGGCATCACCTGAGCAACGAGGTCTTCCGCAAAGGCCGCGTCTTTGGGCGCAGTGTGCATAACTGCCCCCCAATCGCGGCTGGTCTCGCTGTCAATTTTGGTGGTGGCATCAATGCCAATCTTTCCGGCCAGCCCAGGTTCTGGCGAGGCAAAATCCAGATAGTCCATGGGCGTATTTTCAAGTTGCAAGACATCGCGCCCCGGATCCATCCGGCTGGCCAAGGCCCAGGCAATATCATCCCAGTTGCGCACATCGATGTCGTCATCCACCACCACTATCATCTTGGTGTAGCTGAACTGCGGCAACATCCCCCACAGCGCCATCATCACGCGACGGGCCTGCCCGGGATAACGCTTGTCGATGCTGATAATCGCCATGCGGTAAGAACAGGCCGCTGGAGGCAGCCACACATCCCGGATTTCCGGAATTTGCGCCCGGATTGTTGGCAGTGCCAGGCGATTGAACACCTCCCCAATCACCGCAGGCTCATCCGGCGGACGCCCGGTGTACGTCGACAAATAAAGCGGGTCTTTGCGATGGGTCACCGCCGTGACGTGCATCACCGGGAACGGCTCCGCCTTGTTGTAGTAACCTGTATGATCGCCAAACGGCCCTTCCGGCGCGGTCTCTGTTTGCGAAACATAGCCTTCCAATACAATTTCCGCATGGGCTGGCACCATCAACGGCACCGTCTTGGCGGCTACCATCGCAGGCCGTTGCCCATTCAGCGCACCTGCAAAGGTCAGCTCCGACACGGTTTCCGGTAACGGCAAGGCGGCTGACAACAGCGTCGCCGGATCGGCGCCCAATACCACGGCCACCGGTGTTGGTTCTCCATCTTGCGCCCAGCTTCGATGATGCGCTGCGCCACCGCGATGGGGCAGCCACCGCATGATCAGCTTGTCGCGGTCGAGCACCTGCGCGCGATAGACGCCAGCGTTATATTGGGTCACCTGTACGGCCTCCACACCACAAGGTTTGGTGATCACAACTGGCCAGGTGATCAGCGGCCCTCCGTCCCCTGGCCAATGTGTTTGCACCGGAATTTTGCCAAGATCCACAGCCGCGCCTTCTTGCACAATCTGTTGAACAGGCGCGGAGCGCACGGTCTTGGGCCGCGTATTAAGGGCAGCTTTCAGCATCGGCCAACGCGACAGCACATCCCGCATGCCGTCGGGCGGTGTTGGTGCCCGCAGTGCCGCCAAGAAATGTCCCAACTCTGAGACACTCTCCAGGGAAATGCCCAACCCTGCGGTCACCCGCTCGGAGGTGCCAAACAGATTTGTCACCACCGGCATCTCAAATCTATGTCCCGCGTCCGATTGCGGTGTCTCAAATTGCAACACCGGCCCATCCCGCTCCAACACATGCCGATGCACGGCGGTCATCTGATGACGCACCGAGACCGGCGCCGCAACGGCCTGAAATTGGTTGGTCTCTTTGCACCAAGCCAGAAAGTCTCTCAGGCTTGCAAAAGGCGGAAGTTGACGCACGGGGGAGTCCTGTTTTTGTCTGTCGGCTCCGCCTAACAGCAAAAATGCCGAACAAAATTGACCACCGTCAATTTGCCCCTCCCCGTCAGACTTTACGAAAGGAGCACTCAAGACAAAGACCAAGGGAGTCCTCCTTGTCCCAAACTTCTGTTTCCGTGCCTCGGTGCCCGCCTCTTTTGGCAGTGCCGTTGCGCGCTGTGCCGCTTGCACCGCTCTCAGCCTCACTCACGGCTTTCTCGCGCCGGATTGCCACCTCTCATCCCGGGTTGTATCGCCGCTTGGGTGACTATGCCAACACACCGTTTGTGATTGACCCAACCGATCTGCCGTTGGTGATCTTACTGCATCCTGGCAATGGCAAACCCACCATCACACTGACCCGCCGACCGGTCGAAGGGGCCGCCCGCATCGCTGGGCCATTAGCCGCGCTTTTGGGGCTTGTGCATGGCGGCTTTGACGGAGACGCGCTGTTTTTCTCTCGTGATTTGGTGATCGAGGGCGACACCTCTGCCTCCCTCGCCCTGCGCAACGCCATTGACGACGCAGAACTTGACCTGTCCGAAGAACTTTTGAACCTCACCGGCCCATTGGCTGCGCCGGTGCATCGGGCGCTGTTGCTTCTGGAGCGGCGCACTGGCCTGTATCTCACCCGCCCGGAGGAAGCCGCATGGTGATGGAAATTGTCTGCCCGGCGGGCACCCCTGCGGCCTTACGAGCGGCCGTGAAAGCCGGGGCGCATACAATCTACTGCGGCTTTGCGGATGAAACCAATGCCCGCAACTTCCCGGGGTTGAACTTCGACCGCGTGGAAATGCGCGACAGCGTTGCCTTTGCGCATCAACATGGCTCAAAGGTTCTGGTGGCCATCAACACCTTCCCCCGCGCGGGCGACGAAGCCATCTGGCACCGCGCTGTGGCAGACGCGGAATCCTGTGGTGCGGATGCGGTCATCCTTGCGGATGCAGGGTTGCTCGACTACGCCGCGCGCCACCATCCAAATCTGCGCCGCCACCTCTCGGTGCAGGCCGCCGCTGCCAATGCTGACATGGTCAACTTCTATGCAGAGACCTTTGGCGTGAAGCGCGTGGTTTTGCCACGTGTGCTTTCAGTGCCGGAAATTGCCGCCATCAACGCGGAAACCGAAGTTGAAACCGAAGTCTTTGTCTTTGGTGGATTGTGTGTCATGGCCGAAGGTCGCTGTTCGCTCTCCTCTTACGCCACCGGACGCTCGCCAAATATGAACGGCGTCTGTTCCCCCGCCAGCCACGTGGAATACCATGATCACAATGGGGTTCTGGATGCCCAACTGGGTGGCTACACCATCCATCGCGCACAAAAAGGCGATGCGGCACCCTATCCAACGCTCTGCAAAGGCTGTTTCTCCGCAGGCGAGAAGACAGACCATTTGTTTGAAGACCCGGTCAGCCTGAATGCCGAGCAGCTGATCCCGCAGCTACAGAAAGCCGGCGTGACCGCGCTTAAGATCGAAGGCCGCCAGCGGTCACGCTCTTATGTGACGCAAGTGGTGCGCAACTTCCGCGAGGCGGTGGACGCCTTGGAGGATGGCCGCCCGATGCCGCAGGGCATGCTGGCGCGTCTGTCCGAAGGTCAGGCCATGACCACCGGCGCTTACAAAAAGACCTGGAGATAACCCATGCAGCTCACTGTGGCCCCCATCCCGTTTTTCTGGTCCAAGGACACTTGGTCTGCGTTTTATGAAGAGATCGCCGAGACGTCGGTTGACCGTGTGGTGCTGGGCGAGTTGGTCTGTTCCAAACGCCTGCCGTTTTTCCAAGACCAAATCCCCGGCGCGATAGAGCGCTTGATCGCTGCTGGCAAAGACGTCGCCCTCACCAGCCTTGCCCTGATCACACTCAAACGCGAACGCAAACTGACCGCCGATCTGGTGGAGATGGGTCTAGAGGTTGAGGTCAATGACCTCTCCGTTTTGCCCTACCTGCCCAAAGGCACCAATTTCTCAGTTGGCCCGCTGGTCAATGTCTACAATGAAGGCACATTGCGTTGGCTGGCCTCGCTTGGGGCAACGCGTATCTGCCTGCCGCCAGAGCTGCCCCTGGCGTCTGTAGAAATTCTTGCCAAAGAGGCCGCAGCGTTGGGCGTGACCATTGAGGTTTGGGGCCACGGCCGCCTGCCGCTAGCCATCTCAGGCCGCTGCTATCACGCGCGTCTGCACGGTCGCACCAAGGACAACTGTCAGTTTGCGTGCGAGGACGACCCAGACGGGTTGGATGTCGCCACGTTGGATGGTCAGCCGTTTCTAACCATGAACGGTGTGCAGACCTTGTCCGACAGCTACGCCACCACAGTGCATCAGATCGACCAATTGCGGGACGCTGGCGTGACAGCCTTGCGCCTGTCGCCGCAATCAAAAGGTTTTGCGGAATTATGTCACCAGTATCGCGCCCTGGTGGAGGGCCAATGCAGTGGCGAGGCCGTGCTTGACGCCATCACCGAGCAAACCCCTGAGGTCCGCTTCTCAGACGGATTTTTGACCGGCGACCGGGGTGTGGCCATGTCCACGCCTGCAATAGCCGCAAGGACGTGACGCACAGCGCATTCTGGCAGGCGCCTTATCGACCGCTGTTCACAGCGGCGGGTATCTGGGCCGTGTTGTGCATTGCCTGGTGGCCGCTGGGCACCTCTTTCGAAGTGCCTGCTCCTGCGATGTCACCACCGGTGCTGTGGCATATTCACGAGCTGTTCTTTGGCTTCGCACCAGCGGCGGTTGGCGGCTACCTGCTGACGGCCATGCCGAACTGGATTGGCAAGGACCCAGAGCAAGGCGCGGTGCTACAATTGCTGTTGTTCACCTGGATCGCCGCGCGGCTGGGGATGGCCGTGTTTGACAATGTGCCGCTGCCTATCCTGCTCCCTCTAAACGTCGCCTATATACTCCTGTTGACGGGGCTCATGTCGCGCCGGTTGTTGGCTGCAAAAGCTTACACCAAACTTGGCTTTGTTGTCGGCTTGCTGGCCTTGGCAGGTTTCCAAATCCGGTTTCTCCTCCTCGCAAAATCCGGTGACGTCGCGGGCTGCATCGCCCTGACGCGGGTCCTGCTGCTGGGCTTTGCCGTCCTGCTCACCTTTGTCGGCGCGCGCATGATTCCGGCGTTCACGCAAAGCTGGCTCCACGGCATCGCTTGGACAGGCCCAGCCGTAAAACTCCGACCACGCACCCGCCAATGCGCTCTTCTCGCTTTGATCGTCGGTCTGATTGCGACAGGTCTTGATCTGACCTGGCTGACCTTCCCTGTGCTTCTGGTGGCGTCTTACTGTACGCTTTTCGCGGCTCTCGGATGGCGCAGCCATTCGACTCGGCGCAATCCGCTGCTGGCTGGCCTGCACGTCGCCTACCTTTGGCTGCCTCTTGGTCTTGCCGCCCTCGCCCTCACAGACCTCTTTCCCGCCCTCTATCCCGCAGGGGCCGCCAAACACGCGCTTACCATTGGGGCAGTTTCTGGCCTCATCCTCACGGTAGCGGGCCGCGCAGGTTGCCACACGCCGTCGGGCCAGCTCAAAGCGTCGCGCTCATTGGTTCTTGCCATGATCTGCCTCTGGCTCGCCACTGTCCTGCGCCTGATCGCGCCGGTAACTTCAAATGAAACCATTTGGCTCAACGGTGCAGCCTTTCTCTGGATCACCGCGTGGATTGCTTTCCTGATCACCCTAAGGCCCAGCCTCATCGGCCCACCGGTGCGCCCGGTGCTCAGTGGCAAGAAGGGCGCCAAAATCTTAACGAGCCGCCGGGTCCGGATGAGACAAAGTCTTGTAGGGTCCCCAGTCTTCGATTTCGGGATAAAACTGCCGCCGCCAGGCCCGCACACGCGGATTGAACATGCGTCGCCACAACGGGGGCACCATCGCCAGCGCCGTCATTGGCGGATAGCCGGTGGGCAACATCGGCACTTCGCTTGCGTCATAGACCTGCAGCAGTGGAAACCGCCGCATCGGGTGCACATGGTGATCGGCATGGCGCTGCAAATTGATCAGCAACGCCCCGGACACTTGATGGGCTGAATCCCAGCTGTGATGAGGTTTAACAGGCTCGTACTTGCCCTCCCCGAGGTACTTCCGTGTCAGCCCGTAATGCTCCACATAGTTGGTCAGCTCCAGCTGCCACACGGCCACCAACGCCTGAAACGCAAACAGGCCTAGGCCAACCCATCCACCGATGCCAAAGGCCAACGCCAGGAACCCCGCCTGCAAGCCAAGGTATTTCCAGATCGGGTTGGACAGATGTGTCGGCGGCAATCCTTTGCGCGCCAACATCGCTTTCTCCGCCCGCCAGGCAGAGCCAAATCCGGTCATCAGCACCCGCGCAAAGGCCCGGTGAAACCCTTCATTGTAGCGCGCAGTCACCGTATCCCGGCCCGTACCCACATAGGGGTGATGCACCAACAGATGTTCAGTACGAAAATGCCCGTAGAGCACCAAGGCCATCAGCAAATCACCCAGATTGCGCTCCAACTTGTTGGCTTTGTGAAACAGCTCATGCGCATAGACGATCCCAACGGTGCCGGTGGTCACGCCAATGCCAAACATGATCGCCAGCGCCTCCCAGACGCCATAGTCCGCGACCCGTGTCACGTAAAACAACGCGCCAAACACCAGGCAAAACTGGATCGGAAACCAGATGATCGTCAGCAGTCGAAACCAGAACAACTCGCTCTCAGGCGTATCTGGATCCGGGTTGCGCAAGTCCTGCCCCAACACGACGTCCAACAGCGGCATCAAGACCCAGCCATAGGCCGGGATCAGCGCCACATACCAGCCACCCTTTATCACCGCCAAGATCACGAGGGGTCCAAAGGTCAGTGTCAGCCAATAGGGCCAAGCGCGCAGCCGCGCTTTGTCTTGTGGCATGGTCGTTTCAGTCATGTCCCTTGTCCTTTGTCGCGCGGCGTGGCGTCAGCCGCAGCCAGATCCCGTCTTTGGCGCGCACGGTCAGATGCGCCACTGGAACGGCGGGTTTTTCCGTCACAATTTCAAAGCGGTACGCTCGCACCAGCATCGCAAGCAAAAGCGGCCCTTCCGCCATGGCAAAGGCCGACCCGGGACACACCCGCTGCCCGGCAGAGAAGGGAATATAGGCTTTCCGCAGGCACTCTTTGCCGTTTGGGGTGTCAAACCGGCCCGGGTCAAAGTCGTCTGGTTGATCCCAAAGCCGTTCATGGCGGTGTAAATGCCAAGGGCTCAAAATCACCTGAGAACCGCGCTTCACGTCGCGCTTACGGAAGTGCTCCGGACAGGCCGCCTCCCGCACATACATCGGCACCGGCGGATAAAGCCGCATGGCTTCGCGAAACACCGCCCGTGCCGCCCGCAGCTTTGACAGGGCTGAGAAATAGATCTTCTCCGGCGCAATCGCTGCCTGTGCCTCAGCCGCAACCTTGTCCTGCCACTCGGGGTAGAGCGCCAACAAGTAAAGCGACCATGACAAGGCCGCAGCCGAGGTCTCATGCCCCGCCAGAAAGAAGATTGCGACCTGATCGATCATTTCGTCGGTCTCAAACGTCTTGCCCGTCTCCGGGTCCGGCGTGGTCATGATCTTTGTCGCCAGATCATCCGGCGCGGTGCCCGCCGCAATCTGCGCGGCCCGCGCTGTGATCAACTGACCAATCAAGCTGCGGATGGTGCGGGCGGTCTCTTTGGTTTTGCGGGAATGAAAGCGCGGCAGCCACTTGGGCATGGGCAAAACCGCGGCCACATTGGCCAAGGGCTGTGCCGCCTGATGGGTCTTGAAGGTCTCAAAGGCTGCGCTGGCAATCTCATGCTCTATGGGCACCGAAAACAACGTGCGAAAGATCACGTCCATCGCCACGTGGCTGCAATGGCCTTCCATCTCTATTGGCGTGCCATCCGCCAACGGTTGGAGCCGGTCCACCGCCGCCACCCCACTGTCCCACATCGCCGGGAACACGCTGCGCAGCCGCCCGCCTTCAAAGGCAGGATCAATGATCCGCCGCTGACGCGCCCACAGTACGCCATTTGAGATAAAAATCGACTCGCCCAAGAGCGGCTTGAGCCCCACCCGCATGCGCTCTGACTTTGGGAAATCCATGGGGCGCTGTTTGAGCACCAGATCCACCAACTCGGGATCATTGCACAGGTATGACCGGAAAAACGGCGTGCGCATCTCCGCCATCCACGCGCGGTACAAATGCGCAGGCTGGGCTGACAGAATATCCTGGCGAAACAGCTTCAGATAGGACCAGAACGACACCTTTCCTGTGCGCGGCTTTGGTTTGGGAGGGGCCTGCGGCGGCGCCGCGTGCGGAGTGTCCAACACTGTATCGTCCATCAAATTTCCTGCGCAAACAGCACGCAATTCCATCAGATGTAGAAGGGAAAATTTTGCGGTCATTGATTGTTGTCAAAAAAACCGCCGCCAATTTGTGACACAGCAGTTTTACCCGGCCCCACCATCCCGTGGCCCAGCTTATGAGGTCTTCATGCGTTTGCCATCTCCCTCGGTTCACCCCTGCAGCCAATGTGCGTTTTACGATCAAAGCGTGTGGCAGCCGGTTGGCAACGGCGCCATGTCTTTTTTGACCGGTGGATTTTCCCGCCGCGAGTTTGCCGAAGGTCAGTCACTCTACATGCAGGGGGACGAAAACCGCGGCGTATTCTGTGTGTCGCGCGGGCTTTTTGCCATTCGCGCGCACAGTGAAACCGGCAACACAACCCTGCTCAAGCTCGCATATCCCGGCGACGTGATTGGTTTCCGCTCCTATCTCGCAACCGACCGTCACAAAACCGAGGCCCGTGCCCTTATGCCGTCGCGGGTGTGCACGGTGGCCGATCGCAACGCAAACCGGCTGGTGCACAATGATCCCAAAGTGCTCGCCCGACTGACCGCGCGCAGCATCGCGGAGATCGACGCTGCGCGGGATCGGATTATCCATGCGGCAACTGAAAGCAACCAGACCCGGCTGGCCCGCATCTTAGGCAAACTGATGCAGGCGCATGGCACCCGCGATGGTGACTTCCTGCGCATGCATTTGCCTTTGTCACGCACCGACTTGGCTGATCTGTTGGGCATCAAACCGGAAACGGTCTCACGTGTGCTCAATCGATTGAAAGCGGACGGGCAGTTTGTTGTGTCCGGCCGAGACATCCGCATGCCAATTGCGCGACCACACTCATCTGCGGTCAAATGATCGCAAACTGACTTGACGCGCTTGCCGTCCCAGTTGCATCAAATACCTGAAAGACAGCACCGCCTGATTGACGCGCGAAGATCAAACATCCGCCACCTTCCAGACCTGAGATCCGTGGGTCACGATCACACCGTAAATTGATGAAGTCTGTGACCGTCGGCGCGCCTGCTTCTACCCCATTTGCGCCAATTGGGGGTAGATACCGATGGACTGCAATGCACTATTCTGGACGAATAAAGTGCAATAAGTCCATATACCCTGACGTTTTCAGGACCACGTTAGATTTTCTTGGAATTATTAGTGGTGCCAGGGGCGGAGTTTAAAAGAAACTGTAAGGATTTGTAAGTAAATCGAAAAATTATCAAGCAAAAACACCGGTACCCCTTATGGTACCCCCAAGCCTGAATTTTCCTCTGGTGCGAGTGCGAATGCCCGCTTGTCCAAATAAGGCGATCCACTAAAGTCTATCTCACTCGATGTTGCCTCCATCTTTCCGGGCCGTCGCTGAGTGCCGCCCCCAACTTTTTCACGGAATCAAGGGCTATCGAACCGTTACTGTCGTTTGTGGCCTTGGTATTGTATGACCGCTTTCAGCAGTGGTTTCAACGGATCGACGCAACACATGCGTTAAACCGTTCTGCTGGAGTTT
>NZ_CAJXIV010000110.1 GCF_913054185.1 uncultured Shimia sp.
GATTGGATGAAGTGGGCGTTTTCCAGAACGGTGCGGATTTTGGGACCGTTGCGCACAATGGCGGTGTTGGACATCAGGCTGTCCATGTCCTCGTCATGCATAAAGGCGCAGCGGTCGACGTCAAAGCCGTGAAACGCCTCTTCAAAGCCGTCCCATTTGGTTTCGATGACCTTCCAGTTGAAGCCTGCCTGAAACACGCCTTTGGTGAATTGCGCAAGCCAGCGGTCTTCGGGGATTTGCGCAAGGTCTGCGGCGGATTTGGGTTTGGTGAGCAAAGCTTCGAGCGCGTCGGCACCGCCTTTGCGCTCGGCGGAGATGGCGAAGAGGTCGTCGAAGCTGCGCATGGTGGTGGGTCCTTTGGGGCTTGGAAATGGCGTGGGATATATTGTTGCGATTTCTGCTCGGAAGGCCAGAGCTTGCCACGTGCATTCTCTCTCACCGGCTGATCAGTTTTGCGCAAGGTAGCGAGCCGAGCCTCTTCGCACGATCTCGAGGTGGAAACCGAAGCGCTCGCTCTGAGGGCTTGTGGGTGGGTCTTCAACGACTTACATCACACGCATGACACAACTTTTGCGAGAAAAAGATGTTGAGCGGCTGCTGCGGGGTATATCGACCAATCATGTGGAAACCGTGCGCAGCGCCTGGCGCGCGCTGCTTCGGGAACCGGATGTCGCGGTGCCGCTTGTTGAAGCCAAACTGGCCTCAAAGGCATGGCAGCGCAGACCTATTGGGCCGAGTTCCAAGTACCTAGGGATTCTTCTTACTTTGTTGCATGAGTTGGATGACGCGGCCTTTAGGTCTGCGATAACACGGCTTCGGTCCGCGCCACTGCATGCATACAACAGGCACACCGTCGATTTGATCGCCAAACGCTATGGAGACCAGGTTTTTGGGGAACTGGCTGGAGGCGTGCCGGTATATATTTCGGACGAGGTGGCACAGCCGGAATTGGTGTTCCGCTATCTGAAGTGCTGGAGCAAGATGCCTGATCTCGCGATCTCAACCGTCACGCGCATCGATGTCGTCGCTTTGAAAGACGAGATGGATTATCTAGGACAATACCTTCTGTACTATGATAGCATTGTGCTTGCCTGGCCCAATAAAAATCCGCGCAGGCTTCACAGATGGTTGGCGACCATGAGGGCGGAAATGACGTTTTATCATGAAGTTGGGCATCATTTTCATCAGCACACTGAGGGCGGCCAAATCAAAGAGCAGGAAAGAGAAGCCAATCAGTATTCAGGGCTCATGTTCCGAAAAGCGCATCCCGTATTCGTTCCCATGGTGCGCGTTTTGTTTGCGCCGGTGTTTTGGGGCATGAAAATCCGCAAGAGGATCAAACGAGGGGGCTATGCTACAGAGGCCTAGAGTGCAGCTGTGATTTTGCACGTCTTAAACATATTGGGAGTGTTGCAGGAGTGACGGGCCAGCGAAACTTTTGACTGCGCACGAACCGAGGGGCAGGAAGCGAAGCGCCCGCCCCGTGGGGGCGGTTCGGGCGCTGCCGATGCCTTGCATCGGTATTGAAGCAAACGACTGGCGTTGCCCGGTCAAGGGTATCTCGCTGTTACCAACTTAGAATTTCTTAACGCCAGAACGCATACCACCACACCTATAAGTTCGAAAGGCACGATGAACCAAAGCTTCACAGCCACGTACGGTTCACAAATCAGCGATTTCCAAGATCCAAATTGTTGAAAGACTTCTGTGAAGCATTGGGCTTTCTCACCCAACTCAGGCGCCGAAAAAATCACGACGAGACCAAAGAGCACCTGAATAAGTCTGGCGATTAACATGCTCTCCCAGTCCCCTGCCTTTCACGGCTTTAGTCTTAGCGTTACTTGAAGAAGAAACAAGCATTCTTACTCCCCCAAGCCCCCCATCTTTACCTCCCCTTAACTCAAAAAACCTTAGGTGGCCTTGCAGCCCCTCAAACCCATGACTAAGACTCTCTTGGTAGGGTCCGACGGGCGGGCCGCAGAGCGATCAACAGGCAGGCGATATGAACGACCCTTTTGAAACCTATATGAATACCCTTGTGCCCATGGTTGTCGAACAGACCAGCCGGGGCGAACGCGCGTATGACATTTTCTCGCGCCTGCTCAAAGAGCGCATCATTTTCCTCAACGGTCCGGTGCATGACGGCATGTCCTCCCTGATCGTGGCGCAGCTTCTGCACCTTGAGGCGGAAAACCCGTCCAAAGAGATCAGCATGTACATCAACAGCCCTGGTGGTGTGGTGACCTCCGGTCTGTCGATCTATGACACCATGCAGTACATCAAGCCAAAGGTGAGCACGCTGGTGATTGGTCAGGCGGCCTCTATGGGCTCGTTGTTGTTGACTGCCGGTGAAGCGGGTATGCGCTTCTCCCTGCCGAATTCCCGCGTGATGGTGCACCAGCCGTCTGGTGGCTATCAGGGTCAGGCAACGGACATCATGATCCACGCCGAAGAGACGCTGAAGCTGAAGCGGCGCCTCAATGAGATTTACGTCAAGCACACTGGCCGCACCTATGAAGAGGTGGAGCAGGGGCTTGAGCGCGACAACTTTATGTCCGCGGAAGACGCCAAAGAGTGGGGTTTGATCGACGAGATAGTCGAAAACCGCGCCAAAGGTGACGACGAAGTAAGCTAACTATTGGGTGCCCGGTGGCGCAAACACGCCACCGGGCACTTTCGCATTGTGCCCACTTTGACGCTGGCCTAAGCTGGCTGAAACGTGGGTAGCCCTCTTCAAATGGGGCAAGATTTGGCCTGAAAGGTACGACATGTCGAACACGTCCGGTGGTGACAGCAAGAACACGCTTTACTGCAGCTTCTGCGGAAAAAGCCAGCACGAGGTGCGCAAGCTGATTGCGGGCCCAACGGTATTTATCTGTGATGAATGCGTTGAGTTGTGCATGGACATCATCCGCGAAGAGACCAAAGCCAGCGGGCTGAAGTCTTCTGAGGGCGTGCCAACACCACGTGAGATTTGTGACGTGCTGGACGACTATGTGATTGGTCAGGCCACGGCGAAGCGCGTGTTGTCTGTGGCGGTGCACAACCACTACAAACGTCTGAACCATGCGGCCAAAACCGGCGATATTGAGCTGGCGAAATCCAACATCCTGCTGATTGGTCCCACCGGTTGCGGTAAGACCCTGCTGGCGCAAACATTGGCGCGGATTTTGGATGTGCCGTTCACAATGGCGGATGCCACCACCCTGACCGAGGCTGGTTATGTGGGCGAGGATGTGGAGAACATCATCCTCAAGCTGCTGCAGGCGTCTGAATACAATGTGGAGCGCGCGCAGCGTGGCATCGTCTATATCGACGAAGTGGATAAGATCACCCGCAAGTCTGAAAATCCGTCGATCACCCGTGATGTTTCCGGCGAAGGTGTACAGCAGGCGCTGCTGAAACTGATGGAAGGCACTGTGGCCTCCGTGCCGCCGCAAGGTGGCCGGAAACATCCGCAGCAGGAATTCCTGCAGGTCGACACCACCAACATCCTGTTTGTCTGTGGCGGTGCGTTTGCCGGTCTGGACAAAATCATTGCCGCACGTGGCAAAGGCTCTGCCATGGGCTTTGGCGCGGATGTGCGTGACAATGATGAGCGTGGCGTTGGTGAGATCTTCCAGGACCTGGAGCCGGAAGATCTGTTGAAATTTGGTCTGATCCCGGAATTTGTCGGCCGTCTGCCGGTTTTGGCAACGCTGGAAGATCTGGACGCAGATGCGTTGGTGATCATTCTGACACAGCCGAAAAACGCGCTGGTGAAGCAGTATCAGCGTCTGTTTGAGTTGGAAGACACGCAACTGACGTTCACCGATGATGCGCTGAACGCAATTGCCAAACGTGCTATCGAACGCAAAACCGGTGCACGGGGCCTGCGCTCCATTCTGGAAGAGATCCTGCTCAACACCATGTTTGAGCTGCCGGGTCAGGATAGCGTGACCGAAGTGGTTGTGAACGAAGAAGCAGCCACCGGTGCTGCGGCGCCGTTGATGATCCACGGCGAAAGCGAGAAAGAGCCTGCTGAGGCTGGCTGAGGTCTGGCGATAGGCTGAGAGAGATTAGGAAGGCGTCCCGATGGGGCGCCTTTTGCTTTTGTACGGCTTTCGATCAAAGGGCGAGAGATCACTTTGATGCTCAACCTCGAGCAGATACGCTGTGGCCGAGGCGGAAGCTGTTATAGTCGAGCATCACTCCAACGGCCGTTTCGGACCTGGTTTCACTCAGAAATTGATGTGTAAAATGAGTGACTTAGGTTCATCCTGGGGCGACCTGGAGGGATTGAACCCAATCCGTGAGAATGTGGATTGATTTGTCGGACAATTATGTCAGGCTGCCGGGCAGGCAAAAATTCTTCAGGAACAAATATGACCCAAAAATATTTCCGGCTGGACACCTTATCCAAATCCGTCCCGCTGTTCACTGGCCGCATTTGGCGCGCACCGGTGCTCTTGCTGATGGGGCTGTCACTTTCCGGCTGTACTGCGGCAGTTATCGGATCCGGAATGGCTGACCCTTTTTATGACGCCATCGACAAACAGGCGGACAAGCAGGTCCAGGAGCAATATCGTCAGAAATATCCTGGTGTCGACGTCACCGATGATTACGCCTTGGGACGGGCTATGTTTGAAGAAGCCAAACGTGAAAACCCAGAGCAGTTGGGCGATATGCAGTTTCCAAGCCGCTCGGTTTGGGAGGCAAATTACGCCAAAGTCTCCGGCGGAACAGCCGCCGCAACGGCGACCGCGAGCGGCGCGGCAACCACAACGAAAGCCGCCACAACGGCTCCTGGGGTCTCGTCCAACCAGCGCGCTCAGGATCAGGCCATGTTGAAGAAAAGCAGCACGCCTTGGGCGGTGGTCACAAAAAGCTGGCCTTATGACGCGCTGAATTTTTCTTCTGTGGCGCCTTATGCGTGTGGGGTCAGCCGGCTCCAGTATTCGGTCAATGGTGGGCCAATGAAGACTCAGGGGTTCACCCCATGTTCGGCCGGTGCATCAGCACCAAACCCCCCGTATATTACATTCCCACAAGGCTCGATTGAGACCGTGAAAATCACAATGACGCTTGCTGACGGATCCCAAACGACCCGAAGTTACCAGCGTGACGAAATTTTTCAACGTTGAGAGGGGCGACCGGCTATGTTGGCGTGACTTTGCAGGGATTTCCGGATGCGCAGGGGCCCTGTGATGTGGGGAAACCGCCGGGCAATGCTGCCATCAGTGATGATCATCGGCGACGTCGAGAAAAAGCCTGCTGCGGCAGGGCGATTTCTCGCGATAGGCTAAGGGGTATTAGGAAGGCGTCCCAGTGGGGCGCCTTTTTTTGTGGGGGAGTAAAGTCAGCAGTTTGAACAAAGAAGGTGAACTCGACGTCTTTTGGAAAGTCCCCTTTTCTTGAAGCTCCGTTGTGGCCCAAGTCGTGCAGGTCTAGCAAAGTTGCCTATGAGTTCGCGGAATGTCATCCTGCTGGGTAAAGTTACAAGCGATGAGTAGATAAGCCATGAGCAAATCTGAAATACGCCGCGCTGAACGGTCCGACGCTGCCTTCCTTGCACCTTTGGTTGACAGAGCGACCGAGGGAATGGCTTTGCATCTGTGGCGTACGTTAGCGGAACCCGGCCAAAGCGCGGAAAGTTTTGGGCTCGAACGTATCTAAAGCGAGGATGCTGGAATATCTTACACTAACACCTGGATCGCTGAGATTGATGGCCGCTCACTAGGCTGTTTGATTGCCTATCAAAAGCCGGAAAACCCACAAGAATTGACAAGTGACGTTTCTCCGCTTTTTGAGCCACTGATGTTGCTTGAACGCGAAGCCTATGGCACCGGTTATGTGTTTGTTTTATCGACAGTTGCTGAGGCCAGAGGGGAAGGGATTGGATCCTCTTTGTTGACCTTTGCAGAGAGATGTCGGGGAACGCGCGGAATGAGTTTGATTGTAGCGGACAACAATACTGGCGCGCGAAAATTGTATGAGCGCCATGGCTATAAGGTTTCTGCAAGGCGACCAATTGTCAAAAATGGATGGGAAAGTGACGGCGAGAACTGGCTACTCATGATCAAAGCACCCTAAAGTACCGCAATGTCCGCCTCTCGATGGCGAGTTTTCAACAACTAGTCATCGGTTTCGATCAGGGTCAATCGAGACGGAAAATGCCATTCAAATATTGCGAAGCGTTCGACACTCTTGGCTCAGAACCGACATTTGTCGCAAATTTCTTCGGTTGGACGCTGGAGCCAGCGCCAACGCACAAGAAACGAAGGGCGTAGACGTGACGCGCCGGCATCACCATGCCTATTGTGCGGGCAGCACTGCTTTCTGCACCGACTCGTCCCACCCAAGATAGTAAGCACCATCATGTTGGATCACAGGGCGTGCCATCAGCTTTGGTTTGGCCGCGAGTTGATCCTCGGCTTCGGAGTGTTTCAACCAGTCGCTCAATCCCCGCCAGTCGTTTGTTGTGCGGTCCACCAAACGATCTCCAAATTCTGCGATCAACACTGCTAGCTCGGCTTCGCTGAGCGGGTCGGCGCGGACGTCTCTGAATTTGCATTCTACACCGGAATCCTCCAGCGCTTTGAGGGCTTTTTTGCAGGTTGAACACGTGCTTAGTCCATAGACCAACATAGCGGAGTCTCCTTTGGTTCCAGCTTGGCAATCTCCTACAGAAAGCTCAACCACACAAGAGAGCCAGTTCTGGAAAGCACCCAAATCTGGACGATCCACGGCGTCGGCGAAAAGGAGCCTGCTGAGGCGGGGTGATTTTGTCGCCAAGTCTGAGAGAGATTGGGAAGGCGTCCTGGTGGGGCGCCTTTTGTTGGGGTGTTGCTCTCGGCTTTATCGTTTTTGCCGGCAGGGCGCTGTTGTGCCGGTTCTGTATCGAAGGGGCACTCACACAGCAATCAGTTGTTGGATGGCCATTTGGGGGTAGAGTGGAGGGGCGAGCCTGCGACGCGGGCGCAAAAAAGGATGAATTTTTATGATAAATTTAGAAAAGCTTCCAAAATTTAAGTTCCGAACAGTCGTCCCAACATTGGCTCTGCTGTTTGCGACCAGTGTGTCTGCGCAAGACAAGCCGCTGAATTTCTTGATGATTTGGGGGGATGACATTGGGTACTGGAATGTCAGCGCCTACAATCAAGGCATGATGGGCTATGAGACGCCAAATATCGATTCAATCGCGAAGGACGGTATGATTTTCACCCATGCCTATGGCGAACAGTCCTGTACCGCCGGGCGTGCGGCCTTTGTCACGGGGCAAAGCGGGTTTCGTACCGGGTTGCTGAAGGTTGGGCTACCGGGGGCTGAAGAAGGCATGCGGCCTGAGGATCCGACCATTGCGGAATACATGAAGTCCAAGGGTTACATGACCGGGCAATACGGTAAGAACCACCTGGGTGATCGTGATGAGCACCTGCCCACAAATCACGGATTTGACGAGTTTTTTGGCAATTTGTACCATTTGAATGCCGAAGAAGAGCCGGAGAATGTGGATTATCCAAAAGGTGCCGAATTTCGCGAAAAATTTGGCCCCCGTGGCGTCATCAAGTCTTCTGCCGATGGCACAGTTGAAGATACAGGTCCGCTGACAAGAAAGCGGATGGAAACCATCGACGAAGAAATCACAGCCGGGGCGCTTGATTTCATGGAGCGGGCAAATGAGCAGGAAAAGCCGTTTTTCCTGTGGTGGAATGCGACGCGTATGCATGTGTTCACCCATCTGAAAAATGAAAGCCAAGGTGTGACGGGGCTCGGGGTGTATCCGGACGGTATGGTCGAGCATGATGGCCATGTCGGGCTGTTGCTTGCCAAGCTCGAGGAGATGGGAATCGATGACAACACCGTCGTTATGTACACTACCGACAATGGGGCCGAGAAATTCACTTGGCCTGATGGTGGCACTGCGCCTTTTCGGGGCGAAAAGAACGACAACTGGGAGGGCGGCTACCGCGTTCCATTGATTGTCAAATGGCCCGGCGTGATTGAGCCGGGCACGCGGTCCAGCGATATTATCAGCCATATGGACTGGTTCCCGACCATTGCCTCAGCCCTTGGCGACACAGACCTGAAAGAAAAATTGTTGGAAGGTCCGCAGTTTGGCGAGGACAACACCAAAGTGCATCTGGACGGTTATGACTTTCTGCCGCGCTGGAAAGGCGAGGCTGACGAAGGTCCGCGCCGCGAGTTTTTCTACTTCTCTGACACCGGGGATTTGGTGAACTTACGCTATAATCGGTGGAAAATTGTTTTTGCCGAACAACGCGCACATGGCATGGATGTCTGGGAAAACCCCTTCACCTTCCTGCGTTTGCCGAAGATTTTTGATCTCTACTCAGATCCGTTTGAAATTGCGGATCACGAGTCGATTAATTACGGCACATGGCGGTTTGAGCGGTTGTTCCTTCTTGTCCCAGCGCAA
This sequence comes from uncultured Shimia sp., assembly GCF_913054185.1. Classification (GTDB taxonomy): domain Bacteria; phylum Pseudomonadota; class Alphaproteobacteria; order Rhodobacterales; family Rhodobacteraceae; genus Shimia. Next base: position 8,420 of record NZ_CAJXIV010000110.1, read on the forward strand.
GCCTTTGTGGGGGCTTTCCTAGAGACCTTCATCGAGTATCCACCGCGTCAAAAGCCCGGTAGTTTTTCACTTGATGTGGTTCTGGAAAGCCTGCAGAGGAATCAAGGCGGCTGATCGGATCCAACGGCTCTTGTGAAGCAGTTTGGGCACCCCAAAAGCGGGGTGCCTTTTTGTGGTTCTCACCCATTGACACTCTAGCTTTGCCAGAAGATGTCTTAGCCACCCCATTTTTAGGAGCCTTTCCATGTCTGTACGCCACATTTCCACAGGATCGCCGTTTGAGGAAAAAATCGGGTATTCCCGCGCAGTTGTGGCGGATGGTTGGGTCTTTGTGGCTGGCACCACGGGCTATGATTATGTGACCATGACCATGCCAGACGATGTGGCTGATCAGTGCCGCAATACACTCACCACCATTGGCAAGGCGCTGGAAGAGGCGGGCAGTTCGCTCGATGATGTGGTGCGGGTGAATTACATTTTGCCCAATGGCGCGGATTTTGAAAAATGCTGGCCGGTGACCAGTGAGGTCTTTGCCAAGGCCAAGCCTGCCGCGACGATGATCATTGCCAACCTGATGGAAGAGGTGATGAAGATCGAGATCGAAGTGACCGCACGGGTCTCCAAGTAAGGCGTTTTCTATGACAGCCCATATTGCCACCGACCGCGCCGCCAATCGGCTGGGCGCGCTGTTCATGGTTGTCGCCATGGCGGGGTTTGCCGTGGAAGACGCATTCCTGAAGGCGGCCGCCCAAAGCCTGCCAATTGCGCAGGTGATGGTGCTGTTTGGCGCTGGGGGGGCGATGGTCTTTGCGCTGTGGCTGCGGGCAAAATCGCAGCCATTGGCGCCCAAAGAGGTGGTTTCGCGCCCGATGCAGGTGCGGGTGGTGTTTGAGATTGTTGGCCGATTGTTTTTCACGCTGTCGCTTGCGCTGACCCCGCTGAGTTCGACCACTGTGATCTTGCAGGCCACGCCTTTGGTGGTGGTGGCCTTTGCGGCGCTGGTGCTGGGCGAGCAGGTGGGCTGGCGGCGTTGGTTGGCGATTGTGATTGGGTTGATTGGCGTGGTGCTGATTGTGCGACCGGGGGGCGAGAGCTTTAGCTGGCTGTCGATGCTGGCCGTGCTTGGCATGTTGGGCTTTGCGGGACGGGATTTGGCAAGCCGGGCGGCACCGGCAAGCCTGAGCACTGCGGTGCTGGGGCTCTATGGGTTTCTGGCAATTGTGGTTGCTGGGGCGCTTTATGGGGTGCTCTGGGAGCAGGTGCCGTTTCACACACCGCCGCCCAAGGCATTTTTGAGCGTGATCGCGGCAGTGGCCTGTGGCGTGTTTGCCTATAGCGCTTTGATGCGGGCGATGCGCATCGGTGAAGTGTCGGCGGTGACGCCGTTCCGCTACAGCCGGTTGCTGTTTGGCGTGGCGCTTGGGGTGGTGGTGTTTGGCGAACATCTGGACAGTTGGATGGTGATTGGCAGCGCGTTGATTGTGCTCTCTGGCCTCGTGATCATGGTGCGTGGGCGGGCCGCCGCCAAAGGCTGATTGTATTCACGCTATGTGCGCCGTTCCGCCACTGGACCTTTGCGGCCAAATAGTCCATATGGGGGAAGAATTTGCGGAGACTCCCATGGGCATTTTGAGCACAATCAACAATGTTTTGACCTGGTGGAACGGCGGCACGCTGAACACCAAGCTGTTTACGGCGCGCAAAGGCGTGAAAATGGGCGAAGACGAGCAAGGCAACGTCTATTACCGCACCGCCAATGATTCCAAACGTTGGGTGATGTTCAACGGCGAGGTCGAGGCCAGCCGCGTGAGTGCCGATTGGCATGGTTGGTTGCACCGGACGTTTGACGAGGTGCCAAGCGAGAAGCCGCTGAAGCACAAAGAGTGGGAAATCCCGCATCAGGAAAACGTGACCGGCAGTGCGCTGGCCTACGCCCCTGCGGGCACCATCCGCGCACATGGTAAAGCACCGGTGGAGCGGTCCGACTATGAGGCCTGGAGCCCCGAGTAAGCCTGATGTCTGCCGTTCGTACAGAAACTTTTGTTGGGGCTGCCGTTGTCGCTGCGGCTGCTGGCTTCCTGCTTTATAGCGCCCAGTTTGCCAGTGTTGGGCAGGGTGGCAGCGGCTATGGTCTGAACGCATCTTTCCGCTCAATTGAGGGTGTGAGCGTTGGCACGGATGTGCGGCTGGCCGGTGTGAAAATTGGCACTGTGACCGACATCCAGCTTGATCCTCAGACATTCCGGGCACAGACCACATTCAGCGTGCTGGACGGCATTGCGCTGCCGGATGACAGTGCGGTGGTGGTGTCTTCCGAGGGTCTGCTGGGTGGGAATTTTGTCGAGATTCTGCCAGGCGGCTCGCCGTTTAATTTTGAAGCTGGCGATGAAATCGAGGACACACAAAGCTCTGTGAGCCTGATTTCGCTGCTTCTGAAATTTGTGAGCGGAGGCGATGATGAATAAGCTGATGACCCTGACTGCGGCGCTGATGTTGCCGGTGGTGGCGCAGGCGCAAGACATTCAGATCGAGATGTTGGAGATCGAGCCGCTCAAATATGAGACACTTCACATTCCGCTGGGTGATGTAAAAAGCGAGAGTGTGGTGGCGGCCACTGTGGGCAAGGGTGCTCAGCTGCGCGGGCTGGACAAGCTGACCGGGCAGGTGGCGGACTTTGAGCTCGACAACGGGTATTCGGTGAAGTTTGGCACGCTGCGTGTGGATATGGCCCAGTGCCGTCACCCAAGCGAAAACCCCAACGGCGACGCCTATGCGTTTATCTCGGTCTATGAAGATCAGGGCGAGGGCGCAAATGTGTTTCAGGGCTGGATGGTGGCGTCTTCGCCGGCGTTGAGCGCGCTGGATCATGCGCGTTATGACGTTTGGGTGCTGCGCTGTACTGGTTTGGCTCAAGTGGATGCAGAGAGCAGCTCTGAGGGCGACGGCAACGAGTGAGCCGTGATGTCGGCGTCATGCCGCAACGCCCATGTCAGCATCTTGTGATAATCTGCCCGTGGAACTTCGATTGCCCCTAGTGAGATGAGGTGATCGGTCACGAACTGCGTGTCAAACAGCGTGAAGCCACATCGGCGCAGGTGCTCGATCAGATAGGCAAGCGCGATTTTTGATGCATCGGTTTTCCGTGAAAACATGCTCTCGCCAAAGAAGGCCCCACCTAGGGTCACGCCATAGACACCGCCAATGAGCGTGTCCTGATCCCAAACCTCCAGAGAGTGTGCCTCTCCACGCTGGTGCAGTGCCATGTAGAGCGTATGGATTTGGTCGTTGATCCAGGTCTCTTCACGGTCCGCACAGCCGTTTACCACACCTTCAAAATCCGCGTTAAGGGACACAGTATAGCGGCCACGCCGGATGCGTTTGGCAAGACTGCGGGAGATGTGGAAGCTGTCGAGGGGAAAGATGCCGCGGCGGATCGGGTCCACCCAGAAAATGTCCGGGTCATCGCGGTTCTCAGACATGGGGAAGACTCCCATGCCGTAGGCGCGCATCAAGAGGTCGGGTGTGACCTCACTCATGATGCGCGCCCATAGGGTATCAGCCTTCGGCCATATTGGCGTCGAGCCATTTCTCCAACCAGTGAATATTATACTCACCGGTGTGGATGTCTTTTTCCTGAAGCAGGGCGTGGAACAGCGGTGTAGTGGTGTCGATACCATCCACAATCAACTCTCCCAAGGCACGCTCCAGACGGGCCAGTGCTTCGGCGCGGTCGCGGCCGTGCACAATGAGCTTGCCAATCAGGCTGTCGTAGTAGGGCGGGATGGAATAGCCCTGATACAGCGCTGAATCGATACGTACCCCAAGACCACCAGGCGCATGATACGCCGTGATCTTACCTGGGCATGGGGTAAAGTTCGGCAGACGCTCAGCGTTGATGCGCACCTCAATGGAGTGGCCATTGATTTCCAGATCATCCTGTCCAAAGGTCATGGATTCGCCAGCGGCCACAAGGATCTGCTCGCGCACCAGATCGACACCAAAGATGGCCTCGGTTACTGGGTGTTCCACCTGAAGACGGGTGTTCATTTCGATGAAAAAGAACTCGCCGTTCTCATAAAGAAACTCGATGGTGCCGGCGCCAATGTAGTCGATCTTGGCAACCGCATCCGCACAGATTTTACCAATTTGGGCGCGTTCTTCCGGGGTGATGGAGGGGCCAGGAGCCTCCTCAAACACCTTCTGGTGACGGCGCTGCAAGGAGCAATCCCGCTCACCAAGGTGGACCGCTTTGCCTTTGCCATCGCCAAAGACCTGAATCTCGATGTGGCGCGGTGTGGTGAGGTACTTCTCGATGTAAACTTCGTCATTGCCGAAGTTGGATTTGCCCTCGGCCCGCGCGGTCATAAAGGCGCTTTCCATGTCGGCCTCGGTGGCCGCCACTTTCATGCCGCGCCCGCCGCCACCTGCGGTGGCTTTGATGATGACCGGGTAGCCCATCTCTGCGCCCAGCTTTTTGGCTGCCGCCAGATCAGGTACGCCGCCTTCAGATCCAGGCACGCAAGGCACGCCCAGTTTGATCATCGTGTCTTTGGCGGTGATCTTATCGCCCATCGTGCGGATGTGTTCCGCAGTGGGGCCAATAAAGGTCAGGCCGTGGTCTTCGATGATCTGCACAAAGTTGGCGTTTTCTGACAGGAAGCCGTAGCCCGGGTGGATCGC
>NZ_CAJXIV010000111.1 GCF_913054185.1 uncultured Shimia sp.
CACAATCAACAGGCCAGCCGCCCCCGCGTAGATCAGCGTGGCCAAGGTTTTGCAGAGCACCAGAACCGCCGCCAAATAGAAGGCAGCAATCAGGTATTTCGCCCGCGTGCGGCTGGTGTCAGCTTTCCAAAGCGTGATGGTCGCCAGCAAGGCCGTCAGCACAAAATAGGCCAACCAGATGCCATGGTACAAAAACACCATGGGGCGGTAGCCACTGCCGCGAATGGTCTGGCTGAACAGGTGCTGGTAATAGCCATAGACCCAATTGTTGAGCTGTGGGCTGAGCCGCACTTCGATCAGGATCGGCAGGGAATAAGCCAAACCTGCAATCACCAAGGCCAGCAGCAGATCCCGTTGGTCTTCGCGGGTGCGCAGCAAGGCGCGCGCCATCAGGAAGCCAATGATGCCAATGAACTGGTTGATTGGCTGCGCAATGGCGTCTTGAAAGTAGAGGCCACGCACAAAACCTTCGGTGAAAATCAGCGGCTCGCCATTTGTGAATACCGTGGCCACGGGGCTGAGGATCAGCAGGCCCAGTAGCCAGCGGGCCACGATGTTGTCGGGCAATAACTTTGGCCGCTGTGGCAGGACAAAAAACACCACAATTAGGATTGCCAGATTGGGCAGGCTGCCTTTGTCGAGGGCCGGCATCAGAGGGAAATCAAACTCCGCAGGGGGCGGCGGCAGGAGCAGATAGGCCCCAAGCAATGACCAGATCAATGCGCGGCCTGGGGAGAGGCTGACAAACAGCCGCCAAATGACCACAGGCCAAAGCATCAGCATCAACGTGGCGAGCAGGTTGGGCATTGGCGTCAGGTCTTCCTTTGTGAGCGGTGTGGTTGGGGCCACACAAACGCAAAACGCGCGCCATGACTATAGCGCGCGTGTCTCAAACTGTCAGGGTGTGGCGTTCACACGCCGGTGCCCGCCATAACCACAGCCACTGTACGCCAGACAACGGAGACGTCCGTGCGCAGGCTCAGCGCGCGGTCATAGTGGCTGTCGTGAATGGCGCGCTCAGCAAATGAACATTCGTTGCGCTCAGAAATCTGCCAGAAACCGGTGATGCCGGGGCGCATACGGTAATAAGCTGTACCCGGATACAACGCAGTTTGCTCAGGCATCATTGGGCGCGGACCAACCACGGACATGTCACCCATCAGCACGTTCAGGAACTGTGGCAGCTCGTCCAGAGAGGTCTTGCGAATAAGGCGGCCAATCGGCGTGATACGGGGGTCATGCGCCAGTTTTTGCTTTTCGGTCCATTCCAGGCGCGCAGCTGGGTTAGCCTGCAGATAGGCTTCCAGTTTGCGGTCGGCATTGGGCACCATGGAACGCAGTTTCAGCATGCTGAAACGCTTGCCGTTTTTGCCAACACGCTCCTGACGGTAAAACGGCGACGCGCCATCAAATGAAATGAACAGGGCGAGCAACAGCACAACCAAGGTCACCGGAACTGCGATGGTCAGAACAAACAAGATGTCAAACGCCCGTTTGAAGACGCTGCGGTACACGCTGTAGCGTGCCGGCGTGACCTCAAAGGCCTGATCAAAATCTTCCCGCGAAAAAATCGCCATCGGTGTCATCCCCGTAACCCAACCGGAGGGGCATCAATTTAAACCGCAACATCCCGTCGCCGGACCAGTCATGGCCCGAACGTGTGTTTCACGTACCCAGTCGGAAAAAGCACCCCGGCAGCAGGGGCTGATCACATAGGTCCTTGTGACGTCGTTGTTTTTGATGCTCCTTCATCAGAAGCGCCCACCCAGGAGTCACATTAGTCACAAATTTACAGAAATCCACCTTAACTTTCGGATAGTTTGGCTTAAGTGGTTGAAAACAAACGATTTGATATATTCTGATTTTGATATTTTTTTCAATTATGGTTAAAATTTGTGGCAAGCCCGCCATTAAGTGGGGCGCAATTGGAAACGGTAAACGCCTTCTATTTTTGATTGTTTCTCGATTCGAAAAATTGACGCAAAGTCAGGGCGCAATTTTGTGGAGACGATTCGGCGGAAAGCCGCTCGCGGAGGTTGAAATACGGCACAATTGTGGTCGCTATTTGCCCAATTTCAGGATCATGGCCGCCAATCCGCCAGACAATGCCAACAGACCAAAGACCTTGGCCAATCGCGCAAGTTTGCGCCGTCGGCGTTGACGGGGAGTTTCCAAAACAGGGATCGCGGCCACAGCCCGCAGACGCAGCTGGCGCTCCAGTTGGCCACGGGTCCAGATCACCGGGCTGCGCATCTCCAGCATAAACACCAGGCTCAGCGCCACCAACACACTGAGCAACCCACCCATGGCGAGGATGCGTTTGCGGGACGGTGCAATGGGCCAATCGGGCGGCAAGGCTTTCTCAAGCACCGTGAAGCTGTCGGAATGCTGACTGGCTTCCAACATCTGCTGCATTTCCGCTTCGGCTTTGCCAGCGGTGATGGCCTGATACTGTTCTTCCAGCTTGGTGAGCTGTCGCACCAGTCGGTTGTATTGCTGTTCAATACGCGGTGTGTCTTTGAGTGCGGTTTCAATTTCGGCGATCTCGATCAGGTAGAGCTCACCCTCTTCTTGCAGGCGCCGCAGACGTTGGGCGCGCACCGAATTGCCGCCGCTTGAAATGCCCACGTTCTCCAAAAGCTGGCGCTGCACCTCAAGTTCGATTTGCTGCAAATCGGTCAACCGCGTGCGCAGGGCTTCCACGCCACCTGGCAACAATACCGCGTTTTCCTGTTTGTAGTCCGCAATCTGCTGTTCCAGATTGGTGATTGCGGCGCCAATGCGGCGCTCTTCACTGTCAAAGAACGACAGGGTCTCCGTCACTTGCTCGGTGCGGCGCTCCTGTTCTTGCTCCAGCACATTGGTCACCAGCTCATTGGCGACATTCGCCGCCAGCACAGGATCCGTCATGCGTACAGAGACCAAAAGCGCAGACGGGCTGATGTCCTGCCGCCAGCGGAAATCCGGGTTGGTGATATGCATCACACGCGCCGCTTTGCGCAGCAATTCCACTTTCTGCAATTCGCTGAGTGGCGCGTCGGCATAAAGCCCAAACTTATCGATGATGGTCAGCAGGTTGTCCCGCGCCATCACGCGCTGCTCCACAATCTGCAGCTTTTGCAGCATGTCGGCGTTTAACGCGCCGGGCGAGGTCGCGCCGGTTTTGATCGAGGGCTGCTCGATCTGAATGGTGGCGTAGGTTTCATATTCGCGCGGCAAACCCAGCACGTAGGCCAGCGAGATCAACCCGCCGATGACAATGATGCTTGCGCACAGGAAAAACCTCCTGCGCAGCATGCTCAGCACCTCGCCAAATGATTGGAACTTGTCCATGCCCGTCCTCAAATTCGTTCTGGCGCGACTCGGATTCGCGCTCTTGAAGACAATTTATGACAATCGAATGTGGTTATCCCGTGGCGCAAACCGGAAAATGTGCGTTCTCCATGCCGGCTTGCGCGCCCAATGTGACCATGGCCAGAACATGTCCGCCCCCTGTGCCACATTGCCCGGACAATACGGTGCCCTCGGGCACTTCTCCCACGGTTTGCATGAACCGCGCGCTAAAGCCGGTGCCGTGCACATTGAGCGTGACATGAATGGCGTCAAAGCCAAACAGCGTTTGGGTCAGCGGGTATTGCGCTTTGTAGACCGCCTCTTTGGCGCAAAACAATCGCCGCGCCAACAAGGCCCGACGGGGGGGCGGGATGTCCAGTAGCCAGGCCTGTTCCTGGGGTAGGCAGATTTCAGCGGTCAGATCGTCATGCAACGGCGCATCCGGCTCTACATCGACACCAAGGGCGCGAAATTGCGTGTCAGCGCCAACAATGGCCACACAGCTTGTGGCGTCATGGCTTATCGATCCGGCCAGATTGCTCGGCCACTGCGGTGCTCGGTCGGGTCGTGTGGGCACAGCCTGCTCCGGTTGCCCCAAGGCGAGCATGGCCATACGCGCGGCTTGACGACCGGCGGCAAACTCGCGCCGCCGCTTTGGTACAGCATGCGCAATGGCGGGCGCTTCCTGTGGCCAAACCACTGCCATGCCGCGTGTTGGGTCCGTTACGGCAATGGCGGTGCCTGGCGGGGCTATGCGCTCCGCCAGAGATTTTAGAGCCACAAGATGCTGGTTAGGCGACAGGGTCACGTGCGAGTCCTCCGGCGCGCGCGCATCGCACGGCGTTTGCTCATCGTCTCAGATCGGCTTTGCGCCTGTTCCGCCACCTCTTCGCTGTCTTTTGCTTCCGGCGCGTCGGCAGGCTTTGGCGTGCCGGTCAAGTCCTGCACGCGGCCCGCCAATGCGTTGAGCGTTGGGAAGCGGAACACATCGGTGATCGACAGCTTGGCCGCCCCGGCGCGGGCGCGGATTTCGCGGTGGGCCTGTACAGCAAGCAAGCTGTGGCCGCCCAGATCAAAGAAGTTGTCAGTCGCAACCACTTCGCGCACGCCCAGCACCTCAGCCCAGACATCCGCCACCAGTTTGGCAATGTCACCGCCCGCAGCTATCGGCGCGGTAGGAGCTGCAGCTTCGACTTTTGGTGTGGTGATTTTGCGGGTCTCTTCGGGCCGCGGAAGTGCTTTGCGGTCGACCTTTTTGTTGGGCGTCAACGGGAATTCGGTAAGCGTCACATAATGCTGCGGCCGCATGAAGCTTGGCAGGTGCTCTCGCAGCTGCGCCCGAACATCTGCTTCTGCCGGGACGTCGCCGCGAAGATAGGCCACCAGCCGCACGTCACCTTCGGTATCCTCGCGCGCCATGACCACGGCCTGCGCCACGCCGGGCACCTCTTCCAGCCGGGTTTCAATTTCACCCAGCTCAATGCGATAGCCGCGCAGCTTCACCTGATGATCGACCCGCCCCAGGAAGTCGAGCGTGCCATCGGCGCGCCAGCGCACAAGATCGCCGGTGCGATACAGACACCCGTGTCCAAACGGGTTGGCCACAAACCGCTCCGCCGTCAGCTCTTCGCGCCGCCAGTAGCCACGGGTCACGCCCGCGCCACCGATCAGCAGCTCACCAGCCACGCCCACAGGTACCGGCGCGCCTGCCTCGTCGACCACGTAAACCTGCGTGTTGGCAATCGGATCGCCGATATTGGCCACGCCCTCGCTGGCATCGGCCATCGATGTGGTTGACCAGATTGTGGTCTCCGTTGGGCCATACATGTTCTGCACGTTGGCAGAGCTCGCCGCGTTCAAATCCGCGACCAAGCTGCCAGACAGCGCCTCGCCGCCCACCATCATCTGCTGCACGCCACCCAGAGCAAACCGCGCCTCTTCGTTGTCCGCAAGCAAGCGCGCCATCGACGGGGTACACTGCAGATGGCTGACCTCATGGCGGATCATCTGGGCCGCAATCGACACGTCCTCCGGGTCCAGCTCTCCACCCTCATTGGCGCGTTTCAGCACCTCGGCCAGCGGCTTAAGCCCTTCCAACACGGTCGCACTGTCGATGCCATAGTCGATCAGACAGGCAATCTCCGTCACGCCAATGCGTTTGACCTGCTCCACACGATCCAAGGCGTCCTCGACGGTGCCAAACAAGCCGCTGTCCTCAAAATAGCGCAGGAAGGCAAAATCGAGGATTTCCTCCAGCTCGTCTTCGCTCAGAATGCCAAGGTCCAGCTCAAAGGCGTTGTTCACCCCTTCTGGCTTTTTGAACGCTGGGAAGGCCCAGGCGTAGCTTTTAATCAGACCAGCGGCCGCGCGCAGGTAGTCTTTCATCGGCTCGCGGGCAATTTCGCGTGCCTGTTCCCGGTCTTCGGCCAGGAAACTGTGCAACATCAAAGTGACGGTGAAGTCATCTGGATTGTGTCCAGCTTCGCGCAACGCATCGTGGTAGAGCGCAATTTTTGCGCCCACCTCTTCCACACTCTGCCCCAGCAGGTGGGTCAGCACGTTACAGCCATTGCGGCCCGCGTCTTTCCAGGTCTCCGGATTGCCAGCCGTGGTCACCCACAAGGGCAGCTCTTTGGAAACCGGGCGCGGCTGCGTCACCACGGGATGCATGGAGCCGTCTTTCTTGGCAAATTCGACCTCTTCGCCCCGCCAGAGTTTGCGCAGGTCGGCCATTTGCTCAAACATCACATCGCGGTTGCGTGGTGGCGTGTTTTCCGGGCGCAGCACAAAATCATCCGGCTGCCAGCCACTGGCAATCGCCAGCCCCGCACGCCCATTGGTGAGGTTGTCGATCACCGCCCACTCCTCGGCAATCCGCGCGGTGTGATGCAGCGGTGACACGCAAGAGCCAGCGCGCACGCCAATCTGTTTGGTCACAGCTGCGACAGCTGCACCGGTCACCGACGGGTTGGGGTAGGGGCCGCCAAAGGCGTGAAAATGCCGCTCCGGCGTCCAGACCGCGCAAAACCCATGGGCGTCGGCAAACTTCGCGCCTTCCAGCAGCAGTTCGTATTTCTTGGAACCCTGACCATCGTCATTGCCCCAGTAATAGATCGAGAAATCCATGCCGCCCGCGGTGGCCGGCAGGCGCCCGCCGGAAATCTGTGTGGTGGTTTCATCGCCAGACAGCACCAGCTTGAAGCCGCGCGAGAGCGTCCAGAACAGTTCCAGCACAGAGATATCAAACGACAGCGACGTGACTGCCATCCAGCTGTCGCCCGCCTCATAGGGGATGCGCGCATCCATGCCGGCAAAGAAGTTGGCGACATTGCCATGCTCGACCATCACACCTTTGGGCGTGCCGGTGGAGCCGGAGGTGTAGATCAGATAGGCGAGGTCGCCGCCCAGCACGATGGCTTCGGGGTTGTCCGCTGATGCTGTGGAGAGCCGTGCATCGGTGTCCATTTCCAGCACTTGCGCATTGTGATCTGGCAGTTCACGGGTCAGTGTGGCTTGGGTCACAATCACACCTGCGCCGCTGTCGCTGATGTAATGCGCCAAACGGTCGGCGGGATAGCCCGGGTCCATCGGCACATAAGCCCCGCCCGCCTTCAGGATGGCGAGCGCAGCGACCACCAGATCCGGCGAACGGCGCAAACAAAGCCCCACCAACGCGCCGCGGGTAACCCCCATGTCTCGCAGAACATGCGCAGCGCGGTTGGCGCGGGCGTTCAGCTCGGCGTAGCTCAGCTCCTCATGCTCAAACACCAGCGCTGGGGCGTCCGGCGTTTTGGCAACTTGCGCCTCAAACTGCGCCGCCATGGTGAAATCCGGGTCAAAAGGGGCCTTGGTGGCGTTCCAGGTGGTCAACACCTCGGCGCGTTCACCTTCGGGCATGACATCCAGATCAGCCACTTTGGCGGCGGTGCCAAACTGTGCGCAGATCAGCTCCAAACGGGCCACCAAACGGGCGGCATGTTCTGGGGATACCCGCGCCGCATCAAAATGCAGCACCGCGCCGGTGGCACCAATTGCAACGGTCATCGCCGCGCTCTCAATGGGACCGGCCAAACCACCGGTTGTGACCGCCAAGTCGGGCATAGTTGGCGCAGACAACGCCGGATCACGGGCAATCAAGTCACTGGCAAAGCTGCCTTTGGCGTCGGCCTGTGCCACGCGCTCTGCCATGGCGGTATTGGCCTCGGCCACGGTGTCATGCAACAGTTCGGCGCCCACGCGCAGCGGCACCCATGGGGAAATCAGCCCGGCGGCCTGCGGATGATCCGCACCGCGATAGGCCACATCACACACCTCCGGAAGGCCTGACCGCAGCGCCCAAATGGCCACCGCGGTCAGGATACTCTTGGAGGGAGTCTCGGAAACAGAAAGCGGCAGCTGCCGCATGTCGGCCAGATCGCCTGCACCGCGGATGAGGGGCAGAGTGGCTGGCACAAATTCACCCAAACGCGCGCGCCAGTACGGCTCGGCTTTGGAAATGGGCGTCATGGTTTTTGTCAGCGCGTCGCTGGCGGCTTTGTCCAGAAGTGGCAGGCGCTCACCCGCGCGGATCACATGGCTGGCGGTCTCTTCTTGACCCGCCACATCGGTCAAACCGCTCAACACAGCAGCCCCGCGGCCACAGGCCACGGTCACGCTGGCCTCATCCACGGCCAACACGGCACCCGGCTCACCCCGGCCTGCGCTTTCGGCCACTTCGGCAGTTTTGACCAACAGAACGCGCCCGGCGGCCACCATCTTGGGCGCAAACAGTGGGTTGAAATAATCGCCATGATCGAGCGCGCGCACCAGCGCCACCACATCCTGCGCGTCGCGGCGGAAATCGATCCGACCTGCGGCCTCGGGGCGCTTGGCGCGGCCAAAGTAGCTGCGTTGGCTCATGTCTTGCGCCCGCACATTGGCGAGGTCTTCGCCCAAAGCCCGCATCACATCCGCAAAGCTCTCAATTGCGGCGGCATAACATTTGGTGTTGAGCGTCAGCGCGGTATCAGCTTGGCCAATGTCAAACATGCGTTGGGCGACAATCTCGCCTGTGTCTGCGCCGATCTCCATCTTGTGCCAGGTGATGCCGTGGCGTGGCTCCTGCGCCATGCGCGCCCAGACCGGTGCGTTGAGGCCTGCATAGCGCGGCAATGGTCCGTCATGGAAGTTCACCGCGCCTTTGGTGGGCAGCTTCAGCAACGTGTCAGACAGCATGTCCAGATTGGCCACACTCAAGAGCCAGTCAAACCGCTCGCCAAGCAATTCACTCGTGATGTCACTATCAGACGAAATTATCCGCAGCCCAGCCTCGGTGGCCCAGCTGCGAATCTCCGGCGCCCGCGTGACCACAGCGGTCAGCGTGTTGCCTGTGTCCAGCCACAACGTGGCGCATTGGATCAGCAGGCTTTCGTTGCCAATCATCACGGCGGACATCGGGGCGGCGTTGGTGAAACTATCAAGGCTCATGAGGAGGCCTCCTTGCGAACAGTCAAAGTGGGGATTTTGGACGGTTCGCGCATCGTCCGGCGGAAGAGAGATTTGATGTAATGGGTGACCAGGTCCCGCAGGAAATGATCCGGGTCCCGCTTGGGTTTGCCGCCAATCACACGGCGCAGTTTCCACAGGCAGGTGCCTCCGACATGCGCCAGAGTGGCGGCAAAGGCATAGGCGCTGCCATGGTTCTTGCGGAAATAATGCAGGCGGCTGTCAAACCAGTATTGCGGCATGCGTTGCCAGGTTTTCATGCCGGTTGAGACAGACCCGATATGGGTTACAGAACTCGAGCGCACATAGTCCGTGTGCCACCCCGCCCGTTGGGCGCGCAGGCAGAGGTCGGTTTCCTCAAAGTAGAGAAAGAAGGTCTCGTCAAAAAGGCCAATCTGCTCCAGCACTTCACGCCGCATCAGCATGGACGCGCCCGCCAGCCAATCCACCCGCGTGGTCTCGGACGGGATTGGCAAGGGCACGATATGCTTGTGTAGGGCGCGGCTGATCACGCCGACCCGCGCCGCGCCTTCCAGCTCGCCAGCAATGGAATGGAAGCGGAACGCCGTCAGATGGGGCTCACCGTCGTCGCCATGAATGTAGCTGCCGGCAAAGCCACAGGTGGGCACCTGCGCCATATGCTCCAGCAACGCCGTGATGCTGCCCGCGTCCGGAAAGGCGTCGGAATTCAGGATGTAGACAAAATCAAAGTCGCGCTGCGCCAAGCCATGACGGATGCCAAAATTGTTGCCCGCGCCAAAGCCGCCATTGCGGCCCGATTGCACCACTTCCACGCGGCCCGCGGCCCAGTCCGCCACAGCAACGCCCGCTGCCATGGCCTCAAACGAGCCATCACCGCTGTCGTTGTCGACAATCACAATCTGCCCGTCGATCCCGGTCATTTCCCGCGCCGCCGCCGCGGCCGCCTTCAGCGTCATCGCCGGTGTGCGCCAGTTCAGGATCACGGTCAAAAGGGACGGAGTGCTCATTCTGCCGCCCTCCGCGCCGCACGTTTGGGCAAGTCTTTCTCCGCCGCCGCGATCACCTTTTTCATGCGGGTTGCCAGCACCCGCACGTTGGGCTCCAGCACCATGCTGTCATGATCCCCTGGCACCTCAAACACCTGCACATCTGGCACCCATTGTTGCCAGTCGTTGTCGTGGAACACATAGGCGCGGTCACCGTCCACCAGACGCCCGTCGCCCATGTCCCATTTGCCCACCAGCGGTGGACGGAACAGCACCAGATTGCCGCCCCAAGCGTGCATCGGATACTGCGCCACGGCCCGCAGGAAAGCCGCCTCGATCTCCGCATCATGGAACTGCTGCCCCTGTGCCTCCCCCTCGGTTTCCTCCGTCGGGCGACGTTTCTCGATTTCCCAGGCAATGCGGTTTTTGACCCAGATCAGCGGATAGGCCGCGCCTTTGGACTTCAGTTCCTGCATCTGGATGCGCAGGCGGTCCTGACGGGAGAGCGGTCGGCGCACTGGCAGCGGCGTGTCGAGCATCGCCACAAGCGCAACCTCGTCGCCCTGAGCCTCCAACTGACGCGCAATCTCATAAGCGGTGATGCCGCCGCCAGAGAAGCCGCCGAGCAGATACGGCCCTTCCGGCTGCACCTGTTTCATCTCCGCAATGTAGTCGGTCGCCGTCTCCACAAGGTCATCATGCGGGGCCGCATCGCCAAACAAGCCGCGGGCTTGCAGGCCGTAAAACGGCCGATCCGCGCCGATCAGATGCGCCAGATGGCGCAGGTTCAACACGTTGCCAAACATGCCCGCCACCAAGAAAAACGGCGTGCGGTGCCCGCCTTCGCCCTGATGCATCGGAACCAAGTGGGTGAAGCGGCTTTGTGGCCGTGCCTCCGCCTCGGCAGGTGTGTCACCCTCCGCCGCGCCGCCGCCCAATGCGCTATCACCCACCCGTTCCGCAATCATCGCGGCGCAGGTTTCAATGGTGGGCGCCTCAAACAGCACCGAAATCGGGAACTCAATCGCCCAGGCCTTTTTGACCATGGCAAACAGGCGCACCGCAATCAGGCTGTGGCCGCCAAGGTCAAAGAAACTGTCGCGGATGCCAACCTGCTCCACGCCCAACAAATCCTGCCAGAAGCCCGCCAGGGTGCGCTGAATATCGGTTTCCGGCGCGACATAATCGGTTTCCAGCTCCGGCCGTTCAAAGCTTTGACTTGGCCTATTGTCCTCTTCCGCGCCCGCCTCGGCCTGCGCAATCAAAGCTGCCAGATCAAGCGAAGACATCACCACCTGCGACCGGCTCCCGCGCAACGCGGCTTCAAACAGGTCGGCGCCTTTCTCCGGCGGAATGCCTTGCGAGAGGTTGTGCGCCAGCCGCTCTTCGGCTGCCGAAAGCGGCGCTTGCGCCTGCGCATCTTCGTCAAAGGTCACTTCGGATTTGTTCAACGGCTGCGCCTTGGCAAAGCCTGCAGCGGTTTCCACCTGCCGCAACGACAGGCCTTTGACCTCAATGCTGACCGCGCCATTGGCGTCCGATAGCACCACGTCAAACCTCGCCGATCCAGTATCGCTGTTGCCGTCCACCAAAGTCACATGGCTCATCACTTCAGCAGGCAGTGCCCCGTGGCGCAGCAGCCGGTCATAGCCAACAGGCACCCACAAATGCCCCTGCGCATAGCCAGGGATCAGATCCATGGCCCAGCCGGTGGCGATGTCCAATAAGCCGGGGTGCAGTTGCAGCCCATCGCCATCAAACTGCGCATCCAGACTCAGCCGTGCGAGGCCCTGTTGCGCCCCAAGCGCGGTTTCGCGCAGCACTTTCCACCGTGGTCCAAAGCGCATGTGCGCCTCTTGTGGTGCACTCAATGCGGCACCAAAGCCGTTTTGCTGCACCGGACAGTCCGCTTTGAGCGCATCCAGATCCAGCGCCGCCGGCGCACCGATGCGCACCGGCGCCAGTCGGGCTTCGGCGTGGGTTTGCCAGCCGGGGCGGCCGTCAAAGCTCACCGCCGTTTGCACCTCAAACCGGTAGCCTTCATCCGAGCGGATCAGGCGCAGCCGCATCTCTGTGCCGCTGTCATTCACGCGCATCGGGCGCAGAAACAGCAGGTCATGTATCGCAAAGGGCGCGGTTTCGCCCTGTGCGTTCAGCGCCTCATAGGCGAGCGCAATATATCCGGTGCCGGGCATAACTGCATCGCCATCCAGCGTGCGGTGTTCGTCCAAAATCCAGTCTTTGGCCGAGAGGGCGGCAGTGAAAACCCGGTTGCCCTGCGCGTCAAAACCGGCTCCGTGCAGCAGTGGATTGTCAATTGCCTCGGTCGGCACATCGACCACATGGCCTTGCCGTGCCGCGACCGCTTCGGCGGCCATGCCCACCTCGGCCCAAAGACCCCAGTTGATCGCGCGCACGCGGGTTTTGTCACCCTGACGCGATTGGGCGTAGGCGTTCAAATAGGCGTTGGCGGCGACATAGTCGATTTGCCCCGCAGGTGCGGTGGCGGTGGAGGAGGACGCAAACAGCACCAGCCAATCAAGACTGCCATCCGGGAAGAGGTGCTCGAGCACCTGCGTGCCATGCAGTTTGGGCGCCAGTACGTCGTCGATGCCCGCCGAGGTTTTCGCCAGCAGCGGCCCATCGTCGATCACCCCGGCGGCGTGGATCACACCGTTGATGGGGCCAAAGGC
>NZ_CAJXIV010000112.1 GCF_913054185.1 uncultured Shimia sp.
CGACGCTGCCATTCCCCCAGCATTCGTTCTGCTCCAGAGCCTCGCTTTCCGAGGAAAAAAGGACGATGCCCGCTGCTCTATTATTGTGGCAGCGATTGGCGATGATCTGGCTGTCATGTGAGGAAAACAAGCAAATACCGCTGCGTGCGTTGGAAACCTCGGTTCCTTCAACGGATACGGCTGAGCTGTTTGAAATGCACAATCCGTGCACGGTGTCACCGCAGCCGGTGATCGTCAAACCGCTAACTTTGGGCGCATCGATCGCGTCCAGCCAGACCAGCCCCCAACGAACAGTTTTTTCTGACGCAGGCGGATCAATTGGTTCTAAATTAGGAAATTCCCGCGTGGCTATGTTGGCTTCACTTGCGTCAATCGTGATATCGTTCAGAACAATGTCTCTGCCAGATTTCGCCGAAAGGACTGGACCATCGCCATAAAACTTTAGGGTGGTATCTTTGCCCCCCAACGTGATGGCCGTGGGGATTATCAGCGTGTCCGACCCCTCAAACTGCCCCGGGCCCAAAACCACGTGCGTGCCCGGTGCAGCATCCGCCAAAGCAGAGGCAACCCCAACCCAACCGTCGTTGACTGTAACCGTAACTTCCATTCTCACCCCGCTCAGGGCAAGAAAACGCATGGCAGTCTATTGGTCAATCATTGGTTGAGGAGATTCGTGATTTAGTCACGTCAATCTCGCACAGTTGCCTCAAGATTGATTTCACTTACGCTCCATCTCAGCGCCATAGTGCTTTGCAGCGGCATCAATATTTGTGGGCTCAGACCTGCCTTAGGACTCTGAAACTGGATTGTTCCGTTTGAAGGTCAGCTTTCGGGAAGCCTAGACAAGCTGTTTGCACTTGCGGCAATACCAGTCGTTTTCGTTCGACTGAGGTCCGCTCTGGGCTGGGAGCCGACCTCAAGGCACAAATGCTTGTCCAACGAGCTCTTGGCGGGCTTCGACGAGAGGTGCCGATGGCGGCAATGGGCGGCATCGCGCAGATTGTAACCTTTGCAATGTCCGGATTTTCACCCAAGAACACAGTCTAAGATAGCTGCGATGCCGCGTGAGAAGCGGTCACTGATGAGAGCTGCAGCGAAGTTTTTGGGGTTCGAGGGCAGCAATGCGGACAATGCGGACCAACGATCTTGGCCACGAACTGACCAATTTGGCATCAATCCTGATCGTGATTATTCCCAGACCATGCCGACCAACCGTCCGCAAAATCGTGAACATTGGTGTAGCCCCAATCTAGCGCCATGGCGCTGGCTATGGCCGAATGGGGGCAAGCCGAATGGTTGCAGTAGAATACTATTGCTTGATCTTTTTTTGCGTGCTTCGCCAAACTTTCCTCAGAAAACTGCGTGTCGAGTTTAAGGCCAACAGCACCACGAATGTGCGCAAGATCATATCTCCATTCACTTCTGAGGTCGACAAAAACTGCGCCTTGCGAATACAGTTCAAGTGCCCGTTCAAGGGCAATTCGTTCAGCCCCCTCGACGACAAACTCGCCCGAGGCTGTTTCTGTGATTAAGTCCGTGCGGTCGCTATTTTCTTGCGCGATTGACTGGTTGGCGCCAATTCCCGTCACGGCTAGCACCGCAGCTATCATCAATAAGAATTTTTGCATTGCCCGCCTCCATCCCCTGCAACGCTATCACGATCGGGAAACAAGGTCCAAGAAGTGACCGCACTGGGCTCAAAGCCGCCGTGCGGCGGTGCGGCAGCACATCTGCAGCGAAATCACGTTTGATCAACACCGCCCAGTGGCCAGTGTCAGCCCAAAGCGGTCATGGTCGATCTGCATGGTTGGCGATCCCATGGCATTCCCAACAGTCGGATGGATTGCCACCGTTCGCCTCAAGTCAACTCAGTGTAGATGTTCACATTAGTGACCAATTGGTCATGCAGTGCAATGGGCTCAGTTTTGGGCCTGCAAAGCCAAAGATTTTCCACCAACGTGTTCGGGAAGATTGCTCACGTTCAGGAGAATGGCTTCTCAGTCGTTGAATTTTTGGCCGGACAAAACCAAAGTCCCGCATGCGCAAGGCATGGCCGACCAACCAATCTCTAGGCGGTTTTGGCGTTTCAAACACAGCACCGACTTAGGTGGTTCTCTAGCCGTCCTCGGCAGCCAGCGTTACGTCAAATTCGACATGTAGAAAAGGTTCGTTCACTGCGCCGGACAAGACCATCCCTTCTGGGAATTCGGATGCAGGTCGTTTGTGATACGTCATCACAAGATCGTCGCGCACGCCAAAAACTGTGTCTTGATCCAAATAGAGATCATCCTCAGGGAAGATTTCGGTGACCAAGGTCCGATAACCGGGTGCCTTTACGATGTAGTGTAGGTGGGAGGGGCGCCACGGGTGACGGCCGCAGGCCCGCAGGATGTCCCCAACAGGGCCGTCAGACGGCACCGTGTATTCCACGGGCTTCACCGTGGTAAAGCTGTAACGCCCATCGTCGCCAACGGTCATGAGGCCGTGAAACGAAAACGTGTCCTGGTCCTCGTCCTGGCTGGCGTACATCCCATTTGGCGCTGTTTGCCAGATGTCGAGCTCCGCGCCGGCGATCGGGTTTCCGGCCTCATCTTTGATGGTGCCTTCCGCCAATAGCACTGGCCCGCCGTAATGGCGTTTCATGTCGCCGCCAATGGCAAGTGGCGGGGCGCCTGACACATGGAACGGCCCCAACACTGAGGAGCTTGTGGCCGTTGGGCTGGAATGTAGCATGTCCACCAGGGACGACAGGCCCAGCACGTCAGACGCCAAAACAAACTCGTGCCGATCCTCAGTTTCCACCGCGGCGCAACCTTCGAGAAAGGCGATGCCGGCCCGCCATTCTTCGTGTGTCAGGTTTGTTTCCCGGGCAAAGTCATGCATGTGCCGTACAAGCGCCCCCATCACTTCGCGCACACGAGGCGTGGTGTCTTCGGACAGGTAGCCCATAAAAACGTCGGTGATGTTGTCTTTGGTAACGGTGCGCATAGGGCGGCTCCTTAGATGAGAGCAAGGCTGAGAATTGGGAATTGGATCAGGATGAACAGGATGATCAGCATGACAAAGGCGAAGGGCAATGCCCCCATGAAGACGTCTTTGAGCGATATTCGGTCATCGTTGATCGTCGATTTGATGACAAAGCAAGAGATGCCCAGAGGCGGTGTGAGCAGGCCGATTTCAGCACCGACAACCGTGATAATACCAAACCAAATCAGCGACATATCCAGCGCTTCTGCCAGAGGCAGGAAAAGCGGCACAACAATCAGGATGATTGACGCGGTGTCCAGAAGCGTGCCGAGAAACAACATCAGCACAACGTAGAACAGCATGATCGTCCAGAATGACGAGGTGTTGCCCGCCAGAAGGTCCTGGAGTTGGTTCGGCAGACCGGCCAATCCCAACATACGGCTATAAATCGATGCGGCGGTGATGAGGAAAAGGATCGCGGCGGTGATGTGTCCGGTTTCCAAAAGCGCATCCCAAAAGGCTTTGCGCGACATCGACTTTCGCGCCACGGCAATGATCAAGGCCACCAATGCGCCTGTTGCGCCCGCCTCAACCGCCGTCAGCCATCCGGTGTAAATGCCACCCAAAACAATAGTGATGAGCCCCACCGTGGGCAGCGTCTTGGACGCGATCTCACGCCCTGACATCCATTCGCTATCCGCAACCGTTCGCCCACCAACGAATTCCGGAGTAAACCGTCCCATGAACCAAATCGCGCCAACATAGGCGATGGCCAGCAGTATTCCGGGAATAACGCCTGCAAGGAACATATCCCCGACGGATTGTTCAGCGACAAATGAGTAGATGATCAACATCGCCGACGGCGGAATGATCATGCCCAATACCGACGATCCGGCGACCACCCCCACGGCGAACCGCGGGTCGTAATCCTGTGCCATCATTTGCGGCACGCTCACTTTGGTGAACACTGATGCGGAGGCGATCGAGGAGCCGGTCACGGCGGCAAATACGGCGTTGGCGCCAACCGTGGCCATGCCAATCCCGCCTTTGACCTTGCGAAACCGCATGGTCATGACTTCGTAGATGTCTTTGCCCAACCCAGCCTTTGATACGATAAGCCCCATAAAGGTGAACAGCGGAATGGTGGCAAAGCTATACTCCATCGCACTGTCGCCCACGGCGACCTTCAACAGGTTCAATGCCAGCGTGAAGTTATCCCGCATGATCCAGATCGACAGGAACGACACCACCCCCAGCGCAATGGGAATATACACGCCGGAGTAAATCAGGAACACAATGGCAATGACCGAGATCAGGCCAATTTCGATCGGAGTCATTGAGAGGCCTCATCGTGTTCGGGCGCACGGATCAGTTCCGGGCGGTCTTGAGCGCTGATAACTTTGAAAACGAAAATCAGGCAGGAGAGAGCTGTGCCGCTGGCGATCACCAGTTTGACTGGCCACCAGGGTAGGGTGAACAATCCGGGCACCCCAAAGTAATCCTGCGTGTGCCACATGTGCACAAACTCCGGAAAGGTCACATAGGCGATCAGCCCCATAAAAATCGCAGACACTGCGTTGATAATGCGACGGATGTTGGCGGCAAGTTTCGGGCGGCGCATATGAATGACACCAAGCAGGCCGTCCGATCTGGTTAAGCGATCGACGCGGACAACATCGGGCAATTGCAAGAACACAATCATCACGACGGAGAATTGCACAATCTCATATGTGCCCCGCAAGGGGGATGAAAACAGGCCCCTTGCAATCACGTCGACATTGAGAACCACCACCAACGCCAACACAACAAGCGTGCCCAATGCATTGGAGGTAATGGCGAGAGTGTTGGCGACCCGAGACAGGGCATTGACTGCCGACTTTAGCATTGTGTGGCCCTTCCTTGGGTCGCCGAAGGCTTATTTCGCAGTCCAGTCACGCACACCGGTGTATCCGGCATCCGCAAGCTTGCCGATGTAGGCTGCAAGCATTTCGCTACCTTGCTCACCATTGCCATTCAGGGTTTCCGCCCATTCCTGAGCCACGTTGGGCATCGCATTGGCCCAAGCGGTGCGATCCTCTGCGGACAGCTCCACAATTGTTCCGCCGGCTGCGACATAGGCGTCGCGAGACGCGGCGGCGCGGTCCATTGCAATGCCAGCAACATGATCACGGTAATCAACCGCCACAGCTTGGAGAACGTTCTTGACGTCGTCTGGCAGCTTGGCCCAGTAATCCGCATTTACGGTTACGGTTTTGGAGTTCACCGCGCCCAGATCCGCACGCAGCATGTAAGGTGCCACTTCGGCGATTTTGAAGGTTTTCGCCGCTTCTGGCCACAGCATCGCGCAATCCACCAATCCGGTTTGCACCATGTTGTAGAAATCGGTCAGCCCGCCGCGCACACCAGCCGCGTCTTTGATGCCTTCAAGGTAGCGCAGGTTCAGGCCCGCACCGGCAATTTTGCGCCCCTCAAGATCCGCGACCGACGACACCTCTTCGGAGCAGAACACTTGATACGTGTCCAGAACAACACCGGTGGCCAGATACACTTGGTTTTGCGCAGCAAACTCATTTTGCATGGCGGGGAACTCTTTGGCGATTTCGTCGACGGCTTTGGCCACGGCGCGGGCATCGCTCGCCACAAAAGGCGTTGATCCGGAAATGCCCTGGCTTGGAAGTTTAGAGGAGTGGAAAATCGTGGTCACAATGCCGATGTCGCCGAGGCCGAGTTGCACGCCTTCGAG
Organism: uncultured Shimia sp.; assembly: GCF_913054185.1. Classification (GTDB taxonomy): domain Bacteria; phylum Pseudomonadota; class Alphaproteobacteria; order Rhodobacterales; family Rhodobacteraceae; genus Shimia. The sequence goes on from NZ_CAJXIV010000112.1 coordinate 5,711, forward strand.
CACGCCTTTGGGCTTAACAATCGATCCGCCATAGTTTTCCTGCCAGTTCATTTTGTAGGCGCCAGCATCCGCCAGCCGGCGATCCACCTCAGGAATGAAGAAATTCGAGAACTCTTTGACCCACAATGCCCGGTCAGGGTAGCCATCGATCACAACCGCCGAGACAGTTTCCTGCGCGGCCGCTGGCATGCCCATAACCGTGGCCATCGCGGCACCGAGTAGGCTGAATTTTGCGCGTTTCATCATTGTTTTTCCTCCCAGAAAGACAGGCCTTTTGGCCCTTTGATTTGGTTCAACCGGTTTTGACCCAATTCACAGTTAGATCCGTTCCAGCCGCTTCGAATAGCTTCGCAATCGCACAGTATTTGGCCGTTTCTGCTCCCACCTCAGCCAGCTCCTCCAAACTGGCTGACGTGTCGCAATGCACCGTGAGTGTGACTGCGGGAAACGGCAGATCGATTTCTTCTTCCATCAACACGCCGCGCCGATCAAATTTGCAGTTCGCGTCAATTGTGACTGTGCCCAAATCCACCCCCAAACGGGCGGCGTTTTTGTGGCCAATCACATTTGTGCAGGCAATCAGCGCCGCAAGCGCGGTTTCTGTGGGCGACGCCCCCAAATTTGTCCCGCCCCGTTCAAGCGGCTCATCAATCGTGACGGTCAGATCGCGCATGGGGATTTCAGTACGTGCATGGCTTGGGCACGCGGCTGTGGTTCGGTAGGTCACAACGGTTTTCATACGAATGGCCACAATGATGCCTCCTCAGGCGAACGTGCAGACTTGCTCAAAGGCAAAGCGCGGCAGTTTTTGAAACAATGCCGTTTCGTCCGCATAGCCAATGTTGCACAAAAAGTTGGATTTCAGCGTGGTGCCGGCAAAGAACTCTTCGTCGACAACTGTGTTGGAAAAGCCCGACATCGCGCCGACGTCCAGTCCCACCGCGCGGGCCGCGATCATAAAGTACGCGCCTTGCAGCGTCGCATTCCGGTCAGCGGTGTCTTTGACATACTCCGGCTTTCCGTCAAACAGATGACGTCGGTCTTCATGCGGAAACAGGAAGGGCAATTCTTTCCAGAATTCCATGTCCTGCGCGATGATCGCAGTCACCGGTGCCCCCATCATTTTTAGCACGTTCTGCGGCTTGAGTGATTTCGCCAGCCGCGCTTTGCCCTCTGGGCTTTTGACAAACACAAACCGCGCCGGCAGCGTGTTCATGCTTGTCGCGCCGTTGATGGTAATCTCGTATATCTCTTCCAGCAGCCCGTCGGGGATCGGCTTGTCCGTCCACGCATAGTGAGAGCGCGCCTGTCGCAAGATCAGGTCGATCGCATCGCTGGACAATCGCCCGATCCGCCCCCGCAGATCGCGATGATCCTGTTGGGCTTTGGCGCGCAATGCGTCCAGCTTTGGTCCGGTCGGGGCGTTCATACCGCAGCGCCTTTACTGGTGACGTCCTGCTCATCAACGACGGGGCTCGCGCAAATGCCGATGCCTTCAATCTCGATTTCCACCGTCTCGCCAGGTTTGAGCCAGCGCGGGTTCGGTTTTTTGGCATGGCCGACGCCGGGCGGCGTGCCCAGTGCGATCAAATCGCCGGGTTCAAGTGTGGTGTATTCCGAAATGGTCGCGATCACTTTGCGCACGCCCCAAATCATGTTCGCTGTGTTGGAACTCTGCAAAATTTCGGTACCCACCCGACTTTCAATTTTGAGGCCAGACGCGCCTTCGGGAACTTCGTCCTGTGTGACGGTGAACGGGCCAATCGCGCCGGTGTCGTCAAAGTTCTTGCCCGGCGTCCACTGGTGCGTTTTGCGCTGATAGTTGCGCACCGACCCATCGTTGAAAACGGTGTAGCCAAAGACATGATCCAGCGCATCGGCTTCTGAAATGTGGCGCCCGCCTTTGCCAACGATGAGCATCAATTCAGCTTCATAATCCAGCTGTTCGGAGCACGCAGGGCGCACCATTGGCTGGCCCGCAGCCATGATCGAGTTTTTGCCCCGCATGAACAAAGCGGGATACTCGGGAATCTCGTACCCGCCTTCCTTGATGTGGTCGGTATAATTCAATCCCATGCAAATGATGGTGCCCGGCGCGGCAATCGGCAGCGCCGGGACGATCTCATCAATCGAAACGCGCGGAGCATTTGCAATCTGGCCGGAAAGTGAGTCGATCAAGTCAGGCTGAGCAATCAGCCCCATCAAGTCAGCGCCGACGTTTGGGTCCAAAGCCGTTAAATTTACAGCATTTCCGCCAATCACAGCAAACACCGAAGTGCCCCCTGCAGTCTCGCCCACCAGATATTTCATCGTTGTAATCCTTGTCTGTTCTCTTGATTTCTGCCTACTATTTTGTCATATGTCAAATAATATCGATATTTTTGGAGATCCACATGGTTGCCTGGTCAAATTACAAATCAGAAGCAAAGAGCCGTGGCGCGTTGGCTTTGGAGCTATATGTGGCGCACAGCACTCCGGCCAAAACACCGGAAGATGTCAAAGCGTCCCTGCCGGACCATCTTGCCTATCAAGCGGCACTGGAGCGCACGGGGCATCTGGCATTTGCGGGGCCGATGTCGGATGAAACTGGCGAGCATATGCAGGGTGTTGGTTTGATCATCTATCGCGCCGAGAGTTTGGACGCGGCGCGGCAACTGGCCGAAAATGACCCAATGCACAAATCTGGTGCGCGCAGTTTCGTGCTGCGGCGATGGCTGATAAATGAAGGGTCATTCACCCTGTCCGTCGGGCTGTCGACAGGCGGGTGCACCCTTCGCTGACGCGCACCGCAACACTGAGCAATGACCCCGGGAACACGCAACATGAACGTCGTGACTGACACCGAAAGCAAAGAAACCTCGGCCACCCATGGGGCCTATCTCAAGCTCCGCGATTTGATACTCACCGGAGAATTGCCACCCGGAGAAAAGCTGAAGATCGAACAGCTGCGCAAGCTATTGCAGACCGGAGCCAGCCCCGTGCGGGAGGCGCTCAGCCTCCTGACGTCAGACATGTTGGTGGAGCGGATCGACCAGCGTGGGTTTCGCGCGGCCCCCGTCGGCAAGGCCAATTTCGAAGAGATTTTGATGTTGCGCTGTACCTTGGAAGAGGCTGCTCTGCGGGCGTCCATTCAAAACGCGGATGCCGCATGGGAGGACCAATTGGTCCTGCGCCACCACCATATGAAACGCGCGAACGCGCGCAAATCCACTGACTTTGAAGACGCGCATAAGGCCTTCCATATGGCACTGCTGGACAATGCCCGCCTGCCAATGCTCACGCGGTATTGCTCACAACTCTACGATCTCAATATCCGCTATCGCTATCTTGCCGCCGGTGGGCCGAGCTATCAGAAACGCGACATCGCGGCAGAACATCAAAGCATTTTGGATGCCGCCTTGGACCGCGACGCAGATGCCGCAACCGCACATCTCATCGAGCACTACCAACGCACCGGTGAATACCTCAGCAGCCTGATGAAAGCGTGATATGCAGCGAAACTGGTTTCTTGGCGATCTGCTGACACAGTTGTTTGACCGCCCGGGTCAAATGCGCGGCAAAGACGACCCCCGATCCATCACGGATCTTTGTGACGCCTTGCTGTCGGCTGAGGGTGAAGTGTCCGGTTTCAAACTGGCCACGACCGTTTTGGACCGCTACCGCGCATTGGAAGACGAGGACAAACTCGCGTTTTTCAAATATCTGAACGAAGCTCTGGAAATCGACCCGGATCTGGTCGCCGACCTTGCGACCCAATATGCCAACGATCGCAGCATTGAGGGGTTCACCCGTCTGAGCCATGCCGCTGAACCGCGCCGCCAGGAATTATTGCGTCGCCTGAACCAGCCGACCGGCGCGACGCAGGAATTGGTCGCCATGCGCGTCGATCTTTTGCGATTTGTGAAGTCCCACCCGGACTTGCGGCGCACCGATTTTGATTTTGTGCATCTGTTGCGCAGTTGGTTCAATCGTGGGTTTCTTGTGTTGAAGCAAATCAGCTGGGACACGCCCGCGCGGATATTGGACAAAATTGTCGCTTATGAAGCCGTGCACCGGATCAGCGACCTCGAAGATTTGCGGCGCAGGCTATATCCGCCAGATCGCCGGTGTTTCGCGTTTTTTCACCCATCCATGCCCGATGAACCACTGATTTTTGTCGAAGTGGCTTTGACAGCGGATGTGCCGGGATCCGTTGACGAGCTGCTGTCAGAGCGACGGGAGCCTTTGCAGGCGGATCAAGCCGCAGTGGCGGTGTTCTATTCGATCTCAAACTGTCAAAAAGGGTTGGCCGGGATCAGTTTTGGCAATCTTCTGATCAAGCAGGTGGTGGCCGAGTTGGCGTTAGAGACGCCCAGCATTCAAACCTATGTAACACTGTCCCCAATCCCCGGGTTGCACCGATGGCTCGCCACCCAGCGTGAGGATGCCGCCCACGGACATGTTGCACAGGCCATTCTCGCAAACACCGCCCCGCCAGATGATCTGCGCGCCATGGCCGCGCGCTATCTGTTGTTGGCCAAGCGCGACGATGGACTGCCGGTTGACCCTGTGGCGCGGTTCCATCTTGGCAACGGAGCAGAGGTGCATGACCTCCATGCCAGCGCCGACACGTCAGACAACGGCATGGCCCAATCCGGCGGCGCAATGGTCAACTATCTCTACGACCTCAAGCACACAGAACGTCAGCACGAAGACTTTGCCACAAAGGGCACCGTCGCTGCATCACGCGCGGTTCAAACTATGTCCAACGCCGCGTTTGACACACCACTCAAGGAAAAAACGGCATGACCAACACGCTTTATGATGCCTTGTTCGCCCCGCACGAGCGAAACCCCGCTGTTTTTTTGCGCTGTGACGATGGCACAGCATTGCGCTATGACGCGTTCCTTAAGCGTGCGGCACAGCTGGCCCACGTCCTAAAAAACGCGGGTGTTCAACCAGGTGATCGGATCGTTGTGCAAGCGCCAAAGCTCAGCGACACAATCGCGCTTTACGCGGCATCTGTGCAGGCCGGCGCCGTCTATTTGCCCCTCAACACCGCCTATACCGAAGCGGAACTCGGCTATTTTATTGAGGACGCAGACCCAAGTCTGATCGTGTGCGATGCCAAGAATGAAGCCGCAATCAACATGCTCATAAGCGGGAGGGCGACACCGGTTTTGACCCTTGGCGGCTCCTCCGGCAGCCTGAGCCTTGCGGCCAACGACATGCCTGACAGCTTTACACCTGTTGACCGCGCGCCCGACGATCTCGCGGCCCTGCTGTACACGTCGGGCACCACCGGGCGCTCCAAGGGGGCGATGTTGAGCCACAAAAATCTGCTCTCCAATGCCATTTCGCTGACGAACCTGTGGGAAATCACCAATCAGGATTGCCTGATCCATGCCCTGCCGATCTTTCACACACACGGGTTGTTTGTGGCCATGAACACCTCCCTTCTGGCAGGCGCCGAAGTGCGGTTGCATACGGCATTTGATGTCGAAAAGGTCCTGTCTGACTTGCCAAGTGCAACCCTGTTGATGGGGGTGCCAACCTTTTACACCCGACTGTTGTCTGACACAGGGTTCACCGAAGAATTGGTTCAAAACATGCGACTGTTTGTATCTGGCTCAGCCCCACTTTTGGCCGAAACCCATCGTGAGTTTGAAGCGCGCACCGGCCATCGCATCCTTGAGCGTTACGGGATGACCGAAACCAATATGATAACCTCCAACCCGTATGATGGGGAACGTGTCGCGGGCACGGTCGGTTATGCGTTGCCGGGCACAGAAGTGAAAATCACTGATCCAGAGACGGGCAAAACACTACCGGCCGGTGACATTGGCATGATCGAGGTACGTGGCGACAATGTCTTCAAGGGCTATTGGAATATGCCGGTAAAAACTGCTGAGGAGTTGCGCGCATCGGGCTTTTTCCTCACCGGGGATCTTGGCACTCAGTCACAAGACGGTCGGCTGGCAATTGTTGGGCGCTCAAAGGATCTGATCATTTCCGGCGGGTACAACATCTATCCCAAAGAGATCGAGGATGTGCTGAACGACGTCCCAGGGGTAGTTGAAAGCGCGGTTTTTGGTGTGCCAAACGCCGATTTTGGCGAGAGCGTAATTGCCGCGGTCGTGGCGGAGCCCAATGGCGCACTGACTGAGCAAGCCTTAAAGGATAGCGTGGCATCAAAGCTAGCGCGATTTAAGCACCCGCGCGCGTTCAAGTTTATGGACACATTGCCGCGAAATACGATGGGCAAAGTTCAGAAGAACGTTTTGAGGGAGGCATACGGACCCTAAAGAGCATCCGCGCCAAAAAGCCAAGTTTAGTAGGGCAGGTAAGGTTTGGCGCTTTTCACGGGACCCAAAAGCCGATTTGGTCTCGGAGCTCAAAAAAAACGGTGTTCGTGCTCCGGCGACAGCGAGCGAACATGGAAACAGACTTTGCAAACTCCGTTATCTGCGCTTTGCCGACCTTGGCGTCCAGCGCAGCACTCATGTCCCGAGCAATTGAGCTTCGAATGGCCGCTTCCACCGATCTTGCTCAAAGCATGTGCAGCCGCAGCTAATGACCGCAATCCGCCCACTGCGACTGCGTGCTTGCGATCGGTCAGCGGGGAGGCAGCCCGACTT
>NZ_CAJXIV010000113.1 GCF_913054185.1 uncultured Shimia sp.
GCGTGACGATTGATGCCGATGAATGTGGCGTCAGGTGCGCTGGGCAGGTCCGTGACGTTGGCGTAAGCTGGGTGTCCCAACACGGTCCGCGCGTTAGGATGGACGGGCCAAATATCTCCCTCAAAACCGATTTTTTGGGTCTGGCGGATCACCTCTGTGCACCAGGCGCCGCCGCCAATCACCGCGATGGATTTGGGATGGATCAGGCGAGAGAGGTCACGTGTCATGGCTGGCCCCGACGAAAAGGGCCGGAGTTACTATGCGCCTCGGTCGAGATGACCCAAATCGCGGTCCGGTTCGATCACGTCGCGCAGGCGCTTTTTCAGCTCTTTGGCCTCCGGAAAACCACCGTCGCGCTTGCGGTCCCAAATCACCGTGTCGTTGACAGTGACCTTGTAAGTGCCGGGCACGTCGGCTGGAGCGATTGTCACACCAGCGAGGTTGTCTTTGAAGGTGGATAGCAGCTCCTGCGCCATCCAGCCCGCGCGCAACAGCCAGTTGCAGCCCACACAATAGGTGATCGTGACGGATGGTTTCATGTGGCAGCTCCCTCAGCTTGGTGCCGAGGTTGTGCCGCAGGCGAGTGCGCAACACAACGCTTTCCATCAGGCCCCCAACGGGCGCAAAAGGTCGCGGCTGATGATGTGGCGTTGGATTTCGCTGGTGCCATCCCAGATGCGTTCTACCCGTGCGTCGCGCCAGAACCGTTCGAGTGGATAATCATCCATCAGCCCCATGCCACCGTGGATTTGAATCGCCGCGTCGGTCACGCGGGCCAGCATTTCCGAAGCGTAGAGTTTGGCGGAGGCAATCTCGCGGTTTGAAGGCAGACCACGATCAAGGCGGGCGGCTGCGGAGAGCGTTAGGAGATCGGCGGCATCAATTTCGGTGATCATATCGGCGATCTGAAAGCCAATGCCCTGGAACCTGCCAATCGGCTGGCCAAATTGCTCGCGCTGGGCAGCATAATCCAGCGCGTAGTCAAAGGCGCGGCGGGCGCGGCCAACACAGAAGGCGGCGACAGTGATGCGGGTGGCGTAGAGCCATTCGTTCATCACCGCGAAACCGCCGTCGACTTCGCCCAGGACTTGCCAGTCCGGCAGGCGGCAGTCATCAAATTCCAGCACCATGTTTTTGTAGCCGCGATGGCTCACGGATTTGTAGCCGTTACGCACGGTGAAGCCCGGCGTGTCGCGGTCCACAAGGAAGGTGGTGATGCGCTTTTTGGGGCCTTTTGGGGTTTGATCTTCGCCGGTGGCGACAAAGACAATAAAGAAGTCAGCGTGTTCGGCCCCGCTGATGAAATGCTTGTTGCCGTTGATGACCCAGTCGCCGCCATCGCGCACAGCTGCGCATTTCATGCCACGCACGTCAGAGCCTGCGCCAGGCTCGGTCATGGCCAGAGCGTCCATGCGTTCGCCGCGCACGGCGGGGAGCAGATAGCGGTCTCTCTGCTCCCCTTCGCAGGCCATGAGGATGTTTTGCGGGCGGCCAAAGAAGTGGGTGAGGGCCATGGAACCGCGCCCCAATTCGCGCTCCACCAAGGTGAAATCGAGATGATTCAGACCCGCGCCGCCAACCTCTTCGGGGAAGTTGCAGGCGTAGAAGCCAAGATCGATGACCTTTTGTTTGATTTGCTCGCCTAGGCCTTCGGGAATTTCGCCAGTGCGCTCAACCTCGGCCTCGTAAGGGTAAATCTCATTTTCCACAAAACTGCGGACGGTGGAGACAATCATCTCTTGCTCTTCGGTCAGATCAAATTGCATGGCGCGCTTCCTCACATGGCTGAAGGTAGCAGAGCGTTCTTGACCAAATAGATCATGCTGAAATAGCTTTGTGTCATGCAATTTTGGTCAAATACATCCGCTGCACCGCAGAAGATTGGGGTTTTGCTGTTTGACGGGTTTTCCAACCATTGTCTGGCAAACACCGTGGAGCCGATGCGGGCGGCCAATACGCTGTCGGGCAAGACGCTTTATGACTGGGCGTTTTTGTCTTTGGATGGCGCAGCGGTGCGCAGTTCCAGTGAACTGCCGGTGGCGCCGCATGGGCGGTTGAGTGAGTTCACGGGCGACTTGCTGGTGGTGATGCCGTCCTATGGGTTCAAGGATCATGCTGGTTGGCAGACGCAGAGCGCCCTGCGGGCGGCGGCGAAGCGGTTTGACACGGTATGTGGCATGGACACTGGCAGTTGGTTGATGGCCGAAGCAGGTCTGTTGGAGGGGCATCGCGCCACGATTCATTGGGAAGAGCTGATCGCTTTTGCCGAGCGGTTTCCGGATGTCACGGCGGAACGCGAGCGATTTGTGATCGATGGGGCGCGGGTGACCTGTTCCGGGGCCATGGCGGCGTTTGATTTGGTGATGTTTTTGATTGGACGCGACTTTGGGCAGGCGTTGGCTTTGGAAGTGGCGCAGTTGTTTATGACGCGGGACAGTGCGCGATCTCACGAGGGCGGCGCGACGCCTGCGGGTCGGATTGTGAATCGCGCTTTGGCGGTGATGCAAGACCATCTGGAAGACCCTTTGGCTTTGCCCGAAGTAGCGCGCCGTGCGGGTGTGACGCAGAAAACGCTTGCGGCGCGGATGTTGGCAGAGCTTGGGGCCAGGCCAGCGGTTGTGTATCGGCGGTTGCGGCTCAATCTGGCGCGCAAGCTGGTGGTGGACACCGATTTGAGTGTGGCTGAGGTGGCATTGCGCTGCGGTTATCAAAATCCGGCAGCCATGACGCGGGCCTTCAAAGCGGAGTTTGGTAAAACGCCACAAAGTTTGCGCGCGCCAGAGTGAGCGAGACTCTGGCGCGAGCAGATGGTTGTGTGCCGGACGGCGACTTATTGCGAAGAGTCATCCTTGTTGTGTGACAAAATCAATATTTCCAACCGCTTCAGGCGCCGTTTGGTGCGTTCGGCGTGCAAATGCGGTGCCAAGCCAACCAGCAATTGAACTGCGATAATCAAAGAGGTTGCACCGCCAATTCCGGTGCGAATGAGGTCATGAGTCTCTACTGCGACCGAAAACTGCATCGCCAAGGAGATACCAAGGATCAAAAAACCGACGTGACCAATCAACATGACCCAAAACAACCACCCGATGCGCCCCTGACGCATTAAGCGGGTCAGCCCCAAAAGGCCAAATGGTTGGCTTGCTCGCAGTAGATGCTCTTGTTGCTCGTTGCTCAGTTCTTTGATCCGGATGTCGAGATAGTCCATGTTCTGCTCCCTACAGAATGCCCTGACTGTCTGCTGGGCGTTGGTTGATCCTGCCGCGCCACACCATCGACAGGTCGTTCCGTCAGGTCAAGTCATGGAAAAATTTCAGGTCGCGTAGTTCGATCCTTCTTCGTCCAGAATCGCCTTCAACTCTGCCAGATGGCGCACGTCTTGTTCCGGGTATTGCTCCAGCTCCTGCGCGGTTTTCTCCGCAATCTCACGCGGCAGAACCCGCAATGGCTGGCCGGTTTGCAGGGCGCGGATGTAGGTCTCTGCAGCGCGTTCAAAGTAATAGAGCCTGTTGAAAGTGTCTGCGACGCTGTCGCCAATCACCAGCACGCCATGGTTGCCCATGACCATGACCTTCTTTTTGGGATCTGTGAGAAGGGCTGCGCAACGTTCCCCTTCGTCTTCAAACGCCAAGCCGCCATAGCCGTCATCCACCACAACGCGGTCGTAAAAGGTGGCGCAGTTCTGATCGATCGGTGGGAGCGTGCTGTCCGCAAGAGAGGCCAGAACTGTGGCAAAGATTGAATGCACATGCATCACGCAGCGTGCGTGCGGGCAGTGGCGATGCACGCCACCATGTAATCCCCAAGCGGTGGGATCCGGCGCATTCGGCCCGGTGAGCGTGTCTGGATTATTGGCGTCAATTTCCAGCAGGTCACTGGCTTTGATGCGGGCAAAGTGTTTCTGATTGGGATTCATCAGAAAGCGGGTGCCATCGTCATTTACCGCGAGGCTGAAATGATTGGCGACACCCTCGTGCATATTGAGGCGCGCAGTCCAGCGGAAGGCCGCAGCCATGTCGACGCGCTCTTGCCAGTGGGTGATGTTGGGGTGCAGCTCTGTGACAGTCATGGACGGCTCCTTGTTTGGCACAGCGGACCATTGTGAGTGGTCATTGGTCAAGCGCGTTTGCGACGTCGTTTCTGACTTGTGACTGGTCAGCCGGGTTCATTTTTGGTTTCAGCTTCCACCTGAAGGATATTTCGCAAAAGCTTCATCTGCGGTGAGGTTGAACATGTCTGAAACACATGTCACCGTGGGCCATGGAACAGAAGCATTTTCATTCTTGGGCAGATGTTGCCCCCCGTCTTGTCGCCGTGGCCGCGGGCCGCGAGCCTGCTGATCTCGTTATTCGCAAAGGTCAATGGGTCAACGTGCACACCCGCGAGGTGTTGGCGGATCACGATATTGCCGTAGCCGAAGGGCGGATCGCCTATGTCGGACCGGACGCCAGCCATTGCGAAGGGCCGCAGACGGAGATCATCGAGGCCAATGGGCGGTTCATGATTCCGGGCCTGTGTGACGGGCATATGCACATTGAAAGTGGCATGCTGACCCCGGCGGAGTTTGCCCGGGCGGTGATTGGCCATGGCACCACCACGATGTTCACTGATCCTCATGAGATTGCCAATGTGTTGGGGCTGGAAGGCGTGCGGATGATGCATGATGAGGCGCTGATGCAGCCGATCAATATCTTCACCCAGATGCCCAGCTGCGCACCATCTGCGCCGGGGTTGGAGACCACAGGGTTTGAAATTGGCCCGGATGATGTGAGCGAGGCCATGGGCTGGCCCGGCATCATTGGGCTTGGGGAGATGATGAATTTTCCCGGTGTGATCAATGGCAGTCAGCAGATGTTGGCGGAAATTGCTGCCACCCAAAATGCAGGCAAAACCGTGGGCGGGCACTATGCGTCGCCAGATCTTGGGAAGGATTTCCATGCCTATGCGGCGGGTGGTCCAGCAGACGATCATGAGGGCACCTGTGAAGCGGATGCGATTGCGCGGGTGCGTCAGGGCATGCGTATGATGATGCGGCTCGGCTCCGCCTGGTATGATGTGGAGACGCAGATCACGGCGATCACCGAAAAGGGATTGGATCCGCGCAACTTCATTCTGTGCACGGATGATTGTCACTCCGGCACATTGGTGAACGACGGACATATGAACCGCGTGGTGCGCCATGCGATTGACTGTGGCTGTGACCCGTTGGTGGCGCTGCAGATGGCCACAATCAACACCGCGACGCATTTTGGCTTGGAGCGGGACTTGGGCTCTATTGCGCCGGGCAGACGTGCCGATGTAATTTTGACGTCTGATCTGAAGACGTTGCCAATTGAGCAAGTGATTGCGCGCGGTAAAACCGTGGCTCTGGATGGTGAGGTGCTTGTGGATTGCCCACATCTTGAGTGGCCTGAGCATGCCCGGCAGACGGTGAATTTGGGACGTGAACGCACGGCAGAGGACTTTGAAGTGAAGGCGCCGGAGGGTGCTACGCAAGTTACCGCCAATGTGATTGGGGTGATTGAAAATCAAGCGCCAACCAAGGCGTTGACGGCTGAGTTGTCGGTCTCGGATGGCGTGGTTCAGGGTGATATAGAGACGGATGTGGCGCAGATTGCGCTGGTGGAGCGGCACCGCGCGACTGGTGATGTGGTCAACGGGTTTGTCTCCGGTTTTGGCTATAAGGGCCGGATGGCGATGGCCTCCACTGTGGCGCATGACAGCCACCATATGATTGTCGTTGGCACAGATCGCGAGATGATGGCGATGGCGGCCAATCGGCTTGGTGAAGTGGGTGGCGGTGTCACCGTGATCATAGATGGCAAAGAGCTGGCTTTGGTGGAGCTTCCAATTGCCGGATTGATGTCAGATGCCCCTGCGACGGAAGTTGCGGCTAAGGCGCAGAACATGGTGGAGGCGATGGAGGCTTGTGGTTGCACGCTGAACAACGCTTATATGCAACACTCACTTTTGGCCCTGGTGGTGATCCCGGAACTTCGGATCTCTGACCTTGGGCTGGTGGATGTGACAAAATTTGAAATGACTGACGTAATCAAGGCTGCGAAATGACTCCACAGAATATTCCCGTGCACTCCCCCGCAGTCCCCGCCCCCGAAGCTTTTACAGATGCCAAAGCCGCCGTGGCGCGTTTGGAGGAACTGTACCAGATCGCAACCACCTACCTGAGTGACCAGTTTCGCCGTGCCCTGCGCAAAGGACCGGACGGGCATCGCATTCGCGCGTATTATCCGGAGATACGCATCACAACGACCAGCTTTGCGCAGATCGATAGCCGGTTGAGCTTTGGTCACGTGGCAGAGCCCGGCGTGCATGCCACCACGGTCACGCGGCCAGACCTGTTTCGTCATTACCTCGAGCAACAGATCGGGCTCTTGTTGGAAAACCACGGCGTGCCCGTGGTTGTCGGGCCGTCAACCACGCCGATTCCGGTGCACTTTGCTGTGGCTGCGCAATCGGATATGACGGTGCCGCAAGAAGGTGCGGCGGATTTCACACTGCGTGACATTTTTGATGTGCCAGACCTGTCCACCACCAATGATGATATTGTGAATGGCACGGCGGTTGTGAATGGCGTGGCACCGCTCGCGCCGTTCTCAGCGCAGCGGGTGGATTATTCGCTGGCGCGATTGAGTCATTATACCGCCACCGATCCCGAGCATTTCCAGAACCACGTGTTGTTCACCAACTACCAGTTCTATGTGACCGAATTTGAAGCGTATGCGCGGCAGATGTTGGATGATCCAAAATCCGGCTACACCAGCTTTGTCAGCACTGGTAATGTGGAGATTACCGACGCGGAAACGCCCATTGCGCCGGTGGACAAACAGCCACAGATGCCGACCTATCACCTGAAACGTGAAGATGGCTCTGGCATCACTCTGGTGAACATTGGCGTGGGGCCGTCCAACGCCAAAACCGCAACCGATCACATTGCCGTCTTACGACCTCACGCTTGGATTATGGTCGGGCACTGTGCCGGGCTGCGAAACTCCCAAAGCCTTGGTGATTTTGTACTGGCCCACGCTTATCTGCGCGAGGATCACGTGCTGGATGATGACCTGCCGGTGTGGGTGCCAATCCCGGCGTTGGCCGAAGTGCAGACCTCGATGGAAAGTGCGGTGGCTGAGGTGACCAAGTTGTCCGGTTTTGAGTTGAAGCGTGTGATGCGGACCGGAACGGTGGCCACTATTGATAACCGAAACTGGGAATTGCGCGAACACACAGGACCAGTGCAGCGGTTGAGCCAGTCTCGGGCGATTGCGCTTGATATGGAGAGCGCCACCATCGCCGCAAACGGCTATCGATTCCGGGTGCCTTACGGGACATTGCTGTGTGTGAGTGATAAGCCGCTTCATGGCGAATTAAAGCTTCCCGGCATGGCCTCAGACTTCTATAAGACACAGGTCGCGCGGCATTTGTTAATTGGCATCCGCGCCATGGAAAGCTTGCGCGAAATGCCTCTGGAACGGCTGCATTCGCGGAAATTACGGTCATTTGACGAGACTGCCTTCCTCTGACCCTACGGAAATCTGTGGAAAACCCTTAAAAACACCGATTTTTGGCACACAATTTATTGTGTTCACCCACAACATCCCGTTAAATGCCGGGCGTGAGGCCCTACTAATCGGGCAGACTAATGGAGACCTGAAATGGCAAAACCGATGACCAAGACCCAACTCGTTGCCGCTCTGGCCGAAGAAATGGGCTCTGACAAGAAATCCGCAGGCGCAGCTCTGGAAGCCGTTTGTGCACTGATCACCCGCGAAGTTTCCGCTGGTGGCGCAGTGACCCTGCCAGGCGTTGGCAAAATCTACTGCCGTGAACGCCCTGAGCGTATGGTTCGCAACCCAGCAACTGGTGAGCAGATCAAGAAAGACGCGGACAAGGTTGTGAAAATGACCATCGCCAAAGCGCTGAAAGACAGCGTGAACGGCTGATCGCTTCGATCACTGATTACGGAAAGGGTCGCTCAATTGAGCGACCCTTTTTGTTTCTACAACTGCGCGCTGGGCGTGGAGTGGGAGATGGTGATCTCTTCATCCGACATACCTTCAGCAATGCCGTCAAACAACGGTGTTGAAAGATAGCGCTCTCCGGTGTCTGGCAGCATCACAAGGATGTTGGATCCTTCAGGTGCGGACTGAGCAACTTCAACGGCAGCCGCCAGCGTCGCCCCGGCAGAAATACCAACCAGGATGCCTTCCTCAGCAGCGAGGCGTTGGGACCATTTGATCCCGTCAGGCCCCGGCGTTTTGATCAGCTGATCGTAGCCTTTGTTGTCGAGCGCTTCCTGTAGCACCCAAGGAATGAAATCAGGGGTCCAGCCCTGGATGGGGTGTGGTTCAAACGCCGGGTGACTTTCGGTGGCCTGATTGGCGGCGTCGCGGGTGTTGGTGTAGCCGGAGTCCACCAGTGCCGCATTGGCCGGTTCGGACAAGATGATCTTGGTGTCCGGGCTTTCACGGCGCAACGCACGGGACACACCTGCAACCGTGCCGCCGGTGCCATAGCCGGTGACCCAGTAATCCAGCGAGGTGCCTGCAAAATCGCTGAGGATTTCGCGTGCCGTGGTGTTTTCGTGCATGTCGGCGTTGTCAGCGGTTTCAAACTGGCTGGCGAGGAACCAGTCGTTTTGCTCGGCCAACTCTTGTGCCTTCTTATACATGCCAAAGCCTTTTTGCGCTTTGGGGGTCAGCACAACTTTTGCCCCCAAGAAGCGCATCAGGCGGCGGCGTTCCACGGAGAACGCTTCGGACATGGTGATGACCAGCGGGTAGCCTTTGGCGGCGCAGACCATGGCAAGGCCAATCCCGGTGTTGCCAGACGTGGCCTCAACCACGGTTTGACCCGGTTTCAGGCGGCCGTCTTTTTCCGCGGCTTCAATGATGTTGAGCGCTAGGCGGTCTTTGACGGAGCCAGCTGGGTTGGCGGCCTCAAACTTCACAAACATGTTCACATGTTTGGGGGCAATTCGGTTTAGTCGGACAACAGGCGTGTCGCCGACGGTGTCCAAAATGCTGTCATAACGACGGCCGCGGCCTTGGGTTTGGCGGGGCATAAGCGCCTCCTTTACTGGGACTCTCTCCAATCAAGCTATGCGGCGTGGGGGCAGATTAGTAGGGCTGTAAATGCCGCAACCCGAAATAAGAACGGGCCGCTTGGTTGGCCAGTGTCGTGGTGACGCCGTTTTGAATTGGAGGCGTTGCGGCAAACAAAAAAGGCCGCAGCACGGGGCTGCGGCCAATCTTGTTCGCAGTGGTCAGAGTTACATGTTGTTCTTTTTGTACTCTTCCATCAGCGCTTTGGCTTCGTCGATCATCGCCTGACCGTCGAGGCCACGTTTGTCCATGTCGGCAATCCATGTGCTGTAGATCGGTTGAACAACCTCAGCCCATTTGGCAGCGTCTTCGGCGGACACAGTCACAATGTTGTTGCCACGGGCCACAGCCAGATCACGGGCGGGTGCGTCCATATCTTGCATCACGCCACCGGCGAATACGGAGAATTCGACACCGGAGTTTTTGTCCATCACGGCTTTCAGATCGTCTGGCATGGACTCGTAACGGTCCTTGTTCATCGCCAGAACAAAGGTCAGCGTGTACAGCGCGTTGCCTTCAAACTCGGTGTGGTTGCCCACCAGCTCTGGCACTTTCAGCGCTGCAGTGACTTCCCACGGAATGGTGGTGCCATCGATTACCCCTTTGGACAGGGCTTCTGGGACCGCTGGCACTGGCATGCCAATTGGCGAGGCGCCGGTCAGTTTCAGCAGCTCGTTCACCAAACGAGAGCCGCCGCGAATTTTCATGCCCTTTAAGTCATCCGGGGAGGACACCGCAGCATTGGTGTGGAACATGCCCGGACCGTGCACCCAAGTGCCGAAGATCTTCAGGTTCTGGAACTCGGTGTCTTTCATGTGGGCGTCAAACATCTTGGCGTAGGCATAAGAGCCCGCGCGTGCGTCTTCGACCATAAAGGGCAGTTCAAACACTTCGGTGGAGGGGTAGCGACCTGGTGTATAGCCCACGACTGTCCAGACGATGTCGGCGACGCCGTCGATGGCTTGGTCCATCAGCTCTGGTGGTTTACCACCCAGAGCCATGGCAGCGTAGCGCTCGATCTTGATGCGGCCTTCGCTGTCTTTCTCGATGGCATCTGCCCAGACGTCCAGAATCAGCTTTGGTACATTGGCCTGCGGTGGCAGGAACTGGTGCATGCGTAGGGTAACGTCTTGGGCCAGAGCGGCGGTGGCCGTGAGCGCCATTGCGGCACCGGCGGCCAGTAGTTTGGAAATAGGTTTGCGCAGGGTCATGTTGGTCCTCCCAATAGTCTTTTCTCCCGATTGGGGAGAGTGTTGTTGAAGCAAGACGTTCTGCCAAGGGGAATTTGACCAGTTGGACATGTTTCTTTGTTTTGTAGGGGTAATCCTGCCCAAAACGCTTGGGACAAAATGACATTTTGACGGGGAGGTGTGTGGACAATTTGCGCCAATTCGGGGGGCTGCGTTAGGGTGATCTGGGAAAGTGACACCACCCTCTTGCTTCAGCGGTGAAATGGCACAATGACATTAGATAGACTTACCACATCAATGGTAAGCATCGGCCGCCGGGAGGGCTGGCCGCAAGGAGGGGCACCAGAGCGGTTGCATGAATGAATTACTGGCAGGCTTGCTGGAAGCGGGCCGATTGATCGTCACATTTGACGCGGACCTGATCGAGATTTCGTTGCGCTCGTTGCAGGTGACACTGACGGCGGTGGCCATTGCTTCGGGTATTGGCTTACCACTGGGGTGTTGGCTGGCTGTGCGCCGGTTTCGGTATCGGCGGTTTGTGATCGCGACGCTCAATGCGTTGATGGGTTTGCCACCGGTTGTGGTGGGTTTGATCGTCTATTTGATGTTGTCGCGGGCGGGGCCGTTTGGCGTGTTTGGACTGTTGTTCACACCGACCGCGATGATCATTGCCCAGGTGATCATTCTGACACCTTTGATTGCCTCAATTGCCCATCAGGCCATTCGCGAGTTATGGGCGCAGTACCATGACCTGCTGATCTCCATGAACACCACCCGATGGCAGCGTATATTGACCTTGTTGTGGGACGGGCGTCGCGCACTTATGACCGCGTCTTTGGCAGGGTTTGGGCGCGGAATTGGTGAGGTGGGCGCGATTATGATTGTGGGCGGAAACATCGACAATGCCACGCGTGTGTTGACCACTGCTATTTCTTTGGAAACCGGCAAGGGCAACTTCTCCCTCGCCTTGGCCTTGGGCTTTGTGCTGATTGGATTGGCGGTGGTGGTGAACTTGTTGATCCACACCTTGTCGCGCACGGAGGTGAGTGGCCGATGGTGAACGAAATCCTGCCTCTGAGCGTAAAAGATGCTGTTGTGCGGCGGCGTGGCAAGACGTTGCTTGGACCGGTGACCACCACGGTGAGCGAGACTGGTCTGTCGATTGTTATGGGTCCGAATGGCGCGGGCAAAACCACGCTTCTGCGTTTGCTACATGGCATGGAACGCATGGCTCCAGGCGGGACTATTGACTGGCAAATCCCAGAAGAAGAAGCGCGGGCGCGACAGGCGTTTGTGTTTCAAGCACCAATCATGATGCGACGCACGGCGCTTGATAATGTCGCCTATCCCTTGGTGACGCATGGCGTCTCCAAGAGTGACGCCCGACAGCGTGCGAGCGAATGGCTGGAGCGTGTCGGCTTGTCTGACAGCGCTCAAAAACAGGCAACTGTGCTGTCTGGCGGCGAGCGGCAGAAGCTTGCCTTGGCACGGGCGTTGATCCGCAAGCCTGAGATTTTGTTCCTTGATGAACCTTGTGCCAACCTGGATGGCCGGGCGACGCGGGAATTTGAAACGCTGCTTATGCAGGCGTTCAAAGACGGGACACGCGTGGTGATGTCCACGCACGACATTGGTCAGGCACGGCGGCTGGCGGAGGATGTTTGGTTCATCCACCACGGTCACATTCTGGAGCAGACACCTGCGGAAGAATTTTTTGCCTCACCCAAAACAAGTGAAGCGCGCGCATTTCTTAATGGAGACATAGTCGAATGAAGTTTGGTACAACGCTTGCCGCGGTGGCCTTGGTATTGAGTGGCGCCATGGCAACGGCAGACA
>NZ_CAJXIV010000114.1 GCF_913054185.1 uncultured Shimia sp.
AGGTCTTCGATGCTGCCCCCGCCTCGGGCCACAATGATCAGATCGGGACGCGGCATGGAGCCGCCGGGGGTCATTTGGTTAAAGCCATCGATGGCGTTGGCCACTTGTTTGGCACATTGTTCGCCTTGCACTGCCACTGGCCACAACAGCACTTTGCGCGGGAAACGATCGCGTAAGCGGTGTAGGATGTCGCGGATCACCGCCCCGCTGGGCGAGGTCACGACACCAATGATTTCCGGCAGATACGGCAGCGGCTTTTTGAGCTCCTGCGCAAAAAGCCCTTCGGCCTGCAACATGGCTTTGCGCTTTTCCAGCATCGCCATCAGCGCGCCAACACCAGCCGGTTTCAGGTCTTCGATCACCAATTGGTATTTGGATTGACCCGGGAAAGTGGTGAGCCGCCCGGTGGCGACCACTTCCATGCCCTCTTCGGGGCGGGTGGAGACCCGTGCGGCCACGCCCTTCCACATCACCCCGGCAATCACTGAGCGATCATCTTTCAAATCGAGATAAATGTGGCCCGAGCGCGGAAACGACACGCGGCCAATCTCGCCTTTGATGCGCACATGAGCGAACTCGCCCTCGATCATGCGTTTGATGGCACCGGAGAGTTCGGTGACGCTGAATTCCGGGGCGTTTTCGCCCTCTCGTGGGTCGTCGATCAGATCAGACATGGGTGTGCTGCTCAGTTCCCTTGTTTCCTGTGCCCAGCCACCTTAGAACGCCGCTAAGCGGAGGCCAAGCGGAAGGCGGCAACATGAACATTCTTATTCTCGGCAGCGGTGGACGTGAACATGCATTGGCATGGGCAGTGATGCAGAACCCAAAATGCGACAAGCTGATTGTGGCACCGGGCAACGCAGGCATCGCGCAGATCGCGGAATGCGCCAGCTTTGACATTGAGGATGGCGGCGAGGTTGTGACCTTTGTGGCGGCCAATGCGATTGATTTTGTGATTGTTGGCCCGGAAGCGCCGCTGGCCAACGGCGTGGCGGATCGTCTGCGCGAAGCTGGCGTGCTGGTGTTTGGTCCGTCTAAAGCAGCCGCACGGTTGGAAGCCTCCAAGAGCTTCACCAAAGAGATTTGTGACGCAGCCAACGCGCCCACCGCAGGCTATGGCCATTTCACCGACGCAGAAGCGGCCAAGGCCTACATCCGTGAACAAGGCGCGCCGATTGTTGTGAAAGCCGATGGTCTGGCGGCTGGCAAAGGCGTGATTGTGGCGATGGACCTGCAAACCGCGCTCGATGCGGTGGATGACATGTTTGGCGGTGCCTTTGGTGGCGCAGGGGCCGAGGTGGTTGTTGAAGAGTTTATGGAAGGCGAAGAGGCGTCGTTCTTCATCCTCTGTGACGGCAAAACTGCCCTGCCGGTAGGCACCGCGCAGGACCACAAGCGTGTAGGCGAAGGTGACACGGGTCCGAACACCGGCGGCATGGGCGCCTACTCGCCAGCACCCGTGCTGTCTGACGAGATTGCACAAAAGGCGCTGGATGAGATTGTGCAGCCCACCATTGATGAGATGGCCAAGCGTGGCACGCCGTATCAGGGGGTGCTGTACGTCGGCTTGATGATCAAAGATGGGCAGCCGCGCCTAGTGGAATACAATGTGCGCTTTGGCGATCCGGAATGTCAGGTGCTGATGATGCGTCTGGGCGCGCAGGCGATGGACCTGATGCATGCGGCAGCCGAAGAGCGTCTGCATGAGACGCAGGTGAATTGGGCGGATGATCACGCGATCACCGTGGTGATGGCGGCCAATGGCTATCCGGGGTCTTATGAGAAAGGCTCTGTGATTGGCGGATTGGATGCCCTTGAAGGCGACAGCAAGAACATGGTGTTCCACGCTGGCACCACCGCGAAAGACGGGCAGATCACCGCCTCTGGTGGCCGGGTTTTGAACGTGACCGCACGGGGCGCGAGCCTTCAGGAAGCGCGGGATCGGGCTTATGCCATGGTCGATGCGATTGACTGGCCAGGTGGATTTTATCGCCGCGACATCGGCTGGCGCGCGCTTTAATACGTAGTTCTGCGGGCGTTGCGCCCACCCATGCAGCGCCCTATTCTCCGCTTGAACTGGGGGAGATGACATGACCATTTCGGTGGAAGAGGCCTACGCCACGGGCGATTTTGTGGAACTGGCGTTCAGCTTTGCGCCGGTGGGCATTGTGGTGACTGAAAACCGTGTGATCCGCGATTGCAACGCCACCTTTGCAGATATGTTCCGCTATGAACGCGCGGCGCTCAAAGACAGCACTTTTGCCATCCTCTACCCAACCCAAGAAGAATTCACCAACATCCGCAATCGTGGCGTGCAAGAGCTGCGCGAGGGAAATTTCTATTGGGACGAGCGCGTGATGATGCGGCGCGGCGGCGAGATGTTCTGGTGCCGCGTGCGCGGGCATACGTTTACACCGGAAGACCCGCTACAGCGCGCGGTGTGGAGCTTTGCTGATATTTCCGGCTCTCGCCCCTATCATCCGCTGACACGACGCGAGCGGGAAGTGTTCTCGCTGTTGGCCGAAGGGCTGACCAGCAAAGAAATTGCCATCAAGCTGGAGATGAGCAATCGCACGGTGGAGGTGCATCGTGGCAAGTTGCTGAAGAAGTTTGGGGTGTCCAACACCGCAAGCCTGTTTCAGTCGCTGGGGGCCATTGGCACACGGCATATTTACTCGGCCAGTGATGGGACCGTACGGTAACGGTGAGAGGGGCCAGCCCCCCCTTGGCTTGCAGCCATACTCCCCCGGGATATTTCAGGAATGAGACGCCTAGGGCGCTTTGCAGTCCAGCGCGGCGCGCAAGGACGACTGGCTTTTGAATGGCCCAAGCGGGCGCGGCGACAGAGTTTGGCCATCAAACCGTATGGCCATGACCTGAGACCAGCTGGCGTTGACCGTGATCATCTCTGGGCCTTGGCCGCAGTTGCGAATGCCGCCGGAGATAAAATCTTCGCCAATGCGGTGGTTGGTGAGGCCTTTGAGGCTGGCGACTTCAGTGAGTTTGCCTTTTTGGAACCGCCAGACGCGCAGGGTCTTGGCCAGGTGTGGCCGGTCGATATAGGCCACTTCGATAAAGCCGTCGCCATCTAGATCGGCAGCCCCGATGGGCGCGAGCCAGCGGTTGCGTTGGCCGATGTGGGGTGTGGCTGCGCGGAGGCCATTCTCGTCGTAGATTGAGAGGCGTGCACCGCCGGTTTGGCTGCTTTCAACGACAATCACTTCCGGCGCACCGTCGCCGTCCATATCCATCAGACGCGGTGCGATGTCTTCAAAGACACGGTCTTGGGGAAGCGTAAGTGCGAGACGCTTGCCATCCTTTAGGGTCAGTTCAAGCGTGCCGTATTCAATGGCATCTCCAAGCACCCCATGGGCATACCGGGTCGTTTCATCCGTGTAGCGGGCGGAGGTGATCTCCGCCATCACAGGGGCCGCCAGCAGCCCCAAGCTCACCGCAAGCGTGGCGCGGCGGGCGAAACGGCGTAGCGTCTGTGACAGGAAACGCCGCGCCATAATCATCAGATTTGCTTTTCTGGCAGTTTTACAACCAGACCGTCCAGCGCATCTGTGACCTTGATCTGGCAGGTCAGGCGCGAGGTGGCCGGGTTGGGCTCATACGCAAAATCGAGCATGTCTTCTTCCATGTCGTCTTTGGCCGGGATCTTTTCCACCCAAGCTGGGTCGATATAGACGTGACAGGTGGAACAAGCACAGGCGCCACCACAATCGGCTTCGATGCCGGGGACGTTGTTGTCGCGTGCGCCTTCCATAACGGTCAAGCCGCTGGCAACCTCGACAACATGCTCGGTACCGTTGTGCTCGACATAGGTGATTTTGGCCATGTCTGGCTCCTTTGAGAAACTGTTCGCATTCCTAGTTAGGTCAGGGCTTGCACCTCTTCCACCCCCATTTGCGACCAGCAGCCCTTCCCCTTGCGACAAATTACAAATGTTCTATATTTGTTCTCATGCAGATTGTCACATCCAACCCAATATCGCCGCGACGTGGCCACCCCCGGCATGGGGATTGGCCGCGCCCACCAGCAGCTCTGACCGCCAACCGATTGACGGAACCGCCCAACGGGGCACGTATCGCTGTGGCGGGTCTCGTGATTCTGCGCCAACGACCCGGCACTGCCAAAGGGGTGATCTTCCTGACGTTGGAGGATGAGACCGGCGTGATAAACATCATTGTCTGGCGCAGCCTGTATGAGCATTTCCGCCGGGCGGTGATTGCCGGGCGTCTGTTGCGGGTGACGGGGCGCATTCAGCGAGAGAACAATGTCACCCATGTGATTGCCGAGCGTGTCGAGGACCTCTCCCCCCTGTTGGACAGTTTGGTCACACCGCCAGCCCCCTCGGATACATGACGAGTTTCGCTGCGGCGCAAAACGCGGTATGACAGGGCAAAACACATGAGGCGCGAGCATGCCCGCAGATTTTGCCGCACGATCGGTACTTGCCGCCACGGCGCTTTTGGCGCTGGGGAGCCTGTCGGGTTGCGAAGAACAAATTGCCTCCGCGCCCTATCTCGCGGCCTTCAATGAGCCGGAAATTTTGCGCGCGGAAGACGCAGGCGCGCCCCCCAATGCGCGGCCTGGCAGCTGTTGGGGGCGTCATGTGACACCGGCGGTTGTGGAAACTGTCAGTGAGCAGATCATGGTGCAGCCCGCTGAAGTTCTGGCGGACGGTACTGTCATTGCCCCTGGCATTTTCCGCACCGAGACACAGCAACGGATTGTGCAGGAACGGCGGGAATTGTGGTTTGAGACCCCCTGTGCCGAGGTTTGGACCGAAGACTTCACCGCCTCCTTACAGCGTGCCCTGAAGGTGCGCGGGCTGTTTTATGGCAGCATCACCGCAGAGCCAGACGCCCGCACCCGCGCCGCCATTCGCCGCTACCAAAGTGCCGAAGGGCTGGACAGCGCGATCCTGTCCTTGGAAAGCGCACGACGGCTTGGATTGGTCGCCGTACCCCGCGAGGAATAAGGCATACAAACGCACTTTAACCGCTGAGGACACATCCATGTGGCACAAACTTGCTCCGTTAATGCTCTCTGTATTGTGGTTGACCAGCGCAACGCCCGCACAGGCAGAAATTGCCTGTACGCTGGTTCACAAGGTCGGCGACAAGGACCCAGTTTTTCAACAAGGGAACCTCTGCGATGCCACATTCTCCCCAGCCTCCACCTTTAAACTTCCCCTAGCGCTGATTGGGTTTGAAAAGGGACTACTGCAGTCCTCTGACACGCCCGCGGTCATCTATGACCCGGACCTAAACGCGCCGTTCAAGAGTTGGCGGCAAACCACCACACCGCGCACTTGGCTCCAGTTCTCTGTTGTGTGGTACTCACAATGGCTCACCCGACAATTGGGGACCGACGCCTTTCAACACCATGTGGACAGGTTGGACTACGGCAACAAGGATCTGAGCGGCACGCCCGGAAAAGACGATGGGCTTACACATGCCTGGCTAAGCTCTTCACTAAAGATAACCCCAGCTCAGCAGGTCGATTTTTTACAGATGCTGGTGTCACATGAGCTGCCCTACTCGCAACACGTCATGGATCTAACCATTGCCACCAGCCAATCGTTTTCGACATCTGCGGGCGACAAGCTAAATGGCAAAACCGGAAATGCATGGGCGGTGGATGCGCAGTTCAAACGCCTGAAGGAACAACATGGCTGGTTTGTCGGTTGGCTCACGCATCAGGAGGCACAGTATGTGTTTGTACACCTGATCGTCGAAGACGGTGCCGCAAACGGTTTTGCCAGCAGCCGCGCTCGCAAACATGTCTTGTCCCACCTGCCGGAGTGGTTGGAGGGCCATTAACAGGCTCCGAAAACCTCACCGAATCAACAAAAAGGGCGCCACACGGGGCGCCCTACTCTATTTCATTTGTGTCGTTGGTCACTCTTCGATGTTGAGCGCCACAAAACGGGGTTCGCCAGCGCGGCGCACCAGAAGCAGCAGCGACTTACGGCCCGCCTCTGTGGCCTCCGCAATCCGATCTTCCAGATCCGTGATGGAAGTCAGCTTCTGCTGGCCTGCTTCGGTCAGAACATCCCCAGCCCGCAGGCCTTTTTCATAAGCTTTGGACAGCTCATCCACATTGCTCACAACTAGACCATCGGTGCCCTCAGACACACCCAGTTCTTCGCGCATCTCGTCGGTGAGCTCGGTCACGGTCAGACCAAGGATCTCTTTCTCCACCGGTTCACGAGAAGGCGCTGACTGACTTGCAGGCACCGCGCCTTCGGCCTCTTCGCGGCGACCAAGCGTGATCTGAAGCGTCACTTCACCACCTTCGCGCAACACCACCATATCAACGGTTTTGCCGACATTGGTGTTGCCAACAGTGCGCACAAGACCACGCACATCTTTCACGGATTGACCATCAAAACTCAGAATCACATCGCCGGACAGCACGCCGCCTTCGAGAGCAGGCCCCTCTGGTACGTCGGTGACCATCGCCCCTGCGGCGGATTTGAGACCATCAACCGCATCAACCATGTCTTCTGTCACGTCCTGAATACGCACACCCAGCCAGCCGCGGCGGGTTTCGCCAAACTCTTTCAACTGGTCGACCACTTTGGTGACCACGTTAGAGGCCATGGAGAAGCCAATACCAATGGAGCCGCCATTTGGCGACAGGATCGCGGTGTTCACGCCAATCACATCGCCGTCCATGTTAAACAGGGGACCGCCAGAGTTACCGCGGTTGATGGCGGCGTCTGTTTGGATGTAGTCGTCATAAGCACCGGACAAAGACCGGCCACGCTGGGACACGATGCCGGCGGAGACCGAGAAGCCTTGGCCCAATGGATTGCCCATCGCCACAACCCAGTCGCCCACACGGGCGGTGTCGCTGTTGCCAAACGCTACAAAATCCAGCGGCTCGTCTGATTCGACCTTCAACAGCGCGATGTCGGTGTTTTTGTCCGTGCCGATAACTTTGGCGGGCAGCTCGCCCCCCTCAAAAAACTCGATCAGGATCTCATCTGCGCCTTCAATCACGTGATTGTTGGTGACCACAAACCCATCTGCGGAGATCACAAAACCGGAGCCCAAGGCGGAGGTACGGCGCGGTTGGTCGCCGTCATTGCCTTGCCGATCCTGAAACTCGCGGAAGAAATCCTCAAAGGGGGAGCCTTCGGGCACAATGCCCTGTGGGCCACCGGTGCGACCGGCAACCACTGTGGATGTGGTGATATTCACAACAGCCGGGCTGATCTCTTCAGCCAGCTCAGCAAAACTGTCCGGGCGGGCTTGGGCGATCAGCGTTTGCGCCATGACAAACAGCATCGCTAAAAACGTCAGCCCAGCAATGCGCCAAGAGCGCTGTTGTGCGTCGGGGTACGAAAGGGTGTCAGAAAACACTTTGGGTTCTCCTTTGGTGTACTTGAAACCTGCCAGGTTGCTCCCGGCGTCTGAGGAGAAGTGTGGGCATTTCACGCAGCGAAGGCAACCGCATGCGCGTCGCGCCGCCTAACATACCTGTGATCTGTATGTGAAAAAAGTGAACGTACGGCCACGGTCTGGCCACAGTGATTAATGCACTGTGGCCGAAACCTGTGTCGGAACCTGTGGGCGCGCAGGTGCGGCGCGGGCCACTTTGCTTAGAGCCATGCCAAATTCGGCTGCAAGGCCGGCAAAGCACATGGCCATATCGGGGCGCACAACCAGCGACGCCAAAAGCGCGGCATCTTCCTGTTCGCCACATGCGCCAGCTTCGATCAGATGGGCAAACACCGCCTCATCCGCACCAAGGCAGCGACAATGGCAGCCATGACGACAGAGCGCGCGGCGGCCATATTGGCGGCCGACTTCCATCAGGTCTTCAAAAACACCTTTGATGTTACGGGCTTGGTCTACGCCCAATCCTACTGTCAGAGTGGACTCCAGATGGGCTATCCCAACCGGATCCCGGTCCCAGGACCGCAACCAGCGCACCGCAAGACGCTCCACATCGCCAAGATCGTCGAGCAAACCTACGCGCTGTGCCCCTCTGTTGTGGGCGCTGTTCATTTTGTCAGGATCAATTTGCCGGCGCGGGTGATGCGCAGCGTGTAAAGTTGGTCGTTCAGACGAATATGGGCCAGTCCGTTGTCGCCAGTCAGTTGGTTGGCGTCATGGACGGGCAGCGCGTTTGCCATTTCGGGAGCTTGCATTTGCAGGGTCATGGGACTCTCCGTTGGTCCGTATCAATATTCTGGCTTCCCTGTTGGGTGGCTGCTGCGGCTATTTCTGATTATTTTAGTCGGAATTGTCAAGTGCGGATTTTCTCCCTTTGCGCGAGGTCTGCAAGCTCCATTTCGCCACAGCAACTGGCGCGTGGTCCACACCCTCGCCCCCCGATCGACGCAAAAGGCGCTCCAAATTAGGAGCGCCTCACAAAGCAATCACATCCTGGTGTTGGAATCACCGAAACCGTGAGCAGCTTCTGAGCTGGGATTGATATTTGGCGGAGCGACTGGCCACATCGTCAGCCACTTTCAGCAACCAAGCTTTGTTGCGGTAAGTTCCGCGGGCATAGCCGGTGTGCCCATCATGGTAGTTGAGGTATTGAGCACGCGCGTCACTCAGAGACACGCCGTTGCGGTCGCGGGATTCGTTAAAGTACCAGCCCATAAAGTCGGCGGCATCTTTGACATTGTCACGTTTTGCACTGCGGTTTCCGGTTTCCCGACGGTATTGATCCCACGTGCCATCCAGCGCCTGCGCATAGCCGTAGGCGCTGCTCTGACGCCCCATAGGCAGGATGCCCAGCGCGTATTTATGCGGGGTGCGGGCATCGCCGATAAACTTACTCTCCTGATAGAGCACCGCCATCTGCACATGTACGGGCACGCCCCATTTGCGCTTGGCGGAGCTAAAGGCCCGCCTAAAATGCGGTTTCTCTTTCAGAATCGCACAGGCGTTTTCCAGGTTGCGGGGCGCACTGGTATCCTTCTTGCCGCAGGACGCGACAACAAGCACAACCATCAGCGCGAAGAGAACTCTGCTCATTTGCCTCTCGCTCGTTCTTTGTTTTTTTGCCACTTTAACGGATTTTTCCACAGAGGGTAAATCACAAAGCCGGAATTAGAGCAGCAAAGCCAGCAGAATCGGCAAGCCAATCACAGAGACCAGCGTTGAAACCACCACATATCCTGCGACCGCGTTGCTGTCGGCCTCATATTTTTCTGCCAAAAGATAGGCGGTCACGGCCACCGGCATCGCCATTTGCAACACCAGCACACCAAACAATGTGCCTGTGAGTCCAAAAACCAGACCAATGCCCCAGCCAATAGCCGCGCAAATCAGCAATTTCACCACCGAGAGCCAAATCGCAGTCACAACCCGCCCCGGTGTCAGGCGCGCCACCGCGACCCCAAGAGTAAGCAACATCATTGGGATTGCCATTTGGCCAATCAAATCCAACGTGTTGGTGAGAAACTTGGGTGTCTCCCAATCCATCACGAGGAAAAGCGCTCCAAGCAGCGTGGCCCAGATCATCGGCTCTTTGATCATTTTGCTAAAAGCGCCCTCACCCGCAACAATCCAGATGCCCCAGGTGAAGGAAAGGATGGCGGACACCGCCAACATCACAACGGCCGCTTCAAGGCCAGGCTGGCCAAAAGCAAACAACGCCAACGGAATGCCAAGGTTGCCGGTGTTGCCAAAAATAATCGGCGCAAGATAGGTACGCAGGCTCAGACCAGTTGCTTTCAACAGCCCCCACCCAACCGCGCCGACCACAACATAAGCTGTGGTCCCGGCCAGTGTCAGCTTGGCCAAATCTGCCAGATTGGCCTCGGTTTTCATCAGCGCGGTGAAGATCAGGCACGGCACCGCAAGCGTCATCGCCAAGCGGGTGACAAACTGAATGCGGTATTCAAATCCAGCCTTCACCCAAGCAAAACCAACCCCGGCGACAAGAAAAACCGGCGCAACAATTTCCAGAACTGTTAAGATTATGTTCACAGACTGTTTCCTGCTAAAATTCGGCTAAAGTTGGACAAAGCCCCCTTGCAGCGTCTACCCTTGGGATGTAGGGGCTGCAATACATGCTAAAAACACGCGCAAAATATTACCTCGGTCAAGTTGTCCGTCACAGAAAGCACCCGTTCCGGGGTGTGGTCTTTGATGTCGATCCTGAGTTCTCCAACACCGATGAGTGGTACGAAGCCATTCCCGAAGACAGCCGTCCGATCAAGGACCAGCCGTTTTACCACCTGCTCGCGGAGAACGATCAGAGCTACTACGTGGCCTATGTCTCTGAGCAGAACCTGATTGCCGACTATTCCGGCGAACCGGTGAGCCACCCGGATTTGGACGATATGTTTGGTCCGTTTGAAGATGGCGCCTATCCACTGCATTACGCGCTGAACTAAGCGCACATCCAGAACGGATGGAAAACGCCGGGCGGCAAGGGTCCGGCGTTTTTTGATGTTTAATCGGTCACGATCGGCGCGCCACGTTTTTTCCAGCTGGAAAAGCCACCTTCCATCTCAGCGATGTTGTCCACCCCCATATCCTGAAGGGCTTTTACGGAAAGCGCAGAGCGCCACGCGCTGGCGCAGAACAGGATCAGGGTTTTGTCGGTGGCCAGTGCTTCCTTGTGATAGGGGCTATCCGGAGCAATCCAGAACTCCAACATGCCCCGCGGAGCGTGAAAGGCGCCCTCGATGCGCCCCTCCCGGGCCAGTTCGCGCGGATCTCGGATGTCGACAAACAACGCCTCCCCTGCCGCAACTTTGGCCTCGGCCTCTTCTTGGTCAAGGCTGGCAATCTCCGTCTTTGCGGCGGAAACAAGCTCTTTGATTGGTGTAATGGGCATAGTGTCAGTATCCTATGGCTGCGCCGTCTTTGCGCGGATCTGAGGCACCCTCAAGCACGCCATTTTTGTGAATGCGGATCGCCTGCGCGCCGCCGATGGGCATGTCCGGCACCACAATCTTGTGGCCCAAATCCGCCAACTCCTGTTTCACGGCATCGCTATAGCCGCGTTCGACCTTCAGCGCCCCATCTTCGACAAAAGACCGTGGCGCATCCAACGCGGTCTGCGGGTCCATGCCAAAGTCTTCCATATTGGTCAGCACCCGCGCGTGACCGTTGGGCTGATAGTGGCCACCCATGACACCAAAGGGCATCTCCACACGCCCTTCACGGCGGACCATGCCGGGAATGATGGTGTGCATGGGCCGTTTCCCACCCTGCATTTCGTTGGGATGTCCTTCTTGTAAGGTAAAGCCACCCCCGCGGTTTTGCATCAAGATGCCAAACTTGTCCGAGGCAATGCCAGAACCAAACGCATGGAAGACCGAATAGATCATCGACACCGCCATGCCGTCTTTGTCCACCACCGACAGATACACCGTGTCTTTGTGCACCGCTTCGGTCAGCGGTGCGGGCGCCGCCATGGCGCGCTTTGGATCAATCAAGGCGGCCAGCTTGTCCGCGGTTGCCTGAGACAACATATGGGCGGTGCGCGTGGTGTGATCCGGATCGGCAATCAAACGATCTCGCGCATCATAGGCCAGCTTGGCGGCCTCAGCCTCGATATGGGTGCGTTCCGCGCCAAACGGATCCATCGAGGCGAGGTCAAAATGCTTCAAAATGTTTAGCAGCAAAATGGCGGTTGCGCCCTGCCCGTTGGGCGGATGCTCCAGCAGCTCCGCCCCCTTGTAAGTGCCGCTGATCGGCGTGGTTTCATTGCCAACAGTTGCGGCAAAGTCTTCCATTGTGTGCACGCCGCCCATAGCGCGTAATGTGTTGACCATATCTTCGGCGACTTCACCGGTGTAGAAGGCATCGCGACCTTGCGCGGCCACGCGGCGCAGGACCTCGGCTTGTCCGGGAGCACGGAATATGTCGCCTTGTTTGAGTGGCTTGCCGTCACGCAGGTAATGACGCCTGCCGTGCCCTTGCAGATGGCTTTCGGTTTGCTGCCAATCAAAAGCAGACCGTGGCCCCACCGGTATGCCGTCTTCTGCATAGTGGATCACCGGCGCAAGACTGTCAGCGATACCAAGTTTGCCGAATTTTTCCGATAGGGTGCAGAAACCGTCGATGGCACCTGGCAGTGTCACCGCCTCCACGCCAAAAAGCGGCACCGCGTCCAACCCACGGGCCCGCAAATCAGC
>NZ_CAJXIV010000115.1 GCF_913054185.1 uncultured Shimia sp.
TGGGCTGGGAGCGGCCGTTTGGACACCCATGGCGAATGTCGCGCAATGGGTCGAATGGCTGCGTGATGCTAGTGGCGCCCAAGTTCGGATGGCTTGCCCACTATGGTTTTGTTCCCTCCCATTCTGGCGTATTCAGGAGATCATTTCATGCCGGTAGAGGTACTCACGGATGGCAATCTTCTTTTTTGTGTTGGCCTTAGGCGCAATTGCTTTGATGGCCAGATACTGGGCAAACCGTCAGCGCCTACAAGGCCGTCTTTCACAGCCCATCTCTGCAGATCATCGCGCAATTGTAGAAAAACAGGTGCCAATTGCGTCCAGATTGCCCATGGAGTTGCGCGGCAAGCTGGAAGGCAAGATCAACCGATTTCTGGACCAGGTGCAGTTCATCGGGTGTAACGGGCTAGAAATTGGCGATGAAATTCGGGTTTCAATAGCCGCGCAGGCTTGCCTCTTGGTCGTGAATAGCGACACGTGGTATGATAATCTGACAACGGTTCTGGTCTACCCCGGCGCCTTCAAATCGCGGCAAACACAGCACAATGGCTATGTCGTGATCGAACGCGAAATTGTTCGAACGGGGGAAAGCTGGTCGCGTGGCCCTGTCATCTTGTCCTGGTCTCACGCCCAGCAAGGGGCCGCAAACGACGCGGATGGCCACAACGTTGTGTTCCATGAGTTCGCGCATCAGATCGATGACTTATCTGGCCGCACTGACGGGGTGCCAATCCTCGGCTCAAAGCAAACGGTTTCGGATTGGGCACGGGGGTTCGACACAGCATACAAAAGGCATGTTCGGCGTGTCCAAAAGGGGGATGCAACCGTGATTGACGCCTATGGCGCAGAAGGCCACGAAGAGTTTTTCGCCGTATCGGTTGAGGTCTTCTTTGAAAGGCCAACATCCTTCAAACGAGAAGAACCGGACGTCTACCAGCAGCTGTCTTTACTGTTTCAGTTAGATCCATCCTCGTGGTGATCGAGCCAACGCAGCTGTGAGGGGGTGCATGATGGAGCGGACAACCGAGAGGCGTATTGCTCGTTTCGCATCCTTCAATCCTTTTTAGAAACAGCGCTTTTGGACGGAGGCCCCAACTCGAAGTGCGCCCTCAGTACTTCGAGTTGGGGTCAATCAAAACATCATTTCTCAATGTTGGAGCTTTGGTAACAGGTGGCTGTGGGCCGCAGGGTGCGCGGCCCAAGCCGTCATTTAGTGGCCCTCAGCGTCAAGCCGGGACTTTTCGGCAGTCATGGGGGCACGGTGGGGGAATTCAGCCGCGCGGCCATTGTGCATGCCCAAGAGTTTTTGCATTGGTGCCACTGCAAACAGACCTGGGTAAAGCTGTCCGAATTTCTCACCAGGGTCACGTTTCACGTTGTAAAAATCCATACCGGGCAAACCGCCGTGACCTTCCTTGATGTGGATTTTGAAATCCTCGTAGCGGATAGCGCCGAGGGCATCGCCGCTATAGTGCGCCATGAAGTTGCGGCGGCCGTTGCCTTCCCCAATAAGGAAGAGTGCCGTCTGATCCACGCCGTCAGTGATGCGGTCATTTGGGATGAGGTCCATGGCGCCACCAATTCTGGCTGCGGTGGTGAAGAGGTCGGTCACATGCAACATGTCCATGGGATCTTGACCCGGTTCAATCATACCCGGCCACCAGGCCATGGCCGGTACACGCACGCCGCCCTCAAGCACATCACCCTTGGCTCCACGCAGGTTGGTGTAGCCAGACGTGGGGTAGAAGGCGTACATTGGGCCGTTGTCGCTGATCCAGACAACCAAAGTGTTCTCTGCAATGCCTTCGGCTTCTAATTTGTCGAGCAGCTGGCGCACATGCTTGTTATGCAGCACCATAAAAGATGCCTGGCGGTTGTTTTTGTCTACGCCCGGCGCATCGATGAACTCTTCTGATGGCGCGATTTGTAGTGCGTAGGATGCCCAATAGATGAAAAACGGGTCTTCATCGTTCGCGTGATCTCCCACGTATTGCGTAATCTGTGCGATGGACTCGTTTTCAAAGGCTTCCTGACGTTGAGGTGACAGTTCACCGGCAACACCTTCGATCGGCGACCGGCCTTCTCCAGCTTTGCCAACATACCCAGCGATGGACATGTCGATACCTGTTCGCGCTTCGTATTCCTCGTACCCGGGGAAGTCTGCAAATGGGAAGGTGCCAGAGGGGTCTTCATGTGAGGCTTGCCAATAATCTGGCGCGCCGTTGAAGAGGCCATAGTAGGCATAGTCGTAGCCTTGGTTCTCTGGCGCATGCTCTTCGTGATCGCCAAGATGCCATTTGCCCCACATGGCGGTGGAATAGCCCGCTTCGCCAAGGATTTCGGCAATTGTCACCTCTTCTGAGGACAGACCGTCTTTCATGCCAGGCCATAGAACGGACAGGAGACCCGTACGCACAGGGTGGCGCCCGGTGTTGATGGCGATGCGTGTGGGGGTGCAGGATGGCTCTGCATAAGCGGACCAGAACCGCATGCCGTCAAAGGCCATTTGGTCCAGTTCTTCAGAAGGCGTGCCACGGTGTTTGCCGCCGCCCTGCCATCCCAGTTCACCCCAGCCGATGTCGTCGGTCAAGATGTAGACAATGTTTGGTTTCTTGCCAAATTTGGCCTCGAGGTCTGCCAGTTTTTGATCGATACCTTGATCCTGAACAGCCCAGGCTTCTGCATTTCTTGATGCAAAATCCAAGTGGGGGGCATCGTATTGCTGGGCGGTCGCCACGCCTCCAATAAGGAACGCGCCAATCAACGCCGTTGTGGATAGTGTGTGTCGCATGAGGTGTCTCCACTTTTGTAATTTGTTCCCCAATTGCGGGAAAATTGAGATGAGTTGTCCAAGCCCATCGGTGCGCAGTCACGCCCCGTTGGGAGAAAGAAGTCAGTTAAATTCGTGATCATCTTGAGCTGTTTTTGCTCTACGTCTTTGATAGCATTTGGCGATGAACCGCATCAATGACGTTTGGAGAATTTCTGACATTCCAAAGTGGAATATCATGTTGTTTTTAGGTGCCGGATACTTCGAGTTGCCATGGTTTAGAAGCGAAGCAAAGAGCCCTCAGCTGCCTGGTTTGGGTGTACTCTCCTTGCTTAGATCTTTGCCCCCCCCATCGTGTTTTCCATGCCTCTACCCCCTCAGGCCCTGTTATTCCAATGTGGTTTGTTGGGCCAGCAGGCGACTGGGGAAAACGCCCGCTGGGGTTGTGAAGTTCTTGGGTTTTAGTTGCCTGCGGCATCCACGCCGGTGATCACATAGCGTGCAGTGCCGTAGGTCTCTTTCCAAAGCTCAACCATCGCTTTGGTTTCTGGCCGGATGTTTTCGACATCCTCGTAAGGCTCGCCACGGGCAGGTTCCCAATCCGGGAATGTCCGTCGTCAGAGTTTTTGGAACCACGGGCTGCCTAAACTAAGAGAGAGTTTGGCTCATCTGGTTGGTTTGATTATGCGGCGCGCTGGCTGTGATGCAAGCGCCGTGCTTCGAGGGTCTGTCGTTTGATCCTTTCTCGTTGTTCCAGAATGGCTTTGTCACGGCCGAAGTAGGCATCGGCTGGCGTGACGTTGTTCAGGCTCTCATGGTAACGCTGGTGGTTGTAGTGATCGACGAAGGCTTCGATCTGAGCTTGGAGATCGTCGGGCAGGAAGTAGTTTTCCAGCAGGATGCGGTTCTTCAATGTTTGATGCCAACGCTCGATTTTGCCCTGTGTTTGAGAGTGGTATGGCGCACCGCGAGAATGCTTCATACCTTTGCCCTGCAACCATTCAGCCAGATCTCCAGAGACGTGGCTGGATCCGTTATCACCGAGCAGTCGCGGCTTGTGAACGACATGCACCTGATCACATCCAGATGTCTGCAATGTCAGATCGAGCGAGTCAGTCACATCCTCCGCCCGCATGGTCGTGCACAGCTTCCACGATATGATATAGCGGCTTTAATCATCCAGGATCGTGTTGAGATAGAACCAGCCCCAGCCGATGATCTTCAGATAAGTGAAGTCGGTTTGCCATAACTGGTTGATGGCCGTGGTTTTGTCTTTGAACTCGTTTGAGGCCTTGATCACGATGAAGGCTGGGCTGGTGATCAGATCGTGTGCCTTCAATATCCGATACGCCGAAGCCTCTGATACAAAATAGTTTTCTTGATCCGTGAATGTAACCGCCAACTCCCGTAGTGATAGTTCTGTTTCCGTCAGGGCCAATTTGACGACCTTGCGCCGCACCTCAACAGGGATGCCCCTTTCGGGATACTGCTTTGCAATACCCTATCGGGCAGTGGGTTCCAGACATGCTTTGGCCTGGGGGATCGATCCAGCAACCCTGTCTCACCACGTTGCAGATATCGGTCATACCAACGGTAGAATGTGGTGCGCGGCATGCCCAACTTGGCCAACGTCTGACGCGCTGACAGATGCGATTCCTCCATCAGCCGGATGATCTCCAACTTCTCAGATGCGGCATACCTCATTCCTGGTCGCCCCCATCCCCTGTCATGCTTTTTTTGAGAAGGCGCAACTCCAGCGTTTGCTCTGCCACGACCTCCTTCAGGTCACGGGCTCCGCGGCGTAGGTCTTTGACTTCGTCGGTCGTGGCCGCGCGAGCGGTGTCCCCCGCCAGCCGCTTCTTGCGGGCTTCCATGAAGTCCTTTGATCATTTGTAGTAAACACCCTGGGAAATCCCCTCTCGGCGGCACAATTCAGCAATGCTGTCTTCGCCCCTCAAGCCATCCAGAACAATCCGGATCTTCTCTTCGGCTGAATACTGCTTGCGCGTGGCCCGCTTTATATCTTTGACGATCTTCTCGCCGGGGCTCTTGGTTGTCTTTCTCATCGTCCACTCCTCGGTGGTCACGATGAGCCAGAAACACTCTCTTATCAAATCGTCCTATTTGGACCCATAAGCGCTGACGTCAGACACTTCCGCAGATGGGGGGCTCGATTTGGAGAAATCTCATTCCTTGGCCCTCGGAGCATCCGTAAGATCAATGTAAACGGCTTCGGCGACGCTCAACTCAGCTTCGCTAACCAAGAGCTGAGCGACATTCAGGGTCAGCATGGCCCGTTCAAACAATTCATTGATCATGACACCTTTGGCGCCCCAAGTGCCGTCATTTTCGAGGTCCCAAGTCTCGACAAGTTGAGGGGCCCGCAAAGCGTCAAGCACTTGTGCCCAAGGAAGCTGTTGGAAGTGAGGGCTGCCCGCACACTCCTTCAGCAGTGCTTCTCGCTGAAGGAAGATCCGTTTTTTCATATTGGTGAGAATGCGCTCTCGCCCAGGACGGTCTTCGACCAGAAAAGCCTCTGCGCGCGCTTCCATGTCTCCAACAAGTATCGAGAGATCCACTAGTTTTTCGAACAAGTCCGACACTCTTTGTCCTTTCGTCCTTTGTTGGGCTCGATCTGCGGGACGTACTTCTCCAGTCGGCTCAAAGTCCGTTTTCCGTAAATTGCAGTAGGTTTGGTCAGGTCAGCGTCTGTTGGCTTAGGAATTGGAATTGCATGAGAGATCGATCTGAACAATACTCACGTTCGAATAACTGCCATTCTCATGTGGAATATTACTTATGGATCAGATGGTTGCGATGCGCGCCTTCGTTCGGGTGGCCCAATCCGGTAGCTTCCAAAAAGCAGCCATCCTTGAAGGATTGGCGCAGGGCACGGTCAGCAAGCGCGTGTCCGCTCTGGAGGCACATTTGGGATGCGCCCTGTTTCGCCGCACGCAGCGCAGTATCAGCCTCACCCCGCAGGGCGAAGTTTATTACGATCAATGTGTCTTTTTGCTCGAAAGAGTCGCGGCTGCAGATGCAATGATCCGAACAGAATCCCAAACGCCAGCGGGACGGATATTGGTGTCCATGTCGCCGGTCTTATCGCGACTGGTACTTGCCCCACTCATCGCGGAGTTTGTTCGAGAGTATCCGCGTATTGAAGTCAGCATGGCGCTCACTGAGGATCATGTAGACATTGTGGGAGAGGGGGTCGATCTCGCCGTGCGCGCCAGAGATCTGGAAGATTCCAGTCTCATTGCCTCTCGATTGTCTCAAAACCCCTTATCGCTTGCCGCGGCCCCCGATTACCTAAAATCCGCGCCAAAACTGACTGTACCGGAGGATTTGACAGCGCATGACTGTCTGACCTTTGCGCGCATGAAGGCTTCGCAAACATGGCGCTTTGCCCAAGGTCGCAAGAAGCGCGAAGTGACCGTATCTGGAACACTTTCAGCAGATCAGGGCGACACGCTGGTCGAATTGGCCGCGTCTGGTGCCGGTGTAGTGATGATGCCGGAGTGGGTCATGAGAGGCGCCTTGCGAGAAGGCAGGTTGGTGAAGGTTTTGGAGGAATGGCAGCCCCCCAATATCCCGTTGCATCTGGTTTACAAGGGAGGTGACTCAGTGTCGCTTCGAATTCGCCTTCTTGTTGATTTTCTTAAAAGAGAAGTTAGGCGCAGGGATCTTTTGCCAAGGTAACTCGGATGTCGGAGGAACGGCTAAGGACGGACCTATTGGAAAGGTGTTTCAGATTAAGGCGATGATGCTCTCAGGCGTTGCAGATAGCCACTAGAACCTGCATCAAATACGTTTGAATATGCGAAAAGGAATGTGACATGACTTTTTCTACGGCCTGGAAAGAGGCCTTTGAAAACAGAGACCGGCAGTCCCTGAACGCGCTGATTGATGATGATTTCAGATATGTGCGCCATCAGTCGGGTAAGGACCTGAACAAGAGCGACATCGTCGACATTTGGTCTGCCAGCGGCCCTCGACCGGTCCGACGGGACTATCGAATTGTTTATGAAAACCCGGACATTCTGGTGACACACCAGTTCATGGATTTCCCCAGTGGTGACAAGGAGAGTGTTATGGTCATCATGCTGCTGACGGACGGGAAATTGGTCCGGATGGAAACTGGGGCGACCCCAGTGACTTAGAGGGTAAGGGGGGACACGCTGCAAAGCGGACCTTGAGTGCGGCCGTCACATGCTGCGATCACAGCTACTTTCCGGACATTCGGTTGAGAGGCGCAGAACCACAACTTGATCGACTTCACTGCTGGCGGCGGTGGTCGCCGATTGCTGCCTCCGGTTCAAACAACCGCTCGCACCGTTTTGACAGTTGCCTCACGTGTTTCGACACTGCAGAAAACACAGCACTTTGCCGAAATGGCTAGCGCTGATTTTGAAAGGGAAGAAGTGGAAGATTTACTTAGTTGCTTCGGCGGACGAACAGATCGTCGCCAAAGCCGGTTGTCCCCATGAGGCACGGTGTTATGCCGGCGTTGCAGCCTCAAGCCGAATCTTTGCACCGAGGCAGCTGTCGTACCTCAAACTCGGACATTCAGACTGATATTTCTACGCACCCTTCCGAATAGATTCAGCCGCTAACTCGGAAAGATCTTTCTGAAGTGGGCATCGAAATAGTGCCAAGTGTAGACTGCGCTATTGCCGGCATAGCCTTCGTAGTAAGATTTGCCGCTTGACGTGGGCAGGCCCGCCCAGATCTTGGCAAGATTGAGCATAAAGTCCGCGCGCGACATGTCGGCGGACAGGAAGTCGCTGAGTCCTGCCTCTTCCAACAACTGGTGTGCCAGTTGGTCCTGTAGCTCTGGGCTGAAGAGCTTGCTGTGCGGCACCTCCTGGTGGCGGACCAGGCGTCGCATGGTGGCGGGGATCAGCTGATAGCGCCCGATCGCATGGGGCTGCCCCGGGGTGTTGTCAATCCACTGATAGATCTCGGCGATCGTCATCTCGGTTGGCCGATTGGCAGGCCGGGTCCGGGCGCCATGCTGTACAGCATCATACCCGGCCTTGCCGGCTTCGGCCCCGGCAATCAGGGTCATCAGCTGCTTGGCTGCAGAGGGCAGGACCTGCACCAGCACGGGTGCGAAGAGGCCACCGTTGGCGCGGCCACGGAACAGGCTCGCAGCGCCGGGGCGCAAGGCCACCGCGCCGCGGCTGACATCGGCATCAGATGGCTGCGTCTGGGCAGGCTGTTGCGGCGCACGGGGGGAGGTGTCGTTGAAAGAGGCGCGCTGCGCAAAGAAACCGTTCTGGATCAGGGAGACACTGTTTGCCTGCGCTTGGGGCGCCATGAGGCTGACGGAGAGAAGCGCAAAACGCAAAGAGGAGGCAATCGACATTGGAACCGGCTTTCTGCTGGCGAGGTGTTTCACGCGCACTATGCGGAAAGAGGCTTGATAAACCGTTTAGCGGCGCAGCCTGCCAGTTTTGGCCGCAAGTGCTGCGGGCGGGTGAAGTCCAACTTGTCTTCAAGGATGGAAGCTAGCCAAGTGTCTTTGGCGTGGAAAATGACAGCCTGAATTTGTTTTCAGAGGCGCGCGCAGAGATGTGGCAGCAGTTGGAAGAACAGTCACCCAAGTTCGGTGACCGCCATAGTCGGTTATCTTTGATTGGGGCTCTCCTCTTCCGATCCGACACATGCCTGCAGCGCGCCGTTTCGAACGCCAAACTAGGCTGCGAAGAGAAGCGTAACCCGGATAAACGATCTCATCTAAACAAAGGAATGAAAACGAGCTTGACCCAGACCCCCAATCAGAGAGCGGCCCTTCGCTGCAGGTAAGTTAAAGGTCCCAGTACCCCGGTAGCACGCTTGCCTTCACCGCCAAGTGTGCAAAACCTCGAATTCCTTTGGGCTTACAATCTCTCTTTAGATGAGGCTTTGCCAAATACCTTCATGTCAGGCAAAGAAAACTTTGCCAAATTCTTGCGGCACAGCAGCGCTTATGGCGGATAGATTACGCCGCAATGTCTCCGATTTGGCCGTTCCGATCAAAACCGACGCCGTGAGATCATGTTGTTTGGCAAACATCAGCGCAGCTGTTGCCAAAGGCAGACCTAGACCTTCAGCAGCAGATTGCAATTCCGCCACTTGCGTCAAGATTTCCTGGCTGGCAGGCGTGTAGTCGTAGGTGGCGCCATCAATCGGACCCGTTGCCAAAATTCCGGAGTTAAATACCCCGCCTAACACAAGACTGGTACCCTGCGCACGACAGCGATCGGCCAACCTTTCCTCTGCCGAGCGGTCCAATAACGTCAAACGTCCTGCCAAAAGGATCACATCCAACGGGCCGTGTTGCATCACCTCCAGACAAATCTCATTTTCGTTTACGCCCAGGCCAAAGGCTCGGATACGCCCTTGTTCTTTCAGCCGCACCAGCCGCTCGTAGCCGCTACCCAAAAACGCTTCCATGTGGACAGCATTTTCCTGGCCGTGCGTGTAGCACCCAATGTCATGCACAAAGGCAATGTCGATCATGGTGGTGCCCAGACGCTCCAGACTGGTTTCCAACGAAGCTTCGATGCCGTCGCCGGAATAGTCGTAGCGGACATTGTTGGGCAGCGGATCGATAAATCCGTCCGCCTCCGCCATCGCTTGGCCTGGATACAGCACCCGCCCAACTTTTGTGGACAAAGTGTAATTGTCACGCGGTTTGCTCTGTAGAAAGCGCCCCAAACGCATTTCTGACAACCCTCGACCGTAGTGTGGCGCGGTGTCGAAATAGCGAATGCCCGCTTGCCACGCCGTATCCATCACGTCCTGTGCGCAGGCGTCGGACACTGCATGGTATAAGTTGCCAATGCTGGCGCACCCAAAGGCGACTTCAGTCACAGTCACGTCGGTGCTGCCAATTCGGTTGGTCTTCATAATGTCGCCTCTGGTGGAACCGTGTTCGCTTCATCTTATGGAGCGCACCCCCGGAAAGTCCGGAGGTGGCGTGCTTTTACTCTGCTGCCAAAGACGGGTGGAAACGGTAGGTCGCAATTGACTCCGGCTTCATCTCGATAGAGAAACCCGGCTGCTTAGGGGCCTGATAGGCGCCATTTTCCACTACACAGGGATCAACAAAATGCTCATGCAGGTGGTCGACAAACTCGATGCGCTTGCCGTCTTTCTCTCCAGTGATCGCCACATAGTCGATCATCGAGAGATGTTGGACGTACTCGCACAACCCGACGCCGCCGGCGTGCGGCCACACCGGCAGCCCAAATTTGGCGGCCATCAATTGCACCGCCAACACCTCATTGAGCCCACCCAGGCGACAGCTGTCTATCTGCACAAAATCAATCGCCTCATGAGCCATGAACTGTTTGAACAGGATGCGGTTTTGGCACATCTCACCCGTTGCCACTTTAATAGGTGCCACACCATCGCGGATTTTTCGGTGGCCTAACACGTCATCGGGGCTTGTCGGTTCTTCAATGAACAACGGTTTGGCGAAGGCCAGTGCATTGACCCACTCAATTGCCTGATCCACTTCCCAGACTTGATTGGCGTCGATCATGATGTTCATGTCGTCACCAAGCTCTTCGCGGGCAATAGTCAGGCGGCGAATGTCATCCTGCAAATCACGTCCCACTTTGAACTTGGTATGCGTGAAGCCAGCCTCTCGCGCCTCGCGGCAAAGGCGGCGCAGCTTGTCATCGGAGTACCCAAGCCATCCAGCGGAGGTTGTGTAACACGGATACCCTTCCGCTTTCAGTTTGGCGATGCGGTCTGCTTTGCCAGGCTCGACTTTACGCAGGATATCCAAAGCCTCATCTCGCGTGAGCACGTCACTCATGTAGCGGAAATCCACCAGCGAGACGATCTCTTCCGGGGACATGTCGCCAACCAGTTGCCAAACAGGTTTGCCCGCTTCTTTGGCAAGCAGGTCCCACACCGCATTGACCACCGCGCCGGTGGCAAGGTGAATGGCACCCTTGTCAGGGCCAATCCAGCGCAACTGGCTGTCGCCCGTGACATGACGCCAGAACCGGCCCATGTCTTCGCGGACCCAGTCGAGATCGACGCCAATAAGCAAATGCTCCATCGCCTGAATGGCGGCGACGCAGATGTCGTTGCCGCGCCCAATGGTGAAGGTCAGCCCGTGACCCTCGTGCGCGCCGTCGGTCTCCAACACCACATAGGCCGCGGAGTAGTCGGGATCGGGGTTCATGGCGTCGGAGCCATCGAGCGCGTCCGACGTCGGGAAACGCAAATCGTGGGTGCGCAGTGCGGTGATCTGAACCATCAGCCCGCCATCACGTTTTGCGTCTGCACACCCAGACCTTCAATGCCCAGTTCCATTTTGTCGCCAGGTTTGAGGTAAGTTTCCGGGTTTTGCCCCATGCCGACACCTGGTGGTGTGCCGGTGGAGATTACGTCACCCGGCTGCAAGCTCATGAATTGCGACAGGTGTGAGATCACCGTGGCGACATCAA
Source organism: uncultured Shimia sp. (assembly GCF_913054185.1). Classification (GTDB taxonomy): domain Bacteria; phylum Pseudomonadota; class Alphaproteobacteria; order Rhodobacterales; family Rhodobacteraceae; genus Shimia. Next base: position 11,221 of record NZ_CAJXIV010000115.1, read on the forward strand.
AATGCATCGTGTTGGTGGAGCCATCTTGATAGCGGTGCCCGTTGACCTCCAGATACATTGCCAGATTTTGCGGGTCCGCCACCTCGTCGCGCGTAACCAGCCATGGACCGATAGGACCAAAAGTGTCGCAGGATTTGCCTTTCACCCACTGCCCGGAGCGATGTAGTTGGAAGTCACGCTCAGACAGATCGTTGACCACACAATACCCTGCCACGTGGTCCAACGCCTCTTCCTTGGACACATATTTGGTGTGTTTACCAATCACCACCCCCAGTTCCACCTCCCAGTCGGATTTGACTGAAGTGCGTGGGATTTCGATGTCATCGTTGGGTCCACAGACGGCCGAGGTGGCCTTGAAGAAAATCACCGGTTCCTCAGGCAAGGCCATGCCAGCCTCCGCTGCGTGGTCCGCGTAATTCAGACCGATGCAGATAAACTTACCCACCTGCCCCACACAGGCACCAAAACGTGGGTTGCCCTCAACAGCAGGAAGACCTGCTGGATCAAGATCTCGCAGAGTTGCAATGCCCTCATCGCTCAGCGCTTCTCCCGCCACATCGCCAATCACACCGGACAGGTCCCGAATGATGCCGTCCTGATCCAACATGCCCGGTTTTTCCGCGCCCAGCGCGCCATATCGCAACAGTTTCATCTCTTGTTCTCCTTGA
>NZ_CAJXIV010000116.1 GCF_913054185.1 uncultured Shimia sp.
GCTCGGCAATCGCCAGCGCATGGGCCCAGGTGTCAGAGCCTTCGATAAAGCTACGGGTGCCGTCAATGGGATCAATGATGAAGGTCTTTTCCGCATGAATGCGATCCCCTTCATCCAGCGACTCCTCACTGAGCCAGCCATAATCCGGCCGCGCGGCGCGCAGCGTATCCTCAAGCATCTCATTGACCGCTAGATCAGCCTCTGTGACCGGCCCCGCGCCCTCTGGCTTGTGCCAGGCTTTGGCATCCGGGCCGTTGTATCGGGTGGCAATCTTGCCAGCCCGCTGCGCCGCTGCAATCAACAGGTCAAGATCAGTTACCGGCAAGGGTCATTCCCGGGATCAGCAGCGAAGGCACAACGCGCGACAGATACGTGCGGGCATCATTGGCCGGCACAATCGACTTCATCATGTCATGTAGGTTGCCCGCGATGGTGCATTCATTCACCGGATAGGCAATTTCGCCGTTCTCGATCCAGAACCCAGCGGCACCGCGCGAATAGTCGCCGGTGGTCGGGCTGATGGTGGAGCCAATCATCGAGGTGACCAAAAGCCCGGTGCCCATGTCTTTGAGTAACTCGGCGCGGCTTTTGTCCCCTTGGGTGAGGGAAACGTTCCAGCTGCTTGGGGACGGCGGCGAAGAAATCCCTCGCGCCGCATTGCCTGTGGAGGCCATGCCCAATTTGCGGGCGGTTGCCAAATCCAATGTCCAGCCGGTCAGTATTCCATTGTCGATAATTGCGCGTCGCGCTGTCGGCAGCCCCTCGGCGTCAAACGGGCGGGAGCCGGACACGCGGGCCCGCTTTGGATCTTCGATCAACGACAGACCCTCCGGCAGCACCTGTTGACCCAGCTTGTCACGCAGCCAAGAGGAGCCCCGCGCCACCATGCCGCCGTTTGCGGCTGCCAGCACATGGCCAATCAGCGACGAGGAAATCCGCTCGTCAAACAGCACCGGAAAGCTGCCGGTCTCCGGCTTGCGTGCGTTCAGCCGCTCCACCGCGCGTTGTCCTGCGGAGGTGCCAATTTCTGCGGCGTCGCGCAGGTCGCTCTGAAAAATCCGGGAATCGCCATCATAGTCACGCTCCATCGCGTCACCTTCACCGGCAATGGCAGTGGCGTAGATGCCGCGGCTGCTGCGTGCATATCCAGCGGCAAAGCCATTACTGGCCGCCAAAAACACTTCGCTGCTGCTGTATCCACCGGTGGACGATTGCACTTGGCTCACGCCATTTACAGCTTTGGCAGCCGCCTCAGCGATCATCGCATCTTCTTGCAGGCTGGCGGCAGCGGGCTCATCAGTTGAGTCGCAGAGTTCCAACCCTGCGATATCCAGGTCTCGCGCCAACTGATCACTGTCTGCCAGCCCAACATAGGGATCTTCCGGCGCTTCTTTGGCCATGGCCACGGCCCGTTCGGCCATCACCGCGATGCTTTCCGCGCGTGTATCAGAAATCGAGACATTGGCTTGCCGTCGACCAATCAATACCCGAAGCCCAAGGTCCACCCCTTCTGAGCGTTCCGCCTGCTCCAGCTTGCCTTCACGCACATCAATGGACACCGACGTGCCACGCATCACCATCGCGTCTGCGGTCTCGGCACCAGCCACTTTGGCTGCGTCCAACATGATCTCTGCAAGCTGCTCAAGCGTCTGCGCCATAAAATGCCTCGTGTTTGGTTTTGTGACAGGTAGTCGGCCCACGCCAAAGGCGCAAGCCTGCTGACAGATTAGCGCCGCTGCAAAACCTGGAACGCGGCGGAGGCCATCCAGCCTGCGGCAATGGCAATTGCCAGCGACATCAACCCGTACATCAGCGGCTGATTGCGCGACATATCAAACAGCCAGCGCTCCAGCCCCACCTTGTTCACGTTGATTACGGTCTCGTAGTCTGACACCACCTTGCCGCCACGGGTGAGGAAAATCCGCGTGGGATAGTCGCCCTCGGTCAGGTTCGCAGGCATTTTGATTGAGGTGCGGAACAGGGTTTGCTCATCCACCGACACCGAATTTTCCAGCACCTGATACGCGCCCTCACTGGTGCGAATGCGGATCACAGCCTCACTGAAGCTCTGCGCATCTTCGATGCCCATCGGCGCGCCAACCGAGCGGATCGCACGCGGGATCGACACGCGGTGGCGTTGGTCTTCAACGTTGGACATGGCTTCGTTAAACGGGGCGGAGGTGGCCACAGCGTAAAAGCTTGGCGCGTGGTCAATTTCCACTGCGTCGGCGTTCACCCAGATGCCAAACTTGCGCTCTTTGCGGCGCACGGTCAGCGGGCCACTAGGGCCGGACACGGCAATCACAACCTCCAACGGCGGGTCTTGCAAGATCGGGCTTTCGCGTTTCACAGCGCCAAACAGCAGGATTTCTGACCCGTCAAAATCAGCCGTGATCGCAACCTGATCCTGGCTCAAACCCAAGACAACTTCTTCGGCCATCACAGGCGTCGCGACAATCAAAGCCAGAGAGAGGAGCAGACGTTTCATGTTCAGTGCCCTCCCGTTGCGCCAATGGAGAACAGCTCGCTTGGCTCGAGCAACAGGTCCAACGCCAGCTTGGCGCAAACCAGAATTACCAGAAGTGCCAGCAATATGCGCAATTGCTCGGCTTTCAGATAGGTGCCCAGTCGTGTGCCAACTTGCGCGCCAATCACGCCGCCCACCAGCAACAGAACCGCCAGAGCAATGTCCACGGTGTAGTTGGTGGTCGCATGCAGCAGAGTGGTAAAGCCGGTCACAAAGATAATCTGGAACAGCGATGTGCCCACAACCACTTTGGTCGGCATGCCCAGCAGATAGATCATCGCTGGCACCATGATAAATCCGCCGCCAACACCCATGATGGCCGCCAAAATACCCACCAATACGCCGACGATCAGCGGTGGAATGACCGAGATATACAGCCCGGACACGCGAAACCGCATCTTTAGGGGCAAGCCGTGGATCCAATTGTGTTTCTTGCGTTTGGGCGGGCCTGCGTTCTTGCGGGATTTGCGGATGGCATTCAGGCTCTCGACAAACATCAAAGAGCCGATCACACCCAGGAAAACCACGTAACACAGCCGCACAAGCAGATCGACCTGGCCTTGCGCCTTTAGATAGTTAAACAACACCACCCCAAACGCCGCGCCAACCAATCCTCCCGACAACAGAACCGTGCCCATTTTGAGATCAACAGTTTTGCGCCTGAAGTGCGCCAACACGCCACTGAAAGAGGAGGCCACGATTTGGTTGGCTTCGGTGGCCACAGCCACGGCTGGTGGAATGCCGATGAAAAACAGCAACGGCGTCATCAGAAAGCCGCCGCCAACCCCAAACATGCCGGATAAAACCCCAACCATGCCACCCAAACCGAGTAGCAAAAAGGCATTTACGGAGACTTCGGCGATGGGGAGGTAGATCTGCATGTTTTTTGATAGCGCCAGTGGGGACGCAAAAGCAACCTGTCTGGACCGCTAAATCACTGACAGGCCAGATCAATGCCCCCAAACTGGACTTATTCAGGCCTGAGTTGTGGACGAAAAGAGGGCGCAAAAAGAAAACCCCGCCAACATTGCTGAGGGCGGGGTTTTTGAAGACCTGAGAGGCAGATGCCTTAGCGTTCTTTGATATAAGGCTGTGCGCTGGCTTTGGGCGGAATGGCCTTGCCGACGAATCCTGCGAGGATCACCACAGTCAGGATGTAAGGCAGCGCGCCCAACAACTGGACCTGAACTTTAAGGCCAATCACGTTCTCGATGATGTCTGGACGCAATTCCAAAGCTTGGAACAGACCAAACAGCAAGCAGGCCCCCAGTGCATACACCGGACGCCACTTCGCAAAGATCAGCGCGGCCAACGCGATGAACCCACGACCAGCGGTCATGTCTTTCACGAAGCCTGCCTGCAGTGCGGAAGACAGGTAGGCCCCGGCCACGCCACAGAGCACACCACAAAGCAGCACCGCCGCATAGCGCAGCCAGACTACCGACACACCAGCCGTGTCCACCGCAGCCGGGTTTTCGCCAACAGCCCGCAGACGCAGGCCAAACCGGGTCCGGAACAATAGCCACCAGGTGAACGGCACTGTGAGCAGTGCCAGATACACCAGCGACGAATGCCCCGAAATCAGTTCGGAGTAGAACTGCTGCAACGGGCCAGCTTCGGCAATCAACTGGCTTAACGGTCTGTCAGCTGCGGCGGCATCTGACGGGCCAATCGCAAATGGCAACTCAATAGGGTTGAAGCGCGCGTCACCCTGCAATGGCGGCGTGCGCCCGCCCTGACGGAACCAGCTTTGCGCCACCAGAACCGTCATACCTGCAGCGAGGAAGTTGATTGCCACACCGGAGATCAACTGGTTGCCGCGGAAGGTGATGGACGCCAGGCCGTGAACAATCGCGAGCGCCACGGAGGCGCCCACACCAGCCAGCAATCCCACCCAAGCATTGCCCGAGTAAAAAGCCACGGCGGCGGAGAAGAATGCTGCTGCCAGCATCTTGCCCTCAAGGCCAATGTCGACCACGCCAGAGCGTTCCGAATACAGGCCAGCCAGACAGGCCAGCAGCAGCGGGGTTGCCAGACGTACAGAGGTGTCCAGAACCTGAAGTAGTGTCAGAAAGTCCATCAGGCATTCCTCCGGCGCATCGCAATGAAGAGTTTTTCAAGCGGTTCGCGCACCATATTGTCCAACGCTCCGGTGAACAGGATCACCAGGGCTTGAATAACCACAATCAACTCACGTGGAATGCTGGTCCACAGCGCCAATTCGGCACCACCTTGATAGAGAAAGCCAAACAGGATCGCTGCCAGCAACACACCAAACGGGTGGTTGCGTCCCATCAGCGCCACGGCGATGCCGATAAAGCCCGCCCCTTCGGTGCTGTTCAGGATCAAGCGTTCGCTCTCGCCCATGGTGGTGTTGACCGACATCATGCCCGCCAGTGCCCCGGAGATCAGCATGGCAATCACAGTGATGCGCACCGGGCTGATACCTGCGTATTTGGCCGCTGTTTCCGATTCGCCAAAGGCGCGGATTTCATAGCCAAGTCGGGTTTTCCAGATCAGCACCCAAACCACCAGACAGGCCAACAACGCGAGGAAGAAGGTCACGTTTGCAGGGGCGCCACGGAACAGTTTGCTGCCCTCGGTGGAGAACATGTCTTGGAAGGTTGGCAGGTGCACCGCCTCTGGGAATTTGGCCGAAGCCGGATCCATTGCGCCCACCGGACGCAGCAGTTCCACCAGCACATAGTTCAAAATCGCCGCTGCGATGAAGTTGAACATGATGGTGGTGATCACGATGTGGCTGCCGCGCTTTGCTTGCAGATACGCCGGGATCAACGCCCAGAGTGCGCCAAAACAGGCTGCACCTACAGAGGCCCCAAGGATCGCAAGCGACCAATGCGGCCAGTCGATGTAAAGACAGGCCAAGGCCACGCCAAGACCGCCCAGCATTGCCTGGCCTTCACCACCAATGTTGAAAAGGCGGGCGTGGAAGGCGACCGAAACCGCCAAGCCAGTGAAGATAAAGTTGGTCGCGTAATAGAGCGTGTAGCCCCAGCCAGCCGAGCGCATCAATGCGCCGTCGACCATAAGTTTCAGCGCCGCAATGGGATTTTCGCCAATGGCCAAAATCACAAGGGCTGAGAAAAACGCTGCCAAAAACAGCGAGATAAAGGGGATCAGGACGATGTCGGCCCACTTCGGCATCTTATCCATCGGCGGGAACCTCCTGTGGATTGGTGTCATTGCCGCCGTTGCCATTGGCCACAGCGGAGGTGTCAGTGATCCCGGCCATCAACAGGCCCAGCTCTTTTTCGTTTGTGTGCGCGGCGTCGCGTTCGCCGGTGATATGACCGTCAAACATCACCACCACCCGGTCAGCCAAAGACAGGATTTCTTCCAGCTCCACCGACACAAGCAAAATCGCTTTGCCCTGATCGCGCAGATTCACAACTTGCTGGTGGATGAATTCAATTGCGCCAATGTCCACGCCACGGGTTGGTTGCCCAATCAGCAGCAGGTCCGGGTTGCGCTCGATCTCACGGGCCAGAACAATTTTCTGCTGGTTGCCACCAGAGAAGTTCTTCGCCGCCAGCTTCGGATCCGGTGGACGCACGTCAAAGCGCTGCATCTTGGCTTCCGCCTCGGTGTAGATGCCTTTGTTGTCCATCAGGAGGCCGTTCTGGATTTCCGGCGAATGGTGATAGCCAAACACGGTGTTTTCCCAAGCGGCAAACTCCATGATCAGACCTTCACGCTGCCGGTCTTCCGGCACGTGGCTGATTCCTGCCGCACGGCGGGCTTGCCCGTCTGCGCCATGTCCGGTCAGCGGGAGCGCCACACCGTTCATGGTGATCTCACCGGTGCCATCAGCAAAACCGCCCAGCACTTCGAGCAGCTCTGATTGCCCGTTGCCAGCCACGCCCGCAATGCCAACAATCTCACCAGCATGCACAGTCAGGTCGATGCCTTTCACGCGCTCCACGCCAGCCTCATCCACAACCCGCAGACCTTTGATGTCCAGCACAGTTGCGCCCGGCTCCGCAGGCTTCTTGTCCACCCGCAAAAGAACCTTCCGGCCCACCATAAGCTCTGCCAGATGCTCCGGCGAGGTCTCTGACGTCTTCACCGTTGCGGTCATTTCACCACGCCGCATCACGGACACGGTGTCGGTGTATTCCATGATCTCACGTAGCTTGTGTGTGATCAGGATGATGGTTTTGCCCTCTTCGCGCAGACGGTCCAGAATGCGGAACAGTTGGTCCGCCTCCGCTGGCGTCAACACGCCGGTTGGCTCATCCAGAATGAGGATTTCTGCTTTACGATACAGAGCCTTGAGGATTTCCACCCGCTGCTGGTGTCCAACAGAGAGGTTCTCGATCACCTCATCCGGGTTCACATTCAGCCCGTATTCCTCGGCCAGATGTTTCAGCTCCTTGCGGGCATTGCCCAGCGAGCTGTTCAGCATCGCGCCGTGTTCGGCACCCAGAATGATGTTTTCGAGCACGGTGAAATTCTCTACCAGCTTGAAGTGTTGAAACACCATGCCAATACCCGCGCGGATTGCGGCTTGGCTGTCCGGGATCAGGGTCTTTTCACCCTTGATGAAGATTTCCCCGGCATCGGCTTTGTAAAAGCCGTAGAGGATCGACATCAGCGTGGATTTGCCCGCGCCGTTTTCGCCGATGATGCCGTGAATGGTGCCCGGTTGCACCGAAATCGAAATGTCCTTGTTTGCCTGGACAGGGCCAAAGGCTTTGGAAATGCCTTTGAGTTCAATGGCAGGCGCCGTCATTCAGGCTCTCCCAGTCCTGCGAAGCCGATCATCCGCGTGGCGCGGCCGTCGGCGTCAAGTTCCACATAGTATTGGCCCAGCTGTTCTTTGCCGTCAGCCATGCGAAAAGCCACCGTCAGTCGGTGATGGCCTTTGGTCTCGCTGGTATTCACCACGGCCGCCGTCGCACCGGGCGCATATTGCGCATACATGCCGACATAGCCATTGAGCGCGTCCAAGTCGGCGATGGGTGCTTCGGATCGTGGATCAATGTAAGTGAATTTGTCCGCCAGCGCCCCTTTGAGGGCTTCTGAGCGTTTTGTAGCGTCGGTGTCTCCCCACGCGACAAAGAATGCGTTTAACGCATCAACCATCTGAGTGTCCCCCTCTAAGATGTAAGGGCCGCACCGCAATGGTACGGCCCCCATAAAGAGCTCCGGGTTTGATCCCGGAATCTGCTTATTCTACTGGGCAGGTGTTGTCGCTCATGTAGTCGTGCACAGCCAGCTCGCCGGATGCGATCTTTTCTTTCGCACCGTCAACCGACGCCTTCATGTCCGCAGACACGAGTGCTGCGTTGTGCTCGTCCATGGCGTAGTCGATGCCGCCGTTGGCCACACCCATCACGTTGAAGCCTGTTTCCAGGTCAACACCAGCTGTCATCGCTTCATAAACCGCGTTGTCCACGCGCTTCATCATCGATGTCAGAACTTTACCGGAGTGCAGGTGGTTCTGGTTGCTGTCCACACCCACAGACAGGATGCCTTCATCCGCTGCGGTTTGCAGAACACCAACGCCAGTGCCGCCAGCCGCTGCGTATACAACGTCCGCGCCCTGTGCGATTTGTGCTTTGGTCAGCTCAGAGCCTTTTACCGGGTCATTCCACGCGGCAGGGGTGGTGCCGGTCATGTTCTGGATCACAGTGGCGTCTGGGTTCACAGCTTTTACGCCCTGAACGTAGCCACAGGCAAACTTACGGATCAGCGGGATGTCCATGCCGCCGATGAAGCCCACGGTGCCGGACTTGGACGCTTGTGCGGCCATCATGCCAACCAGGTAGGAGCCTTCGTGCTCGTTGAACACAACGGAACGTACGTTTGGCGCGTCCACAACCATGTCGATGATCGCAAACTTGGTGTCAGGGTAATCTGGTGCCACTTCGCTCAGCACGTTGCCAAAGGCAAAGCCGGTCATCACGATTGGGTTGGCGCCCGCTTCAGCAAAGCGACGCAGAGCTTGCTCACGCTGAGCTTCGGACTGCAGTTCGATTTCGCGGAATGTGTTGCCGGTTTCTTCGGCCCAACGTGTCGCGCCACCAAAGGCTGCTTCGTTGAAAGATTTGTCAAATTTGCCGCCGAGGTCAAAGATCAGCGCTGGCTCTGCCAGGGCTGCACCTGCGGAAAGAGCTGCTGCCGCGGCTGCGCCGAGGAATTTGTGCATGAGGCTCATAAATGTCTCCCATATATATTGAGCGGGTCGGTCGTTGTTTTGGCGAGCTGCCGTCCCGTCTATTGTTTAGATCCCGCCGGATCATCGTGTTACTAAGGCGATTGAGACCGTTAGCGTCAACGGTTTTTTGACCGTTTGGGCAAAAATGACCGATCTCGAATCACACCTATCGCTACCTTAACGCCTTTTTCATAAGGCTGGCAGTGATTTGCTCTCCATCAGGTCTGCTGTAGTAGCCGGGCCGCTCACCGCAGATTTCGTAGCCTGACCGGGTATAGAGCGCAAGCGCAGCCGCATTGTCCTGCGCGACCTCCAAAATCGCCCAACACGCTCCACGTGTTTTTGATTCGGTTTCAAATTGATCCAGCAAAACAAGGCCCAAACCTTTGCCTTGATGATCCGGCGCCACTGCGATGGTCAAAAGCTCAGCTTCATCTACGATCACCCGTCCGATTGCGAACCCCACGTCACCCTTGATGGCAAAAATCAATGACGAGGCCAACATGTCCGAAATTTCAGCAGCACTCCAAGCGCGACCATTGGGAAAGGCTGCCGCATAAATCGCCGCCATCACCTCTGGCGTCATGGCAGGATCACTGGCGCCGGGTCTTTTGGAGGCGCCGCATCGGCTGGTTTGATATAAAGCGGGGCAGGGCGCATGGGATTGTCTTGGTACCGTTGTGCTGCCAGCCGTGCGATTTGTTCCACAAGGCTTTCCGCCTCTGGCGTCACCAAAGGCGCGTTTTGAGCGGCCTGTGCCAATTCCTCTTCGGAGGCCAAGTAAGGCGTACCTCCTTTGGGAAACAGATACCCTTGGGCACGCGGAGCACTGACCATTGGCACGCCGTCACCACTTAGCCCTGCTTCAATGGCATCAAAGCTGTTCACACCTGCAGCCGGAATACCAAGGCCGAGCGCCAGACCACGGGCGGCTGACACAGAGATCCGAATACCGGTGAAATTCCCCGGCCCAACGCCAACGCCAATCGCATCCAGATCGGCAAAGGTCTTGCCTCCTTCGGCCAGCACCTCTTCCAACATCGGCATCAGCCGTTCGGCCTGCCCACGCTTCATCTCTTCAACCTTGCGCGCGATGATCTGGTTCCCGCACAGCAAAGCGGCCGCGACATGCGCGGCCGATGTATCAAAGCTAAGTACCAAAGGTGTGGTCATGCTGTTGGCTTACACCGCTACAGGGCGCACTTCGGTCACTTCCGGGATGTAGTGACGCAGCAGGTTCTCGATGCCCATTTTCAGGGTCAATGTAGACGACGGGCAACCGGCGCAGGCACCTTGCATGTGCAGATACACAACGCCACGATCAAAGCCGTGGAAGGTGATGTCACCACCATCTTGCGCCACAGCAGGACGCACGCGTGTGTCCAGAAGCTCTTTGATCTGGCCGACAATCTCGCCATCTTCGCCAGTGTGCTCCGCGTGACCCGAGGGCGCCGCCGCATCACCTGCGAGAACTGGCTGACCGGATTGGAAGTGCTCCATAATCGCGCCAAGAATGGACGGTTTGATATGATCCCATTCAATACCGTCGGCCTTGGTCACGGTGACAAAATCATTGCCAAAGAACACACCAGCCACACCGTTCACCGCAAAGATACGGGTCGCCAAAGGAGAGGCTGACGCGCCGTCCGCAGTTGGGAAATCGGCGGTGCCCATTTCCAACACGGTCTGACCGGGCAGGAATTTCAACGTGGCGGGGTTTGGTGTGGATTCTGTTTGAATGAACATTGGCAGACCTTTCCTATCGGGATTGATATGCGCCTGCGATAGGCAATAGTCAAGGTTTAGATTCATTCTAAACTGAGGTTTGAAAGTTGTGGACTTACGTCACAGCTTCCAGCTGCTCTTTGGTCAAATCACCTGGCACAACTGTGATCGGAACCGGCAAGCTGGCAGAGTTGCGCGACAGCTGAGACACCAGTGGCCCTGGACCTTTGCGGTCATTGCCCGCACCCAGCACCAGAACGCCAATCTCCTCGTCTTCTTTGATCTCTGCGAGGATTTCGTTGACCGCTTCACCTTCGCGGATCTTCAGTTCGGGATCGACGCCTTGGCGATCCCGCATCCACTTGGCAAACACCTCGTAATGCACCTCGATCCGCTCCCGCGTTTCTTCGCGCATCAGATCGCTAACGCCAATCCAATGGTTGAACTCTTCCGGTGGAATGATCGACAGAATTTTCACGCCGCCACCGGTGCGCGCGGCCCGCATCGCTGCAAACCGCATCGCATTTAGACATTCCCGGCTGTCATCCAGCACTACGAGAAACTTGCGCATCCTGTCACTCCCTTTCCGGGATCATGCCGCCTAGCGCTTTGGGGCGCAATGTTTCTTTCTGTCACCTCAGGCAGAGGTCGCGGCCCAGTCCCAATACATCTCGCGCACCCGGCGGGTGATCGATCCAATTTGATACTGCTGGTCTTCAAAAGCTTTTACCGGCGTGACCTTGCTCATGTTGCCGGACAGGAAAATCTCATCCGCCTCTTCAAAATCGCCATAGCCCAAAATTGTTTCATGCACGGTCACGCCATCGGCCCGTAGGTTTTCAATGTGCCGCGCGCGGGTGATGCCCGCGAGGAACGTCCCATTCGGGATCGGAGTGAACACCTCGCCATCGCGCACCATAAACACGTTGGAGGTGGCGGTCTCCGCCACATTGCCCATCACGTCACAGGTCAATGTGTTGTTGAATCCTTTGAGCTGCGCCTCTCGCAACATGCGGGCGTTATTTGGATACAGGCATCCCGCCTTCGCGTTCACAACCGAACTTTCCAGAACCGGGCGACGGAATTGGGTTTTGCACAACGAGACCGCTGCGTCCGGCGCTGCCATCGGGATTTCCTCAAGGCAAACAGCAAAGCCTGTGGTCTCCG
>NZ_CAJXIV010000117.1 GCF_913054185.1 uncultured Shimia sp.
CCACACAATGAGTGCCCTTGAGGACGCCACCACCCAAACCTGGGATGTGATTGTCATTGGCACCGGTATGGGCGGCGGCACCATTGGGCGCTATTTGGCGGAACAAGGCTTGTCGGTGTTGTTTGTCGAACGCGGGCCCACCGGCGTGCGCGCCGAGGAACAAGAGCTCAACGCCAACATCTGGGACCGGGAGGCGCGGCTGGTGCGCGGCTATTGGCCCGAGCCTTTGGAAGCCACCGTGAATGGTGTGACCACCACGTTCAACGCCCCATTGGGGGCGGGCGTTGGCGGCAGCTCGGTGTTTTACGCCGCCACCTTGGAGCGCCCGGCGCCGCATGACCTGGACCACAGCGACGAGCACCCGCATCCCACCGGCGGTTGGCCGGTGTCTTATGCTGAGATGTTCCCCTACTTGGACCGCGCCGAAACCCTCTATCACGTGCGCGGCACACCCGATCCGTTGCAGCCAGACGGCAATCTCTTTCCGCCCACGGTGATGAGTGAAGCTGACAAAGGCCTGATGTCTGCCATGAAAGAGGTTGGTCTAAACCCGTATCAAGGCCATATGGCGGTGCGCGACCAAGACGGTTTTGAGCACGACCTAGGGCGCAAATGTCCAACCAATTGCAAAATGGATGGGCGCTCGGCCGGGGTGGAACCTGCTTTGGCGACAGGCAATGCCACCCTATTGGACCTGACCGAGGTGCAGGAAATTATCTCCGAAAATGGCGCGGTGACCGGCATTAGGGTGATGCGCAAAGGCGCTGAGGCCGCGCTCTCCGCACGCAGCTATGTGCTGGCCGCCGGAGCCTTGCACTCTCCGCGACTGCTGATGGCGTCACAAAACTTGGGCAACGAACATGACCTCGCCGGACGCAATCTGATGTTCCACATGAACGAGATGTTTGCGCTGTGGCCGCCAAAAGGCAAACACAGCACAGGCGCATCCAAGTCTCTCGCTTTTCGTGATCTCTATCATCAGGACGGACAGCGCTTTGGCATGGTGCAGGCGTTGGGCGTCGAGGCGCGATATGGCGAGATTGTGCATTATCTCAACATGGCGTTTGACCGCTCTCCCCTGCGCAAGTTGCGCTGGCTGCGCCAGTTCACCCGCCTGCCTGCGATGGTGGCCGTGAAACTGTTTGGCAGCGCCAAAATCTTTGTCGGCATTTTGGAAGACCTGCCGTATGCCGAGAACCGCGTGTTTCACGATTCCGCTGATCCGCGGCGCTTGGCGATCACCTATGACATGGCCCCAGAGTTGCTGTCGCGCCGCAAGGCCTTCCGCAAAGCGTTGAAGCAGCGCCTCAAGGGTATTCGCATGGCTTTCACCGGCGCTGGGCCGGAGTTAAACTTTGGCCACCCGTGTGGCACGCTGCGATTTGGCGATGATCCGAAGACCTCGGTGCTGGATCGCAACTGCAAATTGCATGGCACAGAAAACCTCTGGGTGGCGGACGCAAGCTTTATGCCCACCTCCATGGGCGTGAACCCGTCTCTGACCATCGCCGCCAATGCCTTGCGCGTTGGCGAAATGGTGGCGGCTGCGTTGAAGGAGACCGAACATGGCTAAGCAACTGGCAGTTATCACCGGCGCTGGCTCAGGTTTGGGGCGGGCCTTGGCAATAGAACTCTGTGCGCGCGGCCTGCTGGTGGCAGGCTTGGGACGACGCAAAGGCGCGCTGGACGAGACCGCTGCTCTGGCCGGAGACAGCTTCACCCCGGTGGTGGCAGATGTCTCCGATCCCTCACAAGTGCGCGCCGCCTTTAAGACCATCCGCGCCATCGCGCCGGTCTCAATCCTGATCAACAACGCTGGGGTCTATCCGCACCGCGACATGCTGGATGAAACGCCGGAAAGCTTTATGCAGACCGTGGCGATCAATCTTGGTGGCACGGTGGCCTGCACCTCTGAGGCGCTCAAGGACATGACCGAGGCGGGGCGCGGCCGCATTCTCAACGTGTCGAGTTTTGCGGACATGCACCCCCTGCCCTGCAGCGCGGCTTACTCCGTGTCCAAAGGCGCGGTGACCACCTTCTCCCGCGCTTTGGTGGCTGATCTGGGCGACCGTTTGCCCAAAATTGTGGTCAGCACCTGGATGCCCGGCATGCTCAACACCGAGATGGGTCTGGCCGAAGGGCTCGATCCAGCCGTGGCGGCCAAATGGGGCGCGGGATTGGCGCTTTGGGATGCGTCTTCGTTGAATGGAACGGTGTTTGAGATGAACCGCGAAATCCTACCGCCCCGAGGCCTCAAAGCCCGTATGAAAGACGCCATGCGTTTGAAACGCCGCAAGCCGAGGCAAATTCCGACTTAGTCCCGTTGCGCGCGCGCCTCTTTCATCAGGCGCGGCAAAATCCCGATGCAGCGCAGATAGCGCCCCGCCAGACGGGCCGGATTGCTCAGTGCACGCCAGAGCCATTCCAGCGCCAGTTTACGCACCCAGGCCGGGGCGCGGTTTTGTGTGCCTGCGAGGAAATCCAAACCAGCACCAATACTGGCAAAGCCCAACTGCGGCACAACCTGCCGCCCCCGTGCGGCCAAACGTTCTTGCTTCGGCGCGCCTAGCGCCAGAAACGCCATCCGCGCGCCGGCCTCGGCCGCTTGTTTTAAGACGGCCTCTGCCGCTGCACTCTCTGGGTCAAACCCCATCGGCGGCGCGATACAGGCCACCACCTTCAGCCCCGGCGCTTGTGTTTTCAAAGCTTCAGCTGCCGCGCCCAACGCTTCATCCGTGCTGCCAATCAACGCCACCGGCGTGCCTTCTTCTGCGGCCCACTGCGCCAGAGGCACCACCAAATCCGCGCCCGGCAACAACTCCACTGGCTTTTCTGCCTTGCGGGACAACCACACAATCGGATTGCCATCCGCCACCACAAAATCCTGCGCCAGATAGGCGGCGGCAAATCCTTCATCTTTGGCCAGTTTCACCAGATGATCGAGATTGATGGTGGCCAAGGCAAAGCCCTCATGGGCCACAAACCGCGCCCGCACCGCACGCTCTAGTGCCGCATGATCAGCAACATTGACCGTCACCGGTCCCTTGATGGTGGAAAACTGCACAGGCTGTCCTTTGGCTTTCATTTGGCAAGACCTTACCAACTCCTTCCCCCAAGGTCAGAAACTGCACCGTTATTTCCTTCAAGTGGTTCAAAAGCGCCACAATTCCCCTGCCCTGGCCTCCCGCCTTGGTGGTATTTCACACCAAGACACCTATAGTCACTTGGTATTGGTTCAAAAGGATTCCCGCCATGTCAGCCGCCCAAACCCGCAGTGTGTCGATCATTGGTTGCGGTTTTGTCGCCGACCTCTACATGCGGTCTTTTGCGGCCCATCCCGACATCGCGGTGACGCAGGTATATGACCACGATCCAGAGCGCCTAAAAGCCTTTGCCGAGCATTGGAACCTGCACACAGCGGACAGTTTGGAGCGATTTTTGGGCAACCTGCCCCAAGGCTCTCTGGTCTTGAACCTGACCAATCCCGGCGCGCATTACGATGTGTCTCGCGCCTGTTTGGAAGCCGGGCATCACGTCTATTCCGAAAAGCCATTGGCAATGGAAATGGCCGATGCCATTGCCCTGCATGAACTGGCCGCGCAAAAAGGCCTGCTGCTGTCCTCCGCTCCTTGTTCGGTGCTCGGCGAAGCAGCGCAAACCTTGGCAAAAGCCATCCGCGAGGATGTCGCTGGCCCCGTGCGCCTGATTTACGCGGAACTGGATGATGGCTTTATCCCACAGGCGCCTTATGCGGATTGGACAAGCGAAAGCGGCGCGCCTTGGCCCGCCCAGGATGAATTTGCCGTTGGTTGCACTTTGGAGCACGCAGGCTATTACCTCACCTGGCTGATTGGCATGTTTGGCACCGTGCGCCGTGTGGTGGCGGCCTCAGCCGAATGTCTGCCGGGCAAAGAGGCAATGGGCACGCCAGATTTCTCCACCGCCACGCTGTTTTTTGAAAACGGCATCACCGCGCGGCTGACCTGCTCAATTGTGGCCAGCCACGATCACAAGATCCGCGTGTTTGGCGACAAAGGCGTGCTGCAGGTGAAACAGGCCTGGGACAATGACGCACCCGTCAAATTCCACCGCCGCTTCACCCTGCGCCGTCGCCTTATCGAACATCCGATTGGCACGCGCCAACAAATCAAAGGCGACACCCACCCCAAGGTGGCGCGCTGGGGCGCGGCTGCGATGAACTTTGCACTGGGTCCGGCGGAGATGCTGGACGCGTTGGCCGAGGGTCGACCCTGCCGCCTGTCGCCGGATTTTGCACTGCATCTCAATGAGGTCACACTCGCCATTCAGAACGCCGGGGCGGATGGCTGTGCCCAGGACATGACCACGCGCTGTGACCCAATGGCGCCGATGCCGTGGGCCACATGAGCGCAGCCACACTTGCCATAACCGGAGCCACTGGCTTTATCGGACGGCATTGTGTCGAACGCGCCCGCGCCGAGGGCAAAGCCCTACGGCTTTTTGTGCGCGACATGGCCAAAGTGCCCGCTGTCTGGCAGACGGATGAAGCTGTCGAAATCGTCGCCATGGACCTGACCAACACCGGCGACGAGCTCACCAAAGCGTTGGAGGGCATCCGCACGGTGATCCACTGTGCCGCAACCCTGACCGGAGATCAGGAGCGAGACACTGTAGCCGCCTCGGTGGCAGTCATCGACGCAGTGATCGCCGCGCAGGTGCCCCATGTGGTGTTGGCGAGTTCGCTGTCGGTCTATGACGTGAGTGGCATGCCCAAAGGCGGTACGGTGGACGAAGCCACACCGGTGAACACCGAAGGGCGAGACACCTACGCGCAGGCCAAACTCACCCAAGAAACTCTGTTTCAGGATGGCGCGTCGCTCTATGGATACGCGCTTTCGATCCTGCGCCTTGGGGCTGTTTGGGGGCCAGATCACCTGTTTAATGCCCACATTGGCCCAGCGGTGGGCAGCACATTGCTGAAGATCGACGGCGGTGGAGAGGTGCCTTTGTGCCGCGTCGACCTGGCTGCCGAAGCGCTGGTGAAAGCTGCCCATGAAAACACTGGTGTCGGCACGCTCAACATCCTGGATGATGACTGCCCCACCCGTGCGGATTTCCTGACTGCGTTTCGCGCCTGTGGCTGGCCCAAACGCGTCCTGCCCACGCCGCTCATTCTCTGGCGGCTTGTGGCCATTATCACACCGGACAGCCCCTCCATGCCCGGCCTTCTGCGCCGCGCAGTTTTGGAGGCCCGCCACCGTCCCGTCACCTATTCCAACACCATGATGCACAATCGCCTTGGCCCTGTCACAATGCTGCCGTTTGCGGCTGCGATGCAGGCGGCGATTGAGCAGCAAGAGCAGCAGGCCCCGCCGTCGTGAACGACACAGAAAAGACCCCGATCGCCTATTTGACCGGCGAATACCCCCGCGCAACTGATACCTTTATCCAGCGCGAGGTTGCGGCGTTGCGTGCGCAAGGCCAACAGGTGGAAACCTGCTCCGTGCGCCGCACAGGTGTGGAACATCTGGTGGGTGACGAGCAAAAGGCCGAGGCCAAAGCCACCTTCTACATACTCGCTGCCGCCAAATCACCAGTGACTTTGTTGAGCGCGATCTTTGGCGCGCTGTTTCGAAACCCTGCGCGGTTTTTCAAAGCCTTGGTGCTGGCCCTCAAAACCGCGCCGCCCGGCTTTCGCAATCTGATCTTTCAGCTGTTTTACTTTGCCGAGGCGGCCGTATTGGCCGCACATCTGCGCAAAAAGGGCGTGCGGCATCTGCACAACCACATCGCTAAGTCATCTTGCACCGTGGCCATGCTGATGAGCGAGCTGTCTGGCATTCCTTATAGCTTTACCCTGCACGGGCCGGACATCTTCTTTGCCCCGGACCATTGGCGATTAGACGAGAAAATCAAACGCGCCACCTTTGTCGCCTGTATCAGCCACTTCTGCCGCTCTCAGGCGATGGCGTTTAGCGATCCCAAACACTGGGCCAAGCTGCACATCATCCACTGTGGCGTGGAGCCGTCACGCTATGACGCGGGCGAAGATCCGGTCGAGACCAACCTGCTGTTTGTGGGGCGCCTCGCACCCGTCAAAGGCCTGCCAATCTTATTGCGCGCGCTGGAACCGTTGAAAGCCGAGTTTCCCAAAATCCACCTCACCGTGATCGGCGATGGTCCGGGGCGTAAAGCGCTGGAGCATCAGACCGAGGCGGCGGGGCTGTCTGAAAACGTCTCGTTTGTGGGCTACAAATCGCAATCCGAAGTGGCTGAGGCGCTGGCCGCCTCTGACCTCTTTGTCCTGCCCAGCTTTGCCGAAGGCGTGCCTGTGGTGCTGATGGAGGCCATGGCCGCGCGACGCCCCGTTGTGACCACCCACATCGCGGGCATTCCAGAGCTTGTGACTGACGGCGCGTCCGGACTGTTGGTGCCGCCCGGAAACCCGCATGCCCTCAGCGCTGCCATTGGCAAAATCCTCGCCAATCCTGCCCGTGCCACAGCGATGGGCATCGCAGGTCGCGCGATGGTTGAAAAGGGTTTTGATATCAAAAAAGAGGCTGCGCGTTTGGGTCAGCTGCTGGACGGGGATCTCACATGAGCACCACCGCCATCATCATTGGTCGCAACGAAGGCAAACGGCTGATCGCCTGCCTCGCATCGCTGAAAGCACAGGGCGTGGAGATGGTCTATGTCGACAGCGGCAGCTGGGACAATTCCGTGGCTGAGGCCCGTAAAGTTGGTGCCTTGGTGGTCGAACTGGACAGCAGATTGCCCTTCACCGCCGCCCGCGCACGGCAAGCAGGATTTGACGCGCTGGCGCAAACCGGCGACCTGCCGAAGTTTGTGCAATTTGTGGATGGCGATTGCATCGTGGTCGACGGCTGGATCGCGGCCGGGGAAAAGGCCCTGCGCGAAGATGAAAGCCTTGGCCTGATCACCGGTTGGCGCGCGGAGCTCTATCCCGAACGCAGTGTCTACAACGCGTTGTGCGACTTTGAATGGCACCGTCCAGCGGGTGAGATTGTCGCCTGTGGTGGCGATATGATGGTGCGTTCCAAAGCTTTCGTGGACGCAGCTGGGTTTGACGCCACAGTGATTGCTGCTGAAGACGACGAATTCTGCGTGCGCCTTGGCAAAGCGGGCTGGAAGCTGCGCCGATTGCCACAAGAAATGACCCGCCATGACGCCGCCATGCTGCGCTTTGGCCAGTGGTGGCAACGCGCGGTACGCACCGGCCATGGCTTTGCCCAAGTGGGCTGGATGCACCCGCCGTATTTTCGCAAAGAGCAACTGCGCGGCGCGATTTATGGCCTACTCCTGCCCCTGCTCGCTCTCTGGGGCCTGATGGACAGCGCCCTGCTGTTCCTGCTGGTGCTCACAATTTATGTCGCCAACTACATCCGCACCAAAAACGGCCTCGTGCGTGAGGGGCTGCCTTATTGGGAAGCCTGGCGCCACGCGCGCCTTCTGACCCTGTCCAAGCTGCCCAATGTGATGGGCATGATCCTGTTCCATTGGCGGCGCCTCCGCGGCCGCGCGATGCACATCATCGAGTATAAATGAGCATGAACACGTTTTCTGACGACCGCCCGATCCGCGCCGCCCTTTTGGGGGCTGGTTACATCGCTGACTGGCACGCCGCCGCCATTCTGGCCACGCCGGGCGTGGAACTGGTCGCCGTCTGTGACCAATCCCGCGCCGCCGCTGATGCATTGTCGCAGTCCTATGGCATTGCCGCCTACACTGATCTGGACAAGCTGCTTTCCGCCAAAGTGGCCGACGCCATCCACATCGTCACGCCGCCCGGCACCCATAGGTCGCTGGCCGAAACCTGCCTGACCGCGGGCCATCACGTGTTAGTGGAAAAACCGGTGGCGCTGTCCGGTGTGGAGACCGCCGAAATCCAGCAGATCGCTTCTGACGCGGGCCGCGTGTTTGCCGCCGGGCACAACTTCATGGGCACGCCGGGCTATCAGCGCCTCAAAACCCGGCTTGAGTCCGGCGAGATTGGTCGCGTCGCCAGCGCGGAGATCAACTGGAACTTCCCGATGATGCCGCTGCGCTCCGGGCCATATGGCTTGTGGCTGCTGCGCGATCCCCAAAACATGCTGCTGGAGCTGGGGCCCCATCTGTTTGCTTTTGCGGTGGACCTTTTTGGCCCCCTCGCCATCGAGCATCTCAGCCTGTCCAAGCCCGTCGAGATCCCCGGCGACACCACACGTCCGCAAGGTTGGCGCATTCTCGCGTCGGCTGGAGATGTCTCGATCACTCTGAACCTATCGCTGGTGGAAACCATGGACGACCGCTCGGTGATCCTGCACGGCTCCACCGCCACCGCGCGCTATGATTACGCCCATGATGTGCTGACCGTGGACGCCGAAAACGCCGCTGACATCGTCGCCAACCCCTTTCTGCGCCAGATGGGCCTCGCCGGACAGCATTTGCGCGAAGGTGTGGTGAATGGCGCACGGCAGCTTGTGTCGCTGAATCGCAAGTCGCCATACGGGTTGTCTTTTGCCGGACTGACAGGGGCGTTTTACAGCGCGATCCGCTCGGGCCGCCCGCTCGACGCCCGTTTCCACGGCGACAACGCAACCCTGGTGATGCAGGCGATTGATGCCGCCATTGCGCTGATGCCGAAACCAGCCAAGAAACCCAAGCCCGCCAGCCGCGCCAAACCCAAGCCGTCTGTGTTGATCATCGGCGGCACCGGCTTTATTGGCCGCGACCTGACCCGCGCTTGGGTCGCCCAAGGCCGCGACGTGCGTGTTCTGTCACGCGGCACCTCCGGGCCGTTTGATGACATCGCTGACCATGTGGAGCTGTTTGGCGCCAACTTGCGCGATCCGGATCAGCTGGCCCAGGCGATGGAGGGCATCGAAATTGTCTATCACCTTGGCAAATCCATGGACGCCACATGGGAGGCGGCATTAAAAAACGACGTGGCCGTCACCGAAACCATCGCCCAGGCGGCGCAGGCGGCCGGCGTGAAACGGTTTAT
Source organism: uncultured Shimia sp. (assembly GCF_913054185.1). Taxonomy (GTDB): domain Bacteria; phylum Pseudomonadota; class Alphaproteobacteria; order Rhodobacterales; family Rhodobacteraceae; genus Shimia. The sequence goes on from NZ_CAJXIV010000117.1 coordinate 8,984, forward strand.
CTACACCGGCACCATCGCCAGCTACGACATGTCTGATCCCAACGTGACCATCCGAGAAAGTCTGGGCTTTGGCGACGACATGACCGACCGCAACATCTACGCGCGGTCTAAGGCGGAATGTGAGGCGCGACTGCTTGAGATGCACCGCAAACACGGCCTGCCGCTGGTGATCGCCCGTCCCGGCATTGTGCTGGGCAAAGGCGGGCCGTTGCAGCACTGGGGCATTGGCCGCTGGCATGGTGCGGGCGCGGTGCGGATTTGGGGCAAGGGCAAGCATATCCTGCCGTTTGTGCTCAATGAGGACATCGCCGAAGGGCTGATCCTGATGGCAGAAAACGACGATGCCCTGGGCCAGAGCTTCAATCTGGTGGGCGAGCCAATGTTCTCTGCCACAGATTACTTTGATGCGATCCACGCCCGCCTTGGCGCGCGGATAAAAGTGAAGCCCGGCAACCTGACCGCGTTTTATGCCTCTGCCTCTGTGAAGTATGTCCTGAAGAAACAGGTGCTGCGTCGCGGCGGTCTGTCCAACCCATCCTTGGCCGATTGGAAAAGCCGCGCGCATTTCTCGCCGTTTGACAACAGCCATCCCAAAAAGGTGCTGGGCTGGGAGCCCGAACGCCGCCGCGATGTCTTCCTGACCAGGGCCATTGATGAGGCCAACCTGCTTGGCTTCTGAGACCTCCCTGATTGTTGTCACCGACATCCACGGTGCGCCGGAACCAGAGTTGTGTTTCAGTAGCAGCCTGCCCGTGACAGCGCGCCTGTCATTAGGCGATCTCTGCAACCAACCCGCGCTCAGCGGCGAAGCCCTGCATCACCATCTTTTTCAGGACGGTGGCATGCGACAGGCCGTGGCCGCATTGCGTGACCGGCTGACCGATCAGCGACACCTCATTGGCCTCGGCTACAGCGCCGGTGGCACGGCTCTGTGGAAAGCCGTTCAAGCCGGTGCTTCACTCGCCGGTCTGATCTGTGTCTCCTCCACCCGATTGCGGGACGAACCCGCCCTACCAATCCCGACACAGGCCTATTTTGGCGACAACGATCCCGGCCGCCCCACTGATAAGTGGCTGGCAACCGTACCTGACATGGCCACCGTGTTACCCAACGCTGCCCATGCTTTCTACGCCGAGGCAGGCCATCCCAGGCGCGCCAAGGTGGAGAGCGAAATCGCCTTAATCTTCAGTCGATGGAACGCCGTCTAACACGCCACGTCGCCCTATCTCCGCAATAGCGCCTTTCTTTTGTCCGCATTGCTCTGCTAATTTTGTCTCAAACAGAGCGGATTCACGCGCCATGAGCACAGATCAGACCCACGAGACTGACCTCGCCGACGACGAGGCCCCCGACGCATCACACGAGGAGGCGCGGCTGCCGGCTGTGCATGATCCGGATGTGTTCTGGGACGGCCTGACTGTGGCTGCGCTCAACGACGCCGATCTGGAGAAAAACTTCATTGTCAGCGCGACCCGCAGCCATCCGGCCCATGCGGCGTTTGACATGCTGCGCACCCGTCTGTTGCAAGCCCTCAACGAACATGGCTGGAGCCGTGTCGCGGTCACCGCCCCAACGCGCGGCTGCGGCAGCAGTTTTGTCACCACCAATCTGGCCATGGCCTTTGCGCGCCTGGATTCCGTGCGCACGGTGATGCTGGATATGGACCTGCGCGCGCCCAGCCTCGCCAAGACGCTGAACCTGACTGCGCCAGACAGCATGGCTGATTACCTGAGCGGGGTCATTGCTCCGGAGAACTTCCTGCAACGGGTGCAACCCAACCTCGCGGTGGCGCTCAACGATACCGCCAGTGAGAATTCCGCGGAGCTGTTTCAGAACGAGATGACCGCTGAGGTGCTCGCAGAGCTTGAAGAGGCGCTGTGCCCCGATCTCATGTTGTTTGACATGCCACCGGCGCTGGAATTTGATGATGTGCTGGGCTTCCTGCCCAATGTCGACGCTGTGCTTGTGGTTGCCGGAGGCGGCATTTCCACTGCCGAGGACATCACCAAGGTTGAGCAAATCCTGTCAGAGGTAAAACCCATCCTTGGCGTGATGCTGAACAAAGCAGACGGGCCGGTGTCGTACTGATCCTGCGGCTTACATGCCCAGTTGCATCCGCCGCCACCGACGGTCCAAAACGCGTTTCTCTGCTCCTGTGCGCGGCGTGAGCATAAACAACTTATCCCGCCGGTCTTTGGGGGCCACCTGCTCCAAAATCTCTCGGTCAATGGTCTGCATTGCGACGTGTGACATCGGGATGTCCGTCAACGCGAGCGAAAACTGGGACACTTTGGCAAGCACTTCCGGCTCATTCATATAGCGCAACAGCTGATGGCTGTGCGCCAAATGCTCTGTGTCATTTGGCAACACCAGCACATCCGCCCACAACACGGTGCCTTCTTCAGGCACAAAGTACCGCACCTCATCCCGCCCCAATTGGGACTGCGGTGCCAAAGCATCGCT
>NZ_CAJXIV010000118.1 GCF_913054185.1 uncultured Shimia sp.
TGTGGTGATGGCAAAGATGAGACTTGCCAGAAGCCCCCTAAGACCGCGCTGAGCAGTCTTAGGCGTGACGCAATAGATTCGCGTCACCGCGTTGAAAACGTACTGTTTTATCATACCGATAGCTTTCTGCCCCAGTTCGAGGCCCAAGCTATCGGTGCTTTCTTACGATTTGGTAACCGTGATTAAGAAGACGGCTCAGATAGGCTGTGCAAGTTCAGCAAATCGCCCAATACCCCACGGCTTTCTTCAGCGCCTTCAAGCAGGGCGCGGTTGCGCGCAAGCATGCCCTGGGTGACACGATCGGTTGAGGCGTCGATCTCAGCGGTTTCCTCAGGGGGCAAGAGATGTGTCGAGGCCCGTCTGAGGATCTCGTTCTCTGACGCGGTCAAGGAGGCCAGATCGCCGTCTAGCCAGGCTTCTGTCTCCGCCGCGCCACGCTCGCCAAGTTTTGCAAGCAGTCGGGCCGCTCCAGCGTGATCCCCGGCCATGGCCTTTGCTCGCGCCCGAAGTCGGTCTGCAAGGGGAGTTTCCATACCCATAAGCTCTGCTTCGGCCCGTTTCGGCAAGGCTTCCGCCAAGGCCAAACGTGCGTTCAGGACGCGTTTCTCATCGCTCGGAATGTCTGTTTGTGCCGCCTGCATCAGGCGCTTGGTTTCGCCCAAGAATCCCATCTCAAACGTTTTCTGTGCCAGTTTCAGCGCAATGTCCGATGAGATACGTCCCGGTGCCGCGAGGCGTTCCTGAATGGACCAGGAAATCACTTCAAAATCATCGGCATGTTCCAAAACGGCCAGCACAAGCTGGGTGCGCACCTCTGCAGCGGCTTTGCCACCGTCTCGGGTTTCGATGTCTTTGATAATCTTGAAGGCTGGGCCAAATTCATGCTCCAACATGCGTGCCAGCGCGTGGGCGCGGCGCAAGTCCGGCCCCATGGCACCGGTCTTGTGTTCAACCGCCAACGCGCCCACCAGCGAAACGGTCTCCGCGGAAGGTGGCACACCTTGTTTCACATGGGTGTCGATCAAGTCGATCACGGCAGCGGTCGCAATGTCGGAATTCTGAGTGGCAATTTCGGTCAGCGCCTCTGTAGCTTCTTCGGTGTTGCCAAGCTCCGCATTCAAAGTTGCTTCGGCAAAATCGTAGTTCACGTCGGGTTTCGGTGAGGTGCGTTCAATGCCATTGAGCACCAGCGTTGCGGCCTCGGTTTGCTCCTGTGCCACCAGTCGGTTGCTCAGTTTGGGGCCAAGGTACTCCCGCAGGTGTAGTGGCATTTTCTGCAAGGCGTCCAGCGCGCCTTTGACCGCACTGTCGCCAACCAGCGTTTCCCCGGACAGGGCTGCCCAAAGCGCGGTGTTGCCAGAGCAATGCCCTTGATTTGCAAAGGTCGCATTGCTGACGGGTGGTACGTGACCGTCCATAATGTACGCCATTGCGCTCAGAATGCTGTTTTCACCACTTTCTGGCAAAAGCTCCAGAATTTGCAGCGCTTCGGCACCAAAAGTGTAATGCACATAGAGCTGTGCCAGCTCACGCAAGGCCTCTTCGTTGGTGCGATCAAACTCGCCCACCACTTCTTGGCGCAGACGGCCAAGTTCTTGCACAAACGTGCCGTCGCCGCTCCAGTTTGCCAAGTTGACAGCGGTGTCCGGCAGACACATGCCCGTGGCCACCTGACCGCTCAGAAGCGCAGCAATGTCCCGCCCCACTTCGTCAATCACGTTGTAGGCGACGATATTGAGATCCTGGCCTTCCAGTCCGATAGCCGCTTGTGGCGGCACATGATCAGAGCTGTTCAGTACAGGCAACTCCGCCATTTTCACAGGCTTGCCAACCAGCCCGTTGCCGACTGGCGGAGTTTGGGCGTGCAGCAGGTTTTGATCGGCGGCGCGGTCAACTTGTTTGATCAGGTCGCCACGCAAGACTTGCACCTGGGCTTTGCGCTCCACAAAATTATCCAGCGCAAGCAGGTCCGAGTAATCTTCTTTGGGCTTTGTTTCTGCCATCTGCACAGGCTTTGGCGTAGGTTTTGCCGCCTCGATCGAGGAAAACCGGAACTGACGTTGAGGTTTCTCTGTTGCAACAGCTTCACCAAACGACAGCGGCACTTGAGGCAGGTCGTCGTTCTGCGCAGGCGGCAGATCGTCCCGAATGTCAAAAATCACATAGCGCCCGTCATAGGGAATTGACACCACGCGACAAGCACAGGCCAGCTCCAACTCCAATTCGCCAGCGGCGTCATTGGCGACGATATTGGCCAGCCGATCGCGGGGGATCTTGTCAAAGATTGTGCTGGTGCGCAGGTTAACGGCGTCACCGTCAATTTTGATGGTGTAAAACCGCCCATCCCGCGACACGGTCCAATCGGTTTCTGAGGATGGCAGCGTTGCCACCAAACGGGTGAAATCTTCGTGCTCGCCAGACCGGAAGAGCACGTCTTGTGCAGCCCCCGCAGAGGCTGCCAAAACCAATGGAACAGCAAGCAGAAGCTGTTTCATGCCGCTTCCTTCTTCACTTCGGCCAGCGCTTCTTCCAGCTCCGCAAACTGCGGGCGGTTGTGACCTGGTGTGTTCTGACGCCCCACTTCAATGCAAATGTTTGGCGAGTGGTTGTGCAGGTTGGCAATCAGCACTTCACGGATCAGCTGATAGAAATGCGCTTCATCTTCGACCACACTTTTGATTTTCGCGGCAAACGGACCCACCAGACCATAGGCCAGGAACACCCCGAGGAACGTGCCGACAAGCGCGCCACCAATCATCTTACCCAGAACTTCGGGCGGCTGATCGATTGAACCCATGGTTTTGATAACGCCCAAAACCGCAGCAACAATCCCAAGGGCAGGCAACGCATCTGCCAACGATTGCAATGCATGGTTGGGATGCATGGCGTGATGGAAGCTGGCTTCGATTCGCTTCTCCAGAACTTCTTCCACCTGATGCGGGTCGTCATAGTTCATGGAGGCTGAACGCATGGTGTCCGCAATCAGATTGATGGCTTCTTTGTCCGCCATAATGCGCGGGTATTTGGAAAAAATACTCGATTCATCGGGGTTTTCGATGTGCTCTTCGATCGCAACAGGGTTTTTCCTGGCCAATCGTATCAGCTCAAACAACAGACATAGCAGGTTTCGATAATCTTCCGGTTTCCACTTTGGACCTTTGAACACTTTGCCGAGGTCTTTCAGTGTGTGTTTCACCACGGAGCCATCGTTTGACACCAGAAAGGCACCAACACCGGAGCCGCCGATGATGATCATCTCAAAAGGCAGCGCCTTCATAATAGGCCCAAGACTACCACCGGCCAGAACGTATCCGCCCAACACCATGATAAAAACAACAGCGATGCCAATAATGCCGATCACGGTCTAAACTCCTATTCACGTTTCCTAGCGACCATAGGCTGGCGCCGGTTAACAAGTTCTCATTCGGTGGGTGTATTTGCGTTCCGGCCGGCCAAAATAACGCTGATTGTGTAAGCCGCGTCCGGAGTCATGCCGGCCATGATTCCTGCAGCAGATTCCGGCTTCATGCGTCCGATGAAACCAGCAGAGAATTTTGGGTCCATCTCTTCGAATAGAGCGGCCACATCTTTGGGTTTCATGGTTTCATACACTTGGGTGAGGCGCAGCAGATCGTCTTCGGCAGCGGTCTCCGACAGCGCAATCAGACCGCGCAAGCGCCCTTCTGCATCTTCCAAAGCCGCCAGTTTGCGCGTGACCTCGCCGTCTGCAAGATTCAGGGCCTGCAGGCGGTTTTTTATTTCAGATTCACGCTGCTCAATACGCTGCTCGCGTTCTTTGAATACGGCCATCAGCTCGCGTAGATCTTCAGGCGGTTCACAACTTTCCGGCTTTGCCATATTGGCAAGCGGCGAGTCAAAAAGCGGCTCTTCACGCGCCATAGCCTCATTGGCGCTGATGCCCACACGCACAGTGGCGGAGGCAATCAAAAACGTCGCGATCAGAAACAGACTTCCTTTGGACTGCTTCCGGCGTACTTTTTTCTTGGCTTTCGGCTTTACAGCCGGAGCCCCCGGCTTGGTCAGCGTTTCGGCCGCTGCTTTGGCGCGGGATTTTTTGACGTCTTTTTTCATCGCATCCGCTCCAATTAGGCGACGTGGCGTTTAAACATGGGGCCGGCTTCCGGCTCTTTGGCCTCTGCCGTTGGTTTAGGGGCCGCTGGTGTGGCCTCTGCCTGCATTGCGGCCAAAGCCATGGCCGCCTTTTTCTGGGCTTTCTTTTTGGCTTTTTTCTTGGCGCGGCGGATCAACTTGGCTTCCTCTGCAGCAAGCGCTTCGGCCTGAATTTTAGCCCAATCTTCGTCGTCAGCTGTTTCAATAGACGCTCCGGCCTCGACCTCATCCGATACAGTCTCCGCAACCGGGGCGTCTTCCTTGGCGGGTTCTGGAGCAGTTGTTTCCGCTTCTGGCGCGGCTTTGGCTTTTGCAGGTTTGGCGTCTTCGATGTCGTGCATGGCCGCCATCATGAGCTCAAGACGTTTAGAAACTCCTTCCGCACGCTGTGTCAGCGCTTCGAGTCGTTCCGTGGATTTTCCGGCGGTGACCTGTGCGGCCTTAAGCGTGCGCGTCATGTCATCCACTTGCGCGGACAAAACGGCCACGGCGCCACCAACGCCGGATTCCAAATCATTAAATTTCGACAGGCGCCGCGCCAGAACAAAACAATAAATGCCTGCCCCGAGGGCACCGGCTACCAACAAGATATCTGCAATCAAGTTCATCTCGACACTCCTCAGTTCAACACGAATTCCATGACCAAAAGGTCAGAAACACGTTCAGGTCCGGTTACAATTTGCACGCGGCGCAACATTTGCGACCGCAGGGTCACCAGGGCGTCCGGCGATTCGATGTCCGATGTGTTGAGCGCGCGTAGATAGCCGTTCAGCACATCCACAACCCGCGGCAACACCCGCTCAACTTCTTCCTGGTGGTCGCTGGGCACCTCTAGCTGCGCACGAAATCGCAGATAGTCAGCCCCGCCACTGGACGTCAGTGAAACAATAAGAGGGTCCATGCCGACGTAGACAACGTCGGGTAGAGCTTCGATCTTTTCCGCTGGCGCCGATTCTTCGGCCAATTCAGCAGAATCATCTCCCAGTATCATGCCCGAATAGACGGCATAGAATCCGCCGCCGCCGCCAGCCAAAGCCAGCACAAGCCCAATGATTAAAGGGAGTTTTGACGCTTTTTTCTGTGCGCCCTCTGTCTCGACATTTTCGTCAGTCATCGCAGGTTCCAAATTCTTTGTCCCTGCAACTTCAACCACACAGAAACTAACCGATTGTTAAGCCTGTTGAGGGAAACAGTTTGTGACGGTCGTGCAGAAAGTGCGATCCCACGGAGAACAGACGTGCAACAATTTTTGAATATGTGGACTGGTATGGACATGCGGCGAAAGGTGATCGTCGTGTTGGCCACCATTGCGGTTTTTGCAACCGTATTGTCATTGGGTCGGGTCGCCACAAAACCGGGAATGTCCCTTCTTTATAGCGGTTTGGAAAGCGGTACTGCCGGCGAAGTCGTGACTGCCCTTGAACAACGTGGTGCGGTTTACGAAGTGCGCGGAGGCTCAATTTATGTGGCCAACGGCATGCGCGACGAGCTGCGTATGACGCTCGCAAGCGAAGGTTTGCCCGCCAATACGACTCAGGGATACGAGCTTCTCGATTCGCTGTCCGGCTTTGGCACAACATCGCAAATGTTTGACGCAGCTTACTGGCGCGCCAAAGAAGGCGAGCTGGCGCGTACTATTGTTGTCAGCCCTTTGATCAGCCAGGCCCGCGTGCATATTGCCAACGCGTCTTCAAATCCATTTCAACGGCATATCAAACCGTCCGCCTCCGTGACGATCACCACGCCTGCCGGAGATTTGCCAAACAAACACGCCCAGGCCCTGCGATTTCTTGTGGCCTCAGCTGTGTCCGGCCTGTCACCTGAAGATGTTGCCGTCATTGATGGCAGCGGCGGTCTTGTTGGCGTGGCCGACGAAACCACCACCAAAGTGGGCGACAACAAAGAAGAAGAAACACGCCTGGCTGTGCAACGCATGTTGGAAGCGCGGGTTGGTCCGGGAAATGCCGTTGTTGAAGTCAGCATTGAAACCGTAACCGAAACCGAATCCATCACGGAACGGATTTTTGATCCGGCCAGCCGGGTGGCAATTAGCACTGACACCGAAGAGCGCAGCACCGATTCTCAGAATGCTTCCGGTCAGGTGACAGTGGCTTCCAACTTGCCTGATGGCGACGCGGCGGAAAACTCTGGCTCCACAAACCAAAACCGCGAAACACGTGAGCGCATCAATTATGAGGTCTCCGAAACCCAGCGTGAAATTCTGCGTCAGCCAGGGGCGGTAAAACGTATGACGGTGGCGGTTCTGGTCAACGGCACGCAAACTGAAAATGATCTTGGTGAGCCGGTGGTTGAACCCCGTCCAGACCAAGAACTTGAAGCATTGCGCGAACTTGTGGCTTCTGCTGTTGGGTTTGATGAAAACCGAGGCGACGTCATCACCCTGAAGTCCATGAACTTCCAGCCGGTTCTGCCAATGGGCACCACGGCGGAATCTTCCATGTTCAAAGGCATGGAGCTGGATTTGATGTCGATTATTCAAACCGCTGTTCTGGCCATCGTGGCGCTGGTTCTGGGTCTGTTTGTTGTGCGCCCATTGTTGGCCGGCAGCGGCAACCGCGAGCTCAACGAACTGGGTGAAGCTCCAATGCTGCCTGACTTTGGTGGCGACGACGGTGATTTCCCGGCCATGGCGCCAATGATGGGGGACATGGGCGGTGATATGGGCATGCCAATGGCGATTGGGGACATGGGCGGCGACGTCGGTGGCCTGCCAGATCTCGGCGGATTGCCCGCGCTGGGCGGCGATGGTGGCGGCATGTCACAATCTGACGCCGCAGATCGTCTGCGTGGCCTGATCAGCGATCGCAAAGAAGAAACCGTCGAAATTCTCCGCCACTGGCTGGATGATCGGGAGGAAGCTTGATGTCGATTTCACATCTTTTTGAGGATTTTGGCGGCATCAACGCTCCTGAACCTGAACCTATCGCAGTGCCGGATGAAGGCAATGAAGATGAAATGCTCGAATCTTTTGAGCAGGGCTATAAAGCGGGTTGGGATGACGCAATCAGCGCTAAATCTGAGGAGCACGCCAGCGTGTCCGCCGCGCTTGCCGGTCGTTTGAACGACCTCTCCTTCACCTACCACGAGGCCCGCGAGGCGATTCTCGCGGATCTCGCCCCCACGGTGGAAAAGGCCATTATGACAGTCCTGCCAGAGCTGGCCCGGCAGGCTGTTGGCGCTTTGGCTGTGGAACAGCTGCACAAGATTGTGCGCGAAAATAGCGAGACGCCCGTGGTGCTGTCCACGGCGCCGGATTGTTACCAGCCGGTCATCGACGTGCTGCCCGAAGACAAGAAGCTGCCCGTTGAGGTGGTGCGCGACGAAAGCTTGGCAGAAGGCCAGGTGCGTTTTGAGTTTGCCCAACGCGAACGCCTGATTGATCTCAGCGAGGTTCTGGAAGCCGTCGCTGGCGCAATGACCGCGTTCACACATGAAACACGCAAGGAGGCCCAGAATGGCTGATCCAACTCTCAAACCCGATTCCGGTAACCCGTTCACCTCTGTGCCTGTGGAGATCACCATCTCTGTAGGCAAGGCGCGCCCACTGATTGGCGATCTGCTGAACATGAACGAAAATTCCGTTCTGGCGCTCGACAAACGCGTGGATGATCCGGTTGAACTTTATGTCGGTGATAAACTCATCGCCCGGGGCGAGCTCGAAGAAATGGAAGGTGGACAAGAAGGCCAGTTGGCCGTGCGTCTGACCGAAGTGGCAGAATTCGAAAGCCGCTTGGGATGATCCGCGCGGCAATTCTTGCCGTCACCTTTTCCACCGTCTTTCTCTTTATGGCAGACCCCGCCGCCGCGCAGGATCTGTCCCTTCCGATCACCGAAGACGGCTCGCTGACGGCACGCAGCATTCAAGTATTCCTTCTGATCACGGTCCTCAGCCTCGCGCCAGGGATTGCGATCATGGTCACCTGTTTCCCATTCATCGTGACGGTACTCTCGATCCTGCGTCAGGCCATTGGCTTGCAGCAGTCGCCACCCAATATGATGATGGTCTCGCTGGCAATGTTCCTGACCTATTATGTCATGGAGCCGGTGTTTACCCAGGCCTGGACCACAGGGGTTGAACCTCTGATGGCCGAGCTGATCGACATCGAAACCGCCTTTGAGCTGACTGCGGAACCCTTCCGTCAGTTTATGGCCGCGCGCTTGGACCCGGACACCTACACGCACCTTGCGTCCCTGCGTCCTGACACTGTGAACACAGAGCCCGGCCCGGACGCACCGCTGTCTGTGCTGGTGCCCAGCTTTATGCTCTCAGAAATCGCCCGCGCGTTTCAGATTGGGTTCCTGATCTTCCTGCCGTTCCTGATCATCGACCTGGTGGTTGCCGCTGTGTTGATGTCCATGGGGATGATGATGGTGCCCCCTGCCATTGTGTCTTTGCCGTTTAAGCTCTCGTTTTTCGTGATCGCAGATGGCTGGAGCCTGATCGCAGGCAGTTTGGTGCGCAGTTACTTCTAACGCTTCACGCGCCGCTTCCCTTTTGAAGCGGCGCGTGGCACACAACGGAAAGTGCAATCCGTTAGCGCAATCAAGCGCGGAGAAGTCCCATGAATTTGAAAGCGACCCTGCTGGCCCTGCTGGCCTTTGCAATCTATTCGACTCATGACGTTGTTGTGAAACACCTCGGCGCGACCTTTTCCCCGTTTCAGATTGTGTTCTTTTCGGCGCTGTTTAGTTTCCCGTTGATCACCCTGATGCTGGTGCGCGATCCCACACATGGTAATCTGCGCCCTGTCCATCCTTGGTGGGTCGCCCTGCGCTCGCTCTGTGTTGTGATTTGTCCAACCGCTGCTTTCTACGCCTTTTCTGTTCTACCCTTGGCGCAGGTCTACGCGTTGCTTTTCTCCACGCCTTTGCTTGTCACCGTTTTGGCCATCCCCGTTTTGGGTGAGAAAGTCGGCGTCTGGCGGATGTTGGCGGTTCTTGTCGGTTTGGGCGGGGTCATGATTGTCGTACGTCCCGGCGCCACCGAGCTCAATTTTGGCCACCTTGCTGCTTTGGTGGCCGCCGCCACAGCAGCTCTGCAATCCGTTATTGTGCGCAAAATTGGACAAGACGAACGCCGCGTTGTGCTGATGCTTTATCCGCTGTTGATCAGCGTTGCGGCGATGTCCGTGGCGATGGCGTTTGTGTATCAGCCTGTGGCTTTGCCGGATTTGGCCGGATTCGCCATTGTCGCTGTCTTTGGCTTTATCGCGACGCTTTTGATGGTTTCGGCCTACACCATTGGCGAGGCTGCTTTGGTGGCTCCCATGCAATACTCGCAAATCATCTGGGCGGTGTTCTTTGGCGTGCTGCTGTTTGATGAAACACCGGACATGGCAACCCTTCTGGGTGCGGCTGTCATTGTGACCAGTGGCCTCTTTATTATTGCGCGTGAAGCCACCGGCGGCACGTCTGAGCAAACCCCTGTTTTGCGCACCCGATCCCGAGGCCTATCACCCGGAAATTTCCGGGTGAGCCAAGCCCTGCGCCGGCCTGAACGCGATGACAACACCTGAAGCATAGGGGCCAAGTCTCGGGGCAACGCCTTTGATCGGCTGCCTTGTCGCCCAACCTGCAAAAGTCTCTGGCGACGTCATTTTTACAGTGCCCCAAAACAACAAAACCCCGCCAATGGCGGGGTTTTGTTTGAAAGTGGTGAGCCGTGATGGGTTCGAACCATCGACCTACTGATTAAAAGTCAGTTGCTCTACCAGCTGAGCTAACGGCCCACTCTCTGTGTTGGTGCGCGGTTACTAAGCCGACTGACCGAGGGGGTCAAGCCGATTCTCAAGAAAAATTTCGCCATACTGGAAAAGGATGTTCAACGGGCGTATATGCGCCCAATGGATACACGTGTTGAAACCCCTTTGGCGTTCATGAAAATGCATGGGCTGGGCAATGATTTTGTCGTTGTCGATGCCCGCGCGCGCGCCTTTGCGCTGACTGAAAATCAGATAACCGCCATCGCGCACCGCCAAAAAGGTGTGGGATTTGATCAGCTTGCGGTGATTACTCATGGTGCGGCGGGTAGCAACGCAGATGCTCATCTGACGTTTTACAATGCGGATGGCTCCACCTCCGCCGCCTGCGGAAACGCCACCCGTTGTATCGCCCGTCACCTGATGGATGAGTCGGGTGCTGAGTCGCTGACCCTGACCACAGATCGCGGCACATTGGCTGCCCGCGAGGCTGGTGATGGTCTGGTCTCTGTGAACATGGGACATCCGCAACTCGCGTGGCATGAAGTGCCTCTGGCGCACAAAATGGACACGTTGGAACTGCCCATCGAAGGTGCGCCCACAGCGACCGGTATGGGAAACCCGCACTGCACATTCTTTGTTGATGACGTGCAGGCTGTGGACCTTGAGGCCTTCGGCGCGGCACACGAGCATCATCCTTTGTACCCGGAACGCACCAATGTGCAGGTTGCGCAGATCATCGGGGAAAACCACATCCGCATGCGGGTCTGGGAACGCGGTGTCGGCACCACTCTGGCGTCTGGCTCCTCAAGCTGCGCTACTGCTGTGGCCGCCGCCCGCCGTGGCCTGACGGGCGGAGAAGTCCAGATTGATCTGGATGGCGGCACGCTGTGGATCACCTGGGCCGAAGATGGCGTCTGGATGACCGGTGAAACCGAACATGTCATGTCCGGTCAGTTCACCACAGAATTTCTGGAGCGGCACAAATGACCGCCGCCCCGCCAAAGTTCACCACACTCGGCTGTCGCCTGAATTCATATGAATCCGAGGCGATGAAAGACATGGCGCAATCTGCCGGTCTTGAGAACGCCGTGATCGTGAACACCTGCGCGGTGACCGCCGAAGCCGTGCGCAAGAGTCGCCAGGAAATTCGCCGCCTACGTCGCGACAACCCGGATGCGCAGATCATTGTCACCGGCTGTGCCGCACAGGTCGAGCCGGAAACTTTTGCCGCCATGGGCGAGGTCGACAAGGTCATTGGCAACACCGAAAAAATGAACCCCGCCACATGGCAGGGCATGGCGGCTGATTTCATTGGTGAGACAGAAAAGGTTCAGGTCGACGACATCATGTCGGTCACCGAAACCGCCGGTCACCTGATCGACGGTTTTGGCACCCGGTCACGCGCCTATGTGCAGGTTCAAAACGGCTGTGATCACCGCTGCACCTTCTGCATCATTCCCTATGGCCGCGGCAA
>NZ_CAJXIV010000119.1 GCF_913054185.1 uncultured Shimia sp.
TGGCGATTTCGCCTTGCAGGCCAAGCCAGACCGTAGGCACGCCCCACGCAGAGTAGACCTTTTCGTCATCCATCAATTTGAACAGGCTGGCACCATCCAAGGCACCGCCGGGGAAAATCAGCGACGCACCAGTGAGCGGCGCGGCATACGGCAGGCCCCAAGCATTAACGTGGAAGAGCGGCACAACAGGTAGAATACGCTTGCCCGGTTGCAGCGCAGCGGGCAGCGACAGTCCCACCATCATCGCGTGCAACACGGTGGAGCGGTGGGTGTAAAGCGTGCCTTTTGGATTGCCGGTGGTGCCGGAGGTGTAACACAGGCCTGCGGCGGTCTCTTCGGGAAAATCTGGCCAGTCGAAGTGCTCCGGCTGCCCGTCGAGCAGCTCTTCGTAGCAGTGGTAATCGCCCTCAGGCATATGGGCACGGTCGGTCATGACAACCACTTTCAATCCCTTTGGCCATTGGGCGCGCAGCGCGGCGACAATTGGCACAAAAGTGGTGTCGACAAACAGCATCGTGTCATGGGCGTGAGTGATGATGTAAGTCATCTGTTCTGCGGAGAGCCGCGGGTTGATGGTGTGGCACACGCCGCCCGCGCCAGAGATGGCGTAGTAAAGTTCCAAATGGCGGTAGCCGTTCCAGGCCAGGGTGGCGACACGATCGCCAAGCTTCAGGCCTTGGGCCGTCAATCCATGCGCCAGCTGCGCCACGCGTTTGGCGGTTTGCGCATAGGTTTGGCGGTGAATGTCACCTTCGGTGCGAACCGAAACCACCTCCCCCTCGGAGTGGATTTCTGCCGCGTAGCTTAGAATATCCGCAATCTTAAGCGGACGCATCATCATGGACCCTTGCATATGGCCCTCCCCTGCCAATGAGTGTCTGTTTGCAGATCACGTTACGCGCAAGTTCTGAGATTTCAAAAGCCTGCATAAAAAGTGTCGTCACGTCGCAGGCGCGCGCGACTTAATCTCAGCGCGTATAGATTGTGTGCAGATGCGCACAATTAAACTGCGCAGCCGCCAATTTTATCACTGTCCTTGAGGCCCTATTTTGAGCCGTGAAAGGAGACATGTCATGTCTATCAGACCTGTTTTGGAGACCCGCAACGCCGTTCCAGCAATGGAAGGCGCCGGCGTACATATCAACCGTGTGTTTGGGTTTCAGGACCCCACGGAGCTCGACCCGTTTTTGATGATGGATCATTTTCGCAATGATGATCCGGCGCAGTATGAAAAAGGGTTCCCGTGGCATCCGCATCGCGGGATTGAGACCATCACCTACGTGATTGACGGCGCGGTGGAGCATCAGGACAGCCTGGGCAACACCGGCAACCTGAAATCTGGTGATGTGCAGTGGATGACCGCCGGGCGGGGGATTTTGCATCAGGAGATGCCGACACCGGATGCCCACGGGGTTAACCACGGGTTCCAGCTTTGGGCCAACCTGCCGCGTGATCTGAAGATGACGGATCCGCGCTATCAGGATGTGGAAGGCAAGGAGATCCCGGAGATCATCGATGACGACGGCACCAAGGTGCGCATTGTCATTGGCAGTTTTTGGGGAAAAACCGGGCCTGTCGACGGCATATCTGCGGATCCGATGTTTTTGGACGTGACCGTGCCTCCGGGGGTGAAGAAGACCTTCCCAATCGACACGCGGCGACGTGCCTTTGCCTATGTGTTTGAAGGCGATGCGGCCTTTGCGGATGCCAGCCAACCAAAAGGTATCCTGCTGGAGAAAGAAGTGGCAGGTGAAGAGCTGAACATCCGCGACATGAGCGGGGATCGGACGCTTATTCGCTTTGGCAACGGTGATGAGGTCACGGTTCAGGCGGGCGAGGAAGGCGTGCGCTTTCTGCTGGTCTCAGGCCAGCCCATTCAGGAACCGGTGGCCTGGCACGGGCCAATTGTGATGAACACGCAAGCCGAGCTGCAACAGGCCTTTGCCGAACTGCGCAACGGCACGTTTATCAAACCGGCGCATTAAAACATTCGGCCAGAGGGGTTTTGCCTCTCTGGCTTTTTCTGAAGATCAACTCAAAACGCTCCCAAAGCGCTTAGGCACCCACCGCTTTGCGCACCATGTCCCAGTAGATCTGCTCCACCTCAGCCAAGGACAAGCGGCCCCCTTCGCGAAACCAGGTGTTTACACCGGTCAACATGGCAATCACCGCCATAGTGGCAATCTTGGGATCGCTGACCTCAAAATCCGCGCTACTGACGCCGGACCTCAAAATGGTTTCCAAACTATCCTCGTAAGACCGGCGCAGAGCTTCAATCTTGGTAAAGTTTTCCGGCGTCAGATTGCGCAGCTCCATATAGGCAATAAACACCTCATCCGGGCGTTCTGAGTGAAACCGCAAGTGCAACCGGGTGAAATGCTCTAACGCTTCGACCGGCGTGGCCCCGTCCGGCATGTCATCTCGTGCGGCCAAAAGCTCTGTCATGTGGGTCTGCATCAGGTCGAACAGCAGGCTCTGCTTGTCGGGCGTATAATTGTAGAGCGCCCCGGCCTGCACCCCCACTTCGCGCGCAATTTGGCGCATGGAAACCGCCGCATAGCCATGTTGGGCAAAGAGGTGCAGCGCCGCAGCGCGCACGCGTGGACCGGTGATGTCGGAATGTGAGCCTTGAGTTCGTGCCATGGTTCCTCATTATCTGAACATACGTTCGTTTAAAACCCCGTGCAGTCCAATTGCCTGTGTACGATCACGCCTTGTGTGGCCCCACAGCCATAGGTCATAAAGCGGTGAGCCAAAACGGACCCTGAGATGTTATCTGTGCGCACCTTTGCCTTTACCCTGCTGCCCCTGTGGGCGTTGACAGCCTGTGGGGAAACCCCCGGTATGGAAGCCACCAGCGATCCCGCATTGAAAGCCGCGCCTTACCCAGACATCCTGCCGCAACATGCTTTACCCAAGAAACACCAGACTCGGTTGACTGAAAACAGTGAGGCGAAGCTGGAGGCAAGCGGGGCGCGGCTCAAAAACCGCGCAAACAATCTTTAGTCCATGCACCACACGCCGCGCGTTGCACAGCGCCCAAAGAGCGGCTAAACGGCAAAACAACAATCACAAACCACCTGCAAAGAGGTAGCCCATCATGACCACGTCCCAGCCTACTCCGCTTCGTCTTGGGATTGCCGGTTTGGGCACCGTGGGCGTGGGTGTTGTAAAAATCATCCGCCAGAAAGCCAACGTATTGGCAGCGCGGACCGGACGCCCGGTTGTGATCACCGCCGTGAGCGCACGCTCCAAAGACAAAGACCGCGGCGTGTCGCTGGCGGGCTACGCCTGGGAAGAGGATCCGGTGGCCCTGGCCAAACGCGACGACGTGGATGTGTTTGTCGAGCTGATGGGCGGCGAAGAAGGACCGGCCAAAGACGCCATCGAAGCGGCCTTGGCACTGGGCAAAGACGTTGTCACTGCCAACAAAGCACTGCTGGCACATCACGGCCACGCCTTGGCGCAAACCGCCGAAGCCAAAGGCGCGGTGATCCGCTTTGAGGCGGCTGTCGCTGGTGGCATTCCGGTGATCAAAGCCCTGACCGAAGGTCTGGCGGGCAATGACATCACTCGCGTCATGGGCGTGATGAACGGCACCTGCAACTACATCCTGACCCGGATGCAAGACGCCGGTCTGCCCTATGATGAGGTTTTTGCCGAAGCGGATGCGCTTGGGTACCTGGAAGCTGATCCCACCCTTGATGTGGGCGGCATTGATGCAGGCCACAAACTGTCCCTGCTGTCCTCTATCGCCTTTGGCACCAAGGTTGATTTTGACGGTGTCGAGCTGGAAGGCATTCAGCGCATCTCTATTGAGGACATCAATCAAGCTGCCGAGCTCGGCTTCAAGATCAAGCTGTTGGGCGTCACACAGATGACTGGTCGCGGCCTGGAACAGCGCATGTCGCCCTGCCTTGTGCCCGCTGACAGCCCGCTGGGCCAGCTTCAGGGCGGCACAAATATGGTGGTGATTGAAGGTGACGCGGTGGAGCAGGTTGTGCTGCGCGGCCCCGGAGCTGGTGAAGGCCCAACCGCAAGTGCGGTGATGGGCGATGTCTGTGACATCGCGCGTGGCTTCCGCCTGCCAACTTTTGGGGTTCCGGCAGATATGCTGACCACTGCCAAATCGGCACAGTCCAATTCCCCTGCACCTTACTATCTGCGCCTCGCTCTTGAGGATCGCCCCGGTGCCATGGCCAAAATCGCCACGGCTTTGGGCGACAATGGCATCAGCATCGACCGTATGCGCCAAACGCGCCACGACGATGCCCATGCGCCGGTGTTGATCGTGACCCACAAAACCCAACGCGCGGCGCTGGATGCGGCTGTGGTGGCGATGCGGGAAACCGGGGTGATGGCCGCTGATCCAGTGGCATTGCGCATCGAAGCTGTGTAACCGCCTCGGCGCGCGCTACAAGCAAATATAGTAAATTTTGAATTATTGCCAATCCACGCTACACTCTAGGGCGTGGCAGTGGGTTGACGATTCTTGCTTTGGTGTGCCTGAGAGGTCGCCGTATTAAACAGTGTGATCTGCCACGAAGAGTTGCACGACTTGGTCGCACCTTTTGCGATCTGCTGAACCTTTATCAAAAAGTCCATTTTGGGGGAGAACACCATGCCAAGGTTTAACTCGTGGCTAGATTGGTTCAATAAACCGATTGTAATCGGCACGCAGTCAGATGATGTGCTCACGCTAGAGGACAACGACCTACCCGGAAGGATCTTCGGTCTCTCAGGGAATGACACCATGTTTGGTGGCCACCGAGACGATTATCTCTTTGGTGGACGCGGCAACGATGACATTTCTGGCGGCCGTGGCAACGACAAGATTTTTGGCGGGGCCGGCAATGACACCATGTCCGGCGGCGAAGGATATGACAAAATCTTCGGTGGCGGAGGCGTAGACACCGCCGTTTTTGAAGGGTCGGTGTTTGGATACACTTGGGAACACGGCTGGTTTCACAAACTGCATGTGAAAGACATTGATGCCTCTGACGGCGACACCGCCATAGACACGCTGCACAGCGTCGAGTTTTTGCAGTTTGACGACTATACCTTTGAAATTGGCGGCACCAACGGTGCCTTGGTGTTGGGCGAAGATACGGCCACCGATGAAGACACCCCGATTGTGATCTCGTTTGACGCCTATGATTTTGATGGGGGCACCGTCACAGTCTCCAGTGTTGGCGCCTCGTCCGGCGGTTTGACATTGATCGGCAGCAGCGCGCTTTCCCAAGGCATGGGTGTCGGCGCCAGTTTCAGCTACAGCTTTGACCCCACCACCGCCTTCAATTATCTCGCGGTGGGAGAATACGGCACCGCAACCATCACCATTGTGATCGACGACGGTCAGTGCAACCTGACCACGCATTCTCTGGATGTCTCCGTGGCTGGGGTGAATGACGCCCCAACCATTACGGGTGTGACCAACGACGTTGGGGACTTGTTTGAGGACAGTGTGATTGCGGCCAATGGCGTGGTCTCTGCGACAGACCCCGACGTCAGCGATGTTTTGACCTTCTCAGGCGGATCCGGCACCTACGGCACCTTTTCCATCGACCCCAGTTCCGGCGCGTGGAACTACGCTTTGACCAACGCCTCACTTGCAGTTCAGGAGTTAGGCGTGGGCGAAAGCCTGACGGACACAATCGCTGTAGAGGTGTCTGACGGAAATGGCGGCACCGACACCGTCAACGTCTCCGTGACCATCCACGGCACAAATGATGCACCCGTCATTAGCAATGTCAGCTACGACAATGACACCGTGACAGAGGACGGCGCAGTGCAAAGCGCCTCCGGGGCGGTTGTGGCCGATGACATCGATAAAAACGACACGCTCTCCTATAACGTGGTTGGCAGCAGTACCGGCACCTATGGCACCTTGGCGCTTGATCCCAACACCGGCACCTGGAGCTATGTTCTGAACAACAGCTCGGCGGCGGTTCAAGCCTTGGCAGCAGGGCAAACCGTCACCGAAACATTTGATGTGCTGGTCAGCGACGGCAACGGCGGCTTTGACACGGCAACCATTTCCATTGACGTCAACGGCAGCAATGATGCGCCTGTGATCACCGGAACGCTCTATGACGTTCCAGTAGTGACGGAGGACGGCGGCCTCACAGCACGAGGCAGCATCACTGTCACCGAGTTAGATACCAACGACACGTTGAGTTATGTGGTTTTGGGAAGTGACACCAGCGGCTTTGGCACTTTAACAGTGAACCCCGACGGCAGCTGGAGCTACGCGCTCAACAATGACGGCGAATTGGTGCAAAACCTCAACGCTGGTGACACGCGAATAGACACCTTCCTCGTGGCTGTGATTGATCCCAGCGGTGCGCGCGACACCACCAGTATTTCAATCACAATTAACGGCGCAGATGACGTCAATCCAGACACCGGAGATGGCGGGGGTGGCGGGGGCGGTGAGCCTCCGGCCTCCTCAACGCTGGATTTTGAAGGACTGCTGCATGCGAACTCGTTTGAAGGTTCGGCTGGTGGGGTGCAATGGTCCTCGGGCTGGGCCACTTTCGACTCCACCCTGTTTGGGCACGCGCGCGGGGGCGGTCAGTTAGATACAGGTGTCGCGAATGGCGCGACCAGTGGCACCATGGTGGTGGCCGGCGGTTCTGGCGTCACCCTCGACGGAGATTTTGTCGACACCTTTGATTTTGAAAGCGCGCAGATCACCTCTGCCTTCAGGGATGGCATGACGCTGACTGTCGAAGCCTTTGATCAGTCGTTCCAGAATGTCGAAGTAAGCCCAGGCGTGTTTGAATATATCGAGGTCTTCACCAGCCTCGGGTCCGAAAGCTTTGTTCTGTCCACATCTGGCCCAACGTTTGTTGAGTTTGACGACGCCATCTTTGACGCGGTGGATCGTGTGGTCTTCACCACCAGTGGCGGCACTCCGCTGCCAATCCCCCTGTCTGGCGACCAGTTTGTCATGGATGATGTGACCATTTTGATCTGATCTTTGTTTTGATCCAAATCCCCGGCGGCCTCAGGTTGCGCCGGGGGTAGGCCTGCGCTATTGCGGACTTAAACGTGTTCACAAGGATCTATTTCATGTCCCAGAAGCCGGAATTTCACGATCGCATGTTGTCCCTTGGCCTGGCCCGCGTTGCGGAACAGGCTGCCATTGCCTCCGCTGCCTTGATTGGCAACGGTGACGAGAAAGCTGCTGACCAAGCCGCTGTGAACGCCATGCGCGAACAGCTCAACCTTTTGGACATCGCTGGCGTCGTGGTGATTGGCGAGGGCGAGCGTGACGAAGCGCCGATGCTGTTCATTGGCGAAGAAGTTGGCAACGGCAACGGCCCTGGCGTGGACATTGCACTGGACCCTTTGGAAGGCACCACGCTGACCGCCAAAGACATGCCAAACGCGCTGACTGTGATTGCCATGGGGCCACGCGGTTCCATGCTGCACGCGCCGGACACCTACATGGACAAGCTGGCCATTGGTCCGGGCTATCCGGAAAACGTTGTGTCGCTGGAAATGAGCCCGAAAGAGCGCGTGGAAGCTCTGGCCAAAGCCAAAGGTTGTGACACCTCCGACATCACCCTGTGTATCCTTGAGCGTCCGCGCCACGAAGACATGATTGCGGAAGTCCGCGCCACCGGCGCCTCGATCCGCCTGATCACCGATGGCGACGTTGCCGGCGTGATGCACTGCGCCGAAGCCGAAGAAACCGGCATCGACATGTACATGGGCCGCGGTGGCGCCCCCGAAGGTGTTCTGGCAGCCGCAGCACTGAAATGCATGGGTGGTCAAATGTGGGGCCGTCTGGTGTTCCGCAATGACGACGAACGGGCACGTGCCGCAAAAACCGGCATCACCGATCTGGATCGCGTCTACTCCCGCGATGAAATGGTCACCCAAGACGTGATCTTTGCCGCAACCGGCGTGACGGGCGGCTCGCTTTTGCCTGCCATCAAACGCACCCCCGGCTGGATCGAAACCTCGACTCTGCTGATGCGTTCCAAATCTGGTTCTGTGCGCCGCATGACCTACCGCGCCCCAGTGGATCAGACCTCTTGATCGCTGCAGACATTTTTGTTTGATTTGGGCCGATGTGCCCCACAGTTCGCATATTGTGGCCCGCCTTCTGGCGGGCCTTTTCATAAGACGAAGGCTCCGACATGACTGACTTCCTTGGTGTTTCCGAAAGCTTGACCGGACGGCGCTGGGTGGGACCGGATGTGGAAACCACACGGGCCGCAGAACAATTGGCGCAAGACACCGCCCTGCCCCCGGCGCTTTGTGCTGTGTTGGCCCGCCGTGGCGTAACCGCCGGTGAAGCGGAAAGTTTCTTGGAGCCCAAACTGGTGGATTTGTTGCCGGACCCGCACAGCATCAAAGACATGGAATTGGCCGCACAGCGGTTTTTGCAGGCGGTCAAGACGCGCCAACGCATCGCGGTCTTTGCCGATTACGACGTGGATGGCGGCACCTCGGCCGCGCTTTTGATCACCTGGCTTCGCCAGATGGGCCTGTCTGCTACACTCTATGTGCCGGACCGGATTGACGAAGGCTACGGCCCCAACGAGACGGCGATGGCGGAGTTGGCCAAGGGTCACGACCTAATCATCTGTGTGGATTGCGGCACGTTGAGCCACGCGCCTATCGCGGCCGCCAAGGGCGCGGATGTGGTGGTGTTGGATCACCACTTGGGCGGCGAGACCCTGCCGGACTGTGTCGCAGTGGTAAACCCCAACAGACAGGATGAAAGCGGCGATCTGGCCCACCTGTGTGCTGCCTCGGTGGTGTTTTTGATGCTGGTCGAAGCCAACCGGCAACTGCGCGAAGACGACGGCGCACGCGGACCCGACCTAATGGCGATGCTGGACCTGGTGGCGCTTGGCACCGTGGCCGACGTAGCCCCCCTGATTGGGGTAAACCGCGCATTGGTACGCCAAGGTTTGAAAGTCATGGCGCGACGGGATCGTCCTGGCGTGGTTGCCTTGTCAGATGTGAGCCGTATGGATTCCGCGCCAAACAGCTATCACCTTGGTTTTTTGCTTGGCCCACGGGTGAACGCTGGCGGACGTATTGGGCAGGCTGACCTTGGTGCCCGACTGTTGTCCACGGGCAATCCGCAAGAAGCCCAAGCCATGGCGGAACGGCTGGACGAGTTGAACACCGAACGCCGCGACATTGAGGCCTCGGTGCGGGCTGCGGCCATGGCACAGGCCGAAGAGCGTGGATTGGATGCGCCGCTGGTCTGGGCGGCAGGCGAAGGCTGGCATCCGGGTGTGGTCGGCATTGTCGCCTCCCGCCTAAAAGAGGCCACCAACCGCCCGGCAGTGGTGATTGGGCTGGAGGGCGACGAAGGCAAAGGCTCTGGTCGCTCGATTTCCGGTGTGGACCTAGGCGCAAGCATTCAAAAACTGGCCGCCGAAGGCCTGTTGATCAAAGGTGGCGGACATAAAATGGCGGCGGGTCTCAGCGTGGCGCGAGATCAATTGGAACCGGCCATGGAACGGCTGTCTGAGATGTTGGCCAAACAAGGTGCAGGCAACGCGGGTCCTGCGGACCTCAAACTCGACAGCCTGTTGATGCCCACAGGTGCGACAGTGGATCTGATCAATGACATCGAGAAGGCCGGCCCGTTTGGCGCGGGTGCAGCGGCCCCACGGTTTGCTTTCCCGGATGTGGAAATTCGCTTCACCAAACGGGTCGGCGACAGCCACCTGAAGCTGACTTTTGGCGATGGCTTTGGCGCGCGCATTGATGGCATTGCCTTTGGCGCCTTCGACACTGCGCTTGGCCCCACGCTCGAATCGCATGGTGGGGCGCGGTTCCATCTGGCCGGGCGGTTGGAAATCAACACTTGGGGTGGGCGTCAGTCGGTGCAGCTGAGGCTTGAAGACGCCGCGCGGGCCTGAGCCAATTTGCCCTTTCCCGAAGGAATATTGAGAGAATTCGAGGCCTTTCTGCGACGGAAGCACTGCCCCCTCAGCACCGGAGAAAATTTCCGTAAGTCGCGCAAATTACCACTTGCACCCATGCCACGCTTTCACTAAATACGCCTCACGCTTCAGCGCGCGTCCCGTTCGTCTATCGGTTAGGACGTCAGGTTTTCAACCTGAAAAGAGGGGTTCGATTCCCCTACGGGATGCCAGCTGTGGCCAGATATGAGAGCAATCTCAGACGTATCTAAAAAATGCGTCCCGTTCGTCTATCGGTTAGGACGTCAGGTTTTCAACCTGAAAAGAGGGGTTCGATTCCCCTACGGGATGCCATTTTTTCTTCAGCCCCACAAATTGACGCCACTTTGATCCACGTGCCTGCGCAAATTTGCTGATTTTCTATGCGGATCAGGAAACGAAAAAGCGCGCGATCCATATAGATCGCACGCGCCTGTCGTTGGTCGGCAACCGCGGATTACCCCCAATCGCGGCAGACGTATTTGATCTCCGTGAACTCTTCCATCCCCATGCGCGCGCCTTCCCGGCCCAGACCAGATTGCTTGGTGCCACCAAAGGGAATCGGTGCACCTGTGACCTTGGTGCGGTTCACCGCCACCATGCCAAATTGCAGCGCACGGCTGAGGCGGTAAATGCGACGCGGGTCGTGGCTGTGCACATAAGCCACCAAACCATATTCACTATCATTGGCGCGGGCGACAACCTCATCTTCGCTGTCAAATGGCGTGATCGGGGCCACCGGGCCAAATGTTTCTTCTGACATGATCAACGCCCCTGCGGGCACATCGGTCAGTACCGTTGGTTCAAAGAACAGCGTGCCCAGTGCGTGGCGTTTTCCGCCACAGGCCAGCGTCGCGCCTTTTGCCAAGGCGTCTGCCACATGTGCTTCCTGCTTTTGAACTGCGCCGTCGTTCATCAGCGGACCGAGGTCTGGATCGTCCATGCCAACCCCAACGGTTAGAGTCTTGGTCGCAGCCACAAATTTGGTGCAGAACGCCTCATAGATCTCCCGTTCCACGAATATCCGGTTGGCGCCCAGGCAATCCTGCCCCGAGGTCGCAAACTTGGCTTTGATGGTTTCCGCCACCGCCACGTCAAGGTCAGCGTCATTGAAAACAATCACCGGGGCATGGCCGCCCAGTTCCAAGACCAACCGCTTCACTGTTTCAGACGATTG
>NZ_CAJXIV010000120.1 GCF_913054185.1 uncultured Shimia sp.
CACCCGGTTCTGAAGAAAACCATCCGTAAGTCCAAAAAGTACCGGGCTCACGATGAACAGAACGCTTTCAAGGTCGGCGACCAAGTACGCATCATCGAGTGCGCGCCGAAATCGAAAACGAAACGCTGGGAAGTTCTGGTAGCCTAAGAGTCTCGTTACAGAGACTCCTGGCGACTAGACTTAACAGTCAGTCGAAACCCTGGGGGATACACCACGCATCGGTGCCCCATAGGTCGGGAGAAACCACATGATCCAGATGCAAACAAACCTGGATGTAGCTGACAACAGCGGCGCTCGCCGTGTTCAGTGCATTAAGGTTCTGGGTGGTTCCAAGCGTAAGTACGCATCCGTAGGCGACATCATTGTTGTCTCGGTTAAGGAAGCCATTCCACGCGGTCGCGTTAAAAAAGGGGACGTCCGTAAGGCCGTCGTCGTACGCACCGCTAAAGAAGTCCGTCGTGAAGATGGCACAGCGATCCGCTTTGATCGCAACGCAGCTGTTATTTTGAACAACGCCAATGAGCCAGTCGGTACACGTATCTTCGGCCCAGTTGTTCGTGAGCTGCGCGCCAAGAACTTCATGAAGATCATCTCGCTCGCGCCGGAGGTGCTGTAAGATGGCTGCTAAGCTGAAAAAAGGCGACAAAGTTGTCGTACTTGCCGGTAAGGACAAAGGCAAAGAGGGCACGATTTCCTCTGTTGACCCCAAAGCCGGCAAAGCTGTTGTAGATGGCATCAACATCGCTATCCGCCACACCAAGCAAAGCCAAACCGCACAGGGCGGTCGCATCCCTCAGGCGATGCCGATCCAACTGTCCAACCTGGCAATCCTGGACAAAAACGGCAAAGCAACCCGTGTTGGCTTCCGCATGGAAGGTGACAAGAAGGTTCGCTTCGCTAAGACTACAGGGGACGTGATTGATGCTTGATAATGCAGACTACACACCACGTCTGAAGTCGCTCTATGCGGATTCCATCCGCGCCGCTCTGAAAGAAGAGTTTGGTTACAAGAACGACATGCAGATCCCTAAGCTGGAAAAGATCGTGCTGAACATCGGCTGTGGCCGTGCAGCCGTGAAAGACAGCAAGAAAGCCAAGTCAGCACAGGCTGATCTGACCGCGATTGCGGGCCAGAAAGCTCTGACCACCATTGCAAAGAACTCCATTGCCGGCTTCCGCGTTCGCGAAGGCATGCCAATGGGTGCAAAGGTGACCCTGCGTGGCGACCGTATGTACGAATTCCTCGATCGTCTGATCACCGTTGCGATGCCCCGCATCCGCGACTTCCGTGGTGTGAAGCCGAGCTTTGATGGCCGTGGCAACTTTGCCACCGGTTTGAAAGAGCACATCGTGTTCCCAGAAATCGACTTTGATAAAGTTGATGAGAACTGGGGCATGGATATCGTCATCGCCACCGATGCTGAAACCGACGCCGAAGCGCAGAGCCTGTTGAAGCATTTCAACATGCCCTTCATCGCGTAAGGCTGAGAGGATTACGACATGGCTAAAAAAGCAATGATCGAACGCGAAAAGAAGCGGGAACGTCTGGTCGCGAAATACGCCGCCAAACGCGCCGCGCTGAAAGAAATCGCAGCCGATGAGTCCAAGCCAATGGAAGAGCGTTTCACAGCGCGTCTGAAACTGGCCAAACTGCCGCGCAACAGCTCGGCAACCCGTCTTCACAACCGGTGCCAGCTCACCGGCCGTCCTCACGCTTACTACCGTAAGCTGAAGGTCAGCCGTATTGCGCTGCGCGAGCTGGGTTCTGCAGGTCAGATCCCCGGCATGGTCAAATCTAGCTGGTAAGGAGAGAGAATTATGAACGATCCTATCGGTGATATGCTGACCCGTATCCGTAACGGCCAGATGCGCGGCAAGTCGGTGATTTCTACACCTGCTTCCAAACTGCGCGGCTGGGTTCTGGATGTGCTGGCCGACGAAGGCTACATCCGCGGCTACGAAGCAGCTGAAGAGAACGGCCACCCGGCCTTCGAAATCAGCCTGAAGTACTACGAAGGCACCCCTGTTATTCGCGAGCTGAAACGGGTTTCAAAACCTGGTCGTCGTGTGTACATGGGCGCTGAAGACATCCCAACCGTCCGTCAGGGCCTGGGTGTGTCGATTGTCTCCACCTCTAAAGGTGTGATGTCGGATGCAAGCGCTCGCTCCAATAAGGTTGGTGGCGAAGTACTTTGCACGGTCTTCTAAGGAGAGCTTGATGTCTCGTATTGGTAAAAAACCGGTCGAGCTGCCCAGTGGCGTTAGCGCTTCTGTCTCCGGCCAGACCATCGAAATCAAAGGTCCGAAGGACACCCAGTCTTTCACTGCAACTGACGACGTCAATATTGTAGTTGAAGACAACATTGTGAAAGTGACACCGCGCGGCTCGTCCAAGCGTGCACGTCAGCAATGGGGTATGTCCCGCACCATCGTCGCCAACATGGTGACCGGTGTGACTCAGGGCTTCAAAAAAGAACTCGAGATCAACGGTGTTGGTTATCGTGCGCAGATGCAGGGTGCCACCCTGAAGCTGTCGCTCGGTCTCTCTCACGAGGTGAACTTCGAAGTGCCAGCGGGTATCACCGTGACCACGCCGAAGAACACACAGATCATTGTCGAGGGCACTGATAGCCAGCTTGTAGGCCAGGTTGCGGCGAACATCCGCGAATGGCGTAAGCCCGAGCCTTATAAAGGCAAAGGTATCAAGTACGTTGATGAATATATCTTCCGCAAGGAAGGTAAGAAGAAGTAAGGACCAGTTAGATGGCAAACAGCAAACGGGATCTGTTCCTCAAGCGCCGCCTGCGCGTCCGGAACAAACTTCGCAAGGTCAATGGCGATCGCAAGATGCGCCTGTCCGTGCACCGCAGCAACAAGAACATCAGCGTTCAGCTGATCGACGATCGCAACGGTGTCACAGTCGCATCCGCTTCCACATTGGAAAAGGATCTCGGCCTTGTCGGCAAGAACACCATCGAAGCAGCCACCAAAGTGGGTGCAACGATTGCCGAACGTGCGAGCAAAGCAGGCGTGACCGAAGCATACTTCGATCGCGGCGGCTTCCTCTTCCACGGCAAAGTGAAGGCTCTGGCCGACGCTGCGCGTGAAGGTGGGCTCAAAGTATAAGACTTGTGGGGGACGTTCGCGTCCCCCCGATGATCCGGGAGGTCGGGCTTTGGTCCGGCTTCACTGGGATCGAGTGATTCAGGCGCCAAGCGCCAGTAGATAAAGGAATGCCAAATGGCAGAACGTGATAACCGTCGGGGCCGTGGTCGCAACCGCGAAGACGAAACCCCGGAATTCGCAGATCGTCTCGTAGCGATCAACCGTGTTTCCAAGACCACCAAAGGTGGTAAGAACTTTGGCTTCGCAGCTCTGGTTGTTGTTGGTGACCAAAAAGGCCGTGTAGGCTTCGGTAAAGGTAAAGCGAAAGAGGTCCCTGAGGCCATCCGCAAAGCCACCGAGCAAGCCAAGCGTCAAATGATCCGCGTGCCACTGCGCGAAGGTCGTACCCTGCACCACGATATCGAAGGCCGTCACGGCGCCGGTAAAGTGGTTATGCGCACCGCGCCAGAAGGTACTGGTATCATCGCCGGTGGTCCAATGCGTGCTGTTTTCGAAATGCTCGGCGTCAAAGACGTTGTTTCGAAATCCATCGGTTCGCAGAACCCCTACAACATGATCCGCGCCACCATCGACGGGCTGAACAAAGAAGCCAGCCCACGTCAGGTTGCGGCTCGCCGTGGCAAGAAAGTTGCTGACATCCTGCGCAAGGATGACGCACCTTCCGAAGCCGCAGACGCGTAAGGAGTAACGACCAATGGCAAAAACCATCGTTGTAAAACAGGTCGGTTCGCCGATCCGTCGCCCACAAGACCAGCGTGCTACGCTGATCGGTCTGGGTCTGAACAAAATGAACCGGACCCGTGAACTGGAGGACACTCCTTCGGTACGCGGCATGATTCGCAAGGTTTCCCACATGGTGGAGATCATCGAAGAGCGCGACTAAGCCCTTTTTGATCGAAAAATTAAGAACGCCCTCGGATATTCCGGGGGCGTTTTTGTTTGCATTGTCGGGAAGTCTTTAAGGTTTTGGAAGGGATTGGCGCAGGCATGGATTGGCGTTGCTAAATGTTGGGGCGGCTCGGCGTGGAAGCCCAAAATATATCATTCCGAAACGGAATGATTAACATCGCTTCCATCGATATTCGCCAAGTGCATATCTGGCTTGCTGTCTTGTGCCTACCGCGCTGCAAATTTGGGCACTAAATGGAACGCATGAACAGATAACGCGCTCCAGCCGACATGGCGCATCGGCACTTGAAGGATTTTACTCATGCAACATGCACCATCTCTGCACATCGAAGCCGTAGACATCATTGGCCGTTTCTCCCGTTTGGTTGAGAATTGGGTTCTGAACCGTAAGCGCGATGCGTCTTTTGCCAAAACTGTCAAAGAGCTGAACAGCCTGACCAGCCGTGAGCTGGCTGACATTGGCCTGAACCGCGGCGACATCGAAGATGTTGCGCGCAAAGGCGCACTGGCCCTGTAAACCACAGGTCACCCAGACACTCCCCAAAAGCCTCGGAGAATGCTCCGGGGCTTTTTGCGTTTTGGCGCCTTCTCCAAAGAAGTTGTCCTCTGTGCATAGGAGATAGTCGTTTGCCTTTGTTGAAAGGCGTCTCTGGCAGACCTTTATCTATAGAGTAACGCAAACCACACATTCCCGACACACACCCGCGCTAACCAAAAGTCGTTAAGCGCCTTAAGGAGGACTTGTCCGATGGCCTATTTGAACACACCACACTCGCGCAGCATTGGTATGGGCGCACGTATCTATGATGCTTGGTCCACCTACCGTGCGGAGCGGCAGCATAACGCCCTGTATCGTGAGACAACGCGCCAGTTGGGCGGGCTGAGCAAACGCCAATTGGAGGACATTGGGGTGTCTCGCCATGACATAGAGATCCTGGCGCGGGATCACACGGGGTCTCGCTGAGATTGACCTGGACATGAGTTGGAAAGCCTCGGCACTTGCCGGGGCTTTTTGGTTACTGGGAGATAAAGAGCCATGACAAAGATGCATATCGGGCAGATCAATTGGGCAATTGTTAGCGATAACGGTGGAGCCTATGTTGAAGGCACCAGAAGGTAAAACAAGAAAACGCCGGAAAATACGTTTCGGCACGGATAGATAAGGAGCCATCACCATGGCATTTGTACAAACAGCCCAGTCCGCCCGCATTGATCTTTTTGCAACTCTGCGTGCGTCGATTGAAGACTTCAAAGCGGCCCGCGCGCTGCGTCAGAAGTATAACACCACCGTTCGGGAATTGGCCCGCATGAGTGATCGTGAATTGAACGACATTGGTGTTGATCGCTACGACATCCACAGCATCGCAACCCAGCACACTTACGGCTGAGTGAGCCAAAAGACTAAATGAAACGCCCCTGCCTGACCCGCAGGGGCGTTTTTGTTTGTCAGGAGGGCTGCGGGACGGCCGCCGTATGGCCAGTCACGTGATCCTCAAGGCCTTGCAGGTTGCCGTCGAGCACCTTGCGCATCATGGGTTTCATCAGGGCCTGTCCCATAAGCCAGCCAAACGGGCCAAATTTGGTGGCAAACTCGATGCTCCATGTGACGTGAGTTTTGCTGCTGCCGTTGGGCGCGAGGCGGAGCTCGGCGTGCATTTCTTTCAACGGCATCTTGCCCAGATCAACCAGCGCCACGCGATAGCCGCGGTCTTCGGTCCAGGTGGTGACCTCTTCGACAACAGAGCTTCCGTCGGGAAAGTAGCAGCGGCGTTTGGCGCCAAGGCCATTGGACTGTTCGCTCAGTGCGTCCACTTTGGTGATACCGGGCGCAAAGGCGTCGATGTTCATATAGTCGCTCAATGTGGTCCAAATCGCATCTGGGGAGGCGTTGAGGATCTTGCTACGCTGAAACTGGATCATGTGTCTTTCCTTAGAACAATAACTTCGTTGATCTTTGTCTAAACTTGCCCTGCTGACAACGGTATGTCAGCAGTGTGGCAGCAGAGGTGAAAAATGCGTCGCACGGAACGGCTTTTCCAGATTATCCAAGTATTGCGGGCAGCCCGCGCACCGGTGACGGGGCGTGAGCTGGCGACTGAACTAGAGGTTTCGTTGCGCACACTCTACCGAGACATGGCAGAGTTGATTGCGCAGCGGGTACCCATCACCGGTGAGGCCGGGATGGGCTATGTGCTGGATGAGGGCTATGACATGCCACCACTGATGCTGACACCAGATGAGTTGGAAGCGGCTGTATTGGGCGCTGGCATGGTGGCAGCGCAGGCTGATCCGTCACTGGCATTGGCGGCACGGGACTTGGTAGCGAAGCTGACCGAGGTGATCCCTGAGGAGCTGCGGCCCGTGGTGCTGGACGCGGGATCACGGGCGATTGTCACGCGGGGGCCAAAAGAGGAGCAGTTTGACGGGGCACGGTTGCGCGTGGCCATTCGGGAACGCTCTAAGCTTCGGGTAGCTTATCGGGACCGAGATGAGAGCGAGAGCAGCCGGGTGATCTGGCCTCTGTTGATCGCCTATCTGGACGGAGAGCGCTACATCGTGGCTTGGTGCGAGCAGCGACAGGACTACCGGCACTTTCGCACGGATCGGGTTGTCGCGCTGGATGTGCTGAATGAGGCTTATCCGGGGCGGCGGGCGGCGTTGATCAAAGTGTGGGAAGAGGTGATGGCGAAACGGGGTGGGGGCGGTTAGCGCCATGACGCGGCGCCAAGTTGGCGCCGCACTGCGTTGGGACTATTCTAAGGCTCTTTAGGTGCCGGTCTCTCTGGTTTGCGATGGATGAGTTGGCTGTCTGACGGAGCCTCCGCACGATCAGACATCCCGTAATCTCTGACGACGTGTGCAATACGCAGGCGGTAGGTGTCAAAAACTTCGTCGCGCCCTTTCGTTTGAGCCGAGCGGTGCGCAGACAGGCGTCGCCACTGTGCAATGGCCTCCTCCGTTTCAAAGAAAGACAAGGACAGGACCTTGTTTGGATCGGTAAGGCTTTGGAACCTTTCCACGGAGATAAAACCATCGATCTCGTGGAGCAGGGGACGCAGGTTGGCGGCGATTGTGAGATATTCGTCTTTGCGCCCGGCGGCGGGTTCGACTTCAAATATAACCGCGATCATTTGCTGCCGCCGATTGGAGACGAGGCGAGCCTGAGAAAGGTCCGGTCTTCCCGCAGTAAGAATTTCTCTTTCTGTGCGAAGGTGTAGTTCTCTTGGCCGAGAGGGTCTGCGGCCAAACGGGTACGGTAAGCCTCGTATTCGGCGAGGCTGGCCACGTTGTAGATGCCGTAAGCGAGAGTTGTAGACCCCTCGTGTGGGGCGAAGTAGCCAATGAGATCGGCGCCACAGCGCGGGATCGCCTCACCCCAATTGCGGGCATATTGCTCGAACTGGGCTTTCTTGGTTGGATCGATGTGATAGCGAATGACACAGGTCAGCATGGGAGTCTCCGTTTCCATTTGAACGGCCTACCTAGGCGATTGCGGACGTTGGATGCTTCGATTAGGATCGAACTATGAAAGAAGGTCCTGATATCGCCCATATCGCTGCACTGATCGGAGATCCCGCGCGCGCCAATATGTTGACTGCGTTGATGAGCGGCAAAGCTCTGACGGTGAGTGAATTGGCGGAGGAAGCGGGGGTGACGGTGCAAACGGCAAGCTCACATCTCTCAAAACTCGACCATGGCGGGCTGTTGCGCCCCCGTAAGCAGGGGCGGCACAAATACTTCTCGCTGGCCAGTGATGAGGTGGCCCACGTCCTAGAGGGGCTGATGGGGCTTGCGGCCGGGTCAGGGTTTTTACGCAAGCGTACCGGCCCCAAAGATGCCGCCCTGCGTGAGGCACGGGTCTGTTACAACCATCTTGCGGGTGACATGGGCACGCGCATGTTTGATAGCATGATCGCGCAGGGGCACCTGATTATAGAGGGCGAAGACTTAAAACTGACCAAGGCTGGGGCGGTTTTTGTCGCTGAGTTGGACATTGACCTGTCCACGTTGCGCAAAGGGCGTGCAGCGCTCTGCAAGGAGTGTCTGGATTGGAGCGAGCGTCGATCACATTTGGCGGGCAGTCTTGGACGGGCGTTACTGGCTCGGTTTGAGACACTCTCGTGGGCGCAGAGGGACAAAGCCACTCGGGTTGTGACCTTCTCGGGGGCCGGAGCCAAGGCCTTTGATGGGCTGTTTCCCATGGTGTGAAGTCTGGTTCGTCAGAGCTGTAGGATCGTTGGAGTGTATGTGCCTGACCTTTGGCGGGGCATCGTTGTCCACCTGAGGCTTGACCAAATTCGGTTCGCCATCTTCCACATTGCAAACCCACGCCTGAGGGTCTATACGCCCCCGGGTGGCGTTTTGCGTCATGAGAATCAAAACCAAGAAAAGCCGTGTTTGGCCCGAAGACGCTTCGTGGGTCAGTTCCGGCAAGGAGAAGCGATATGAAACTGCACGAACTGAGCGACAATCCTGGCGCAACCAAAAAACGCATGCGCGTTGGCCGTGGCCCTGGCTCCGGCAAGGGTAAAATGGGTGGCCGTGGTATCAAAGGTCAAAAATCGCGTTCGGGTGTTGCGATCAACGGCTACGAAGGTGGCCAGATGCCATTGTACCAGCGTCTGCCTAAGCGCGGCTTCAACAAGCCAAACCGCAAGGCATTTGCTGTGATCAACCTCGGCCTGATCCAGAAATTTGTCGACGAAGGCAAAATCGATGCCAAAGCCGCAATCACCGAAGATGCGCTGATCGCATCCGGTGCTGTGCGCCGCAAAAAAGACGGCATCCGTGTTCTGGCAAAAGGCGACGTTTCCGCCAAGCTGAACATCGAAGTGACCGGCGCTTCCAAAGCTGCGGTTGAAGCAGTTGAAAAAGCGGGTGGCTCTCTGACAGTCAAATCCGCGCCAGCGGCTGAATAAGAGGTTGTGAGCGGGCAAAGACCCGCTTACATATCCTTCCAAGTTTTCCTAACGCCGCCAAACCGGAAAACGGTTCTGGCGGCGTTTTTAGTCTAAGAGAGATCCTAAATGGTATCTGCAGCAGAGCAAATGGCGGCCAACACCAGCTGGTCCGCACTTGGAAAAGCCACCGACCTGCGCAATCGCATCCTGTTCACACTGGGTTTGCTGATTGTGTATCGCCTTGGCACATGGATTCCGGTTCCGGGCATCGACGGTGTCGCGCTTCGTGAATTTATGGAAGAGGCGGGCGCAGGCATTGGCGGCATCCTGTCCATGTTCACCGGCGGCGCGCTGGGGCGGATGGGCATCTTTGCTCTGGGCATTATGCCTTATATCTCCGCGAGCATCATTGTGCAGCTTCTGGGGTCGATGGTGCCCTATCTTGAGCAACTCAAGAAAGAAGGCGAGCAAGGCCGTAAAAAGATGAACCAATACACCCGCTACGGCACGGTGGCATTGGCAACGTTGCAGGCATATGGCCTCGCAGTGAGCTTGGAGGCCGGTGAGCTGGTCACTGATCCGGGCCTGTTCTTCCGTTTCAGCTGTCTGGTGACGCTGGTTGGCGGCACCATGTTCCTGATGTGGCTGGGTGAGCAGATCACCGCACGCGGCATCGGCAACGGTATCTCGCTGATCATTTTTGTGGGCATTGTGGCCGAACTTCCTGCTGCGCTGGCTCAGTTCTTTGTCTCCGGCCGCACAGGCGCAATCAGCGAGGCAGTGATTGTTGCGGTGATTGTGATGGTGATTGCCACCATCGCCTTTGTGGTCTTCATGGAGCGGGCGCTGCGTAAAATCCACATTCAGTACCCCCGTCGTCAGGTTGGCATGAAAGTCTATGACGGTGGCTCTTCTCACCTGCCGGTGAAAGTGAACCCAGCCGGTGTGATCCCAGCGATTTTTGCCAGCTCTCTGCTGTTGCTGCCAACCACCATTGCAACGTTCTCTGGGGGCCAAACCGGCCCAATCATGTCGACCCTGCTGGCCTACTTTGGCCCAGGACAGCCGCTGTACCTGCTGTTCTTTGTCTCCATGATTGTGTTCTTTGCTTATTTCTACACCTTCAACGTCAGCTTCAAACCTGACGAAGTTGCCGACAACCTTAAAAACCAGAACGGCTTTGTGCCCGGGATTCGCCCCGGTAAGCGCACCGCCGAGTATCTGGAATACGTTGTGAACCGCATTTTGGTGCTGGGGTCAGCCTATCTTGCGGCAGTTTGTCTCCTTCCTGAGATTCTGCGTGGTCAGTTTGCAATCCCGTTCTACTTTGGCGGCACCTCGGTTTTGATTGTGGTCTCCGTTACCATGGACACCATTCAGCAAGTTCAGAACCATTTGCTGGCCCACCAGTACGAAGGGCTGATTGAAAAATCGCAGCTGTCCGGTAAAGGTCGGAACAAACGCAAACGCAAAGGACCTGCTCGTCGATGAATATTATTCTGCTTGGCCCGCCCGGTGCCGGTAAAGGAACCCAGGCTGGCCGTCTCGTCGAGAAGCGCGACATGATCCAGCTTTCTACGGGCGACATGCTGCGCGCTGCAAAAACCTCCGGTACGGAGATGGGCAAGAAGGTTGCCGAGGTCATGGACCGCGGCGAGCTTGTCACCGACGAGATTGTGATCGGCTTGATCCGAGAGCAGTTGGAAGGCGACAAGAAGGGCGGCTTCATCTTTGATGGCTTCCCGCGCACCTTGGCTCAAGCAGATGCATTGGCAGACTTGTTGGAGGACTGTGGCGAGAAACTCGACGCAGTGATCGAGATGCAGGTGAATGATGAGGTTCTCGTAGAGCGCATCATCAACCGTGCGAAAGAAGCAGTGGCCAACGGAGGCGCAGCGCGCGCTGACGACAACGCCGAAAGCCTCAAGGTGCGCTTGATGGCGTATTACAAGCAAACTTCGCCATTGATTGGCTACTACCACGCCAAAGGCAATTTGACCTCGGTTGATGGTCTGGCGTCGATGGACGAGGTTGAGGCATCTGTGGCAG
>NZ_CAJXIV010000121.1 GCF_913054185.1 uncultured Shimia sp.
AACCTCAAGTTCACCGGCATTCAGGCTTATCAGGGCGCGATGCAGCACATGGACAGCTTTGAAGACCGCAAAGCCAAGCTTGATGTGGCCATCGCTCAGGTGCAGGACGCTGTGGACGGCCTCAAAGCCGAAGGCATCACTTGCGAATTGGTCTCTGGCGGCGGCACCGGCTCTTACTATTTTGAGAGCAACTCGGGTGTGTTTAACGAGCTGCAGTGTGGGTCTTACGCCTTCATGGACGCGGACTATGGTCGCATCCTGGACAAAGACGGCAACCGCATCGACCAAGGTGAATGGGAAAATGCCTTCTTCATCCTGACCAGCGTGATGAGCCACGCCAAAGCGGACAAAGCCATCGTGGACGCAGGTCTGAAAGCCCAATCCGTAGACAGCGGCCTGCCGGTGATCTTTGGTCGCGACGATGTGGAATACATCAAATGTTCTGACGAGCATGGCGTGGTCATGGACCCAACCGGCGCGCTGAAGGTCAACGACAAGCTGAAACTGGTGCCGGGGCACTGCGATCCGACCGCCAACGTGCACGATTGGTACGTTGGGGTGCGTGACGGCAAAGTGGAAACGGTTTGGCCGGTATCCGCCCGCGGCCGCGCCTACTAAGCCCGCCACCCAAAACCACCTCCGGCGCATGGGGCGCCGGATTGGTGCCCGCGTGTCTGCTTTCCCTCCAGAATTGACTCGCGGGCGCTCAAATTTCTGATGAGAGACCACCATGCTGATTGTACCTGAACGCGAAATTGCCGACCTGATGACCCGCGACGCGGCGTTTGATGCCGTCGAAAAAGTCTTTGCCGCCATGGCCGCGCGCGACGCTTATAACTTCCCTGTGGTGCGCGAAGCCATCGGCCACGAAGATGCCTTGTATGGTTTCAAAGGTGGCTTTGATCAGGCTGGTCTGACGCTGGGCCTGAAAGCAGGCGGCTACTGGCCCAACAACCTGGAAAAACGCAACTTGATCAACCACCAGTCCACTGTGTTCCTGTTTGATCCGGACACCGGCAAAGCCAAAGCCATGGTCGGCGGCAACCTGTTGACCGCGCTGCGCACGGCGGCTGCCTCTTCTGTGTCGATCAAACATCTGGCCCGTGATGATGCCAGAGTCATTGGCATGATTGGCGCGGGTCATCAGGCCACCTTCCAACTGCGCGCCGCGCTGGAGCAGCGCCAGTTTGAGAAGGTGATCGGTTGGAACTACCACCCGGACATGCTGCCCAATATCGAAAAAGTTGCCACCGAAGCGGGCCTGCCTTTTGAGGCCGTCGAGCTCGATGGCATTGGCGAAGCTGACGTGATCATCTCGATCACCTCTGCTTTTGCACCATCTCTGATGGCGGATCACGTGGCACCTGGCACCCATATTGCCTGCATGGGCACCGACACCAAAGGCAAACAAGAGGTCGAAAGCGCGCTGTTGGCAAAAGCGTCTGTCTTCACCGACGAAGTGGCGCAGTCGATCTCGATTGGTGAGGCGCAACACGCCGTGGCCGAAGGGTTGATCAAGGAAAGCGACGTGGGTGAAATTGGCGCGGTGATCAACGGCACCAATCCGGGCCGCATCTCGGCGAAGCAAATCACCTTGTTTGATGGCACAGGCGTTGGCTTGCAGGATCTCGCAGTCGCTGCTGCGGTGGTGGATTTGGCTGTCGAAAAAGGCATTGCCATCGAGGTGGATTTCTAAGAATCCCAGCAGCTTACGCCCGAAGAACCGCCCTCGTT
This sequence comes from uncultured Shimia sp., assembly GCF_913054185.1. Taxonomy (GTDB): domain Bacteria; phylum Pseudomonadota; class Alphaproteobacteria; order Rhodobacterales; family Rhodobacteraceae; genus Shimia. The sequence goes on from NZ_CAJXIV010000121.1 coordinate 1,735, forward strand.
GCATCTTTTTCGGCGGGGGCGTTTTTCTGTCCGCCCTCTTTTGAAGCTCTGCTTGCCGCTACGTCTTATTCAACGATCTGTTGAAAGTATCTCCCGATTTGCGCCGTTTTGCCTCGTAGTCGTAGGCGCTAAAACCAAAGCACACGCGCGCGATACTTGCGCGGTAGGGGAGACCAAATGACGCATCGCTTGGATAGGACGGCACAGAAAGACGGCGCTCAGGCGCGGTTTGGCGCTGTTCTGTTCCTGTCTCCCTCACTCACCCAATACCGCGACGGCTTGTCTGTCGCGCCCTTGATCTGCCCTTCTTGGGCAGGCGGTAGCCGCAAAACGCGGCCTGCTGTGGTCGCCACGCATTGCGTGGCTGAAGTGGCCCCGGCGCTGACCTCTGAACCTGCCGCACCCCCCCAACTTCGGGGCACCGCGCCGCATATCGCAGCGCAGTGAGTTCACGCCGGACGGTGTCGCCTCGAGGAGAGGGCGGCATCACTCCGGCTCGCAAATGGAGGTCCCACATGAGGGATGGTAGCTATACCTATAAGCTGTTTGATCGCAGCGATTTTAGTGCTTTCTGGGCGCTGTTCACCGACAATTTGATCAACCTGATGGTGCTGGCTGGCGTCTGCCAGTTTGTGTTCCAGATGCCCGCCGAGATTGTCTATGGCCGCATCGTGCCCGGCGCGGCCGTGGCCATTCTGGCCGGGATCGCCGTTTATGTTGGTCTCGCCAAACGCGCCGCCGCGCAACATGGCCGTGATGTGACCGCGTTGCCGTACGGCATCTCGACCCCGGTGATGTTTGTCTATCTGTTTGGCGTGATTGGCCCGATCTACTGGTCCACCAATGACCCCATGCTGGCCTGGCAAGTGGGTATCGGCGCAGGGTTCATGGGCGGCATCGTCGCCGCATTGGGCGCGGTGATCGGCCCATGGCTGAAACGTGTGACCCCGCGCGCTGGTATGCTCGGAACGCTCTGTGGCATCGCGTTGGTGTTCATTGGCACCGTGCCGCTGGCGACTGTGTTTGAAAACCCGTTCATCGGCTTTGCCTCGATGATCATCATCCTTTGGGGCCTCGTGGGCCGCTTCCGTCTGCCATTCAACATCCCCGCCGGTCTGCTGGCGCTGATCGTGGGCACTGTGGTGGCCTTTGGCATCGGCGAAGCCAAGCTCAGCCTGGATGGCGTCGGTTTCTACCCACCTCTGCCCTACTTCGGCGACCTGATCGCGGGCATCCAGTATCTGTTTGCCAACCCGGAGCTGTTCCTGGTGCTGGTGCCGGTGCAGATCTACAACTTCATCGAAACCATGAACAACGTGGAAAGCGCCGAAGCGGCGGGAGATCACTACCCTGTGGCTACTTGTCAGATCACCGACGGTCTGGGCACCATGGTTGGCGCCGTGTTTGGCTCACCTTTCCCAACCACCGCTTACATTGGTCATCCAGCGTATAAGCGCATGGGCGCACATGCGGGCTACATCATTGGCGTTGGCGCGGTGATCCCGCTGGCGGCCTTCTTTGGTCTGCTGGCCTTCCTCACCAACCTGATCCCCACGGCCGCTGCCGCACCGGTGCTGGTGTTTGTGGCGCTCAGCCTGATCACCAACACCGCGCATTCGGTGAAGACAGATCACATGGCCGCCGTGACCATCGCGATGATGCCCCATGTGTCGGCTTTCCTGATGATCAAATGGGGTGCATTGATTGGGGCCTTGGGTGCTGTGGGCGTGGCTGGCTTGCCAAACCTTGGTGATGACGCTCTGACTGCAGCCCTGTTGCAACAAGGCGCACATTTCGAAGGCCATCTGGCCCTGTCCCAAGGTGCGATCCTGACCGGTCTGATCTGGGGTGCCATTGTGGCCAGCGTCATCGACGGCCGCTTCCGCAATGCCGGTGGCTTTGCTCTGGCCGCTGCCGTGATGTCAGCTCTCGGCATCATCCACGGCGCCAGCCTGCATTGGCCAACGCTGTCCGGCGTGACCTCCGGCTACCTGATTGCGGCTGCCTTCCTCTACATCTACCCGCTGTTTCACAAAGAGGAAGACCTCGTGAACGAAAACGCGGTGGTGGACGAAGTTCCGGCACCAGCAGAGTAACGTCCACTTCCCCGGACGCCCTTGTGCGGGCCAGCCATGTCCTTCCGGCGGCCCGCACCTTTTTATTCCTCCACATTGGACCCGACCATGTCACACACAGAGACCCAAACGCTCCTGCGGGGCCGCATTCTGGATTTCCACGCCGCCCCCACGGATGAGATGGACACCGACGCCTATACCTACATCAAAGACGGCGCGATCCTGATCGAGGGGGGCAAGATCAAAGCCACCGGTGTCTATCAAGACCTCGCGGCGCAAGCGCCGCAGGCGACAGTCAAAGACCACCGCCCAAACCTGCTGCTGCCCGGTTTCATCGACACCCATGTGCATTTCCCGCAGGTGCAGGTGATTGCCTCCTGGGGTGAACAGCTTCTGGATTGGCTCAATAACTACACCTTCCCCGAAGAAACCCGCTTTGAGGATCCCAAGCACAGCGCGGCCATGGCAGGGCATTTCTATGACCTGCTGACCAGCCATGGCACCACCACGGCTGTGTCTTATTGCTCGGTGCACACAGCCTCGGTGGAGGCCTATTTTGCCGAAGCCGAGAAGCGCAATATGTGCATGATTGGCGGCAAGGTGATGATGGACCGCAACGCACCCGACGCGCTGCGCGACACGCCGCAATCCAGTTATGACGACAGCAAAAAGATGATTGCCAAATGGCACGGCAAAGGCCGCGCGCATTACGCGATCACCCCGCGCTTTGCGATCACCTCGACGCCAGAGCAAATGCAGATGGCGCAGGCTATGGTGGCGGAGCACCCCGAGTGTTTTGTGCAGACCCACCTGAGTGAAAACCACGACGAAATTGCCTTCACCAAAGAGCTCTACCCAGATGCGCCGGATTATCTGGGTGTCTATGAGAGCTATGGCTTGCTGACGTCGAAAACTCTGCTGGGCCACTCCATCCACCTGACCCCGCGAGAGATTGATGTGCTGGCCGAAACCCAGGCCAAGCCGGTGTTCTGCCCAACCTCCAACCTCTTCCTCGGAAGTGGCCTGTTTGATGATGGCGGGCTGCGCGCCCGCGGCATTCAGAACGCAATTGCGACCGACATCGGGGCAGGGACCAGCTACTCGATGCTGCAATCCCTGAATGAGGGCTACAAAATCCTGCAACTTCAGAAGCAGAAACTGCACCCGCTGCGCGCCTTTGACTGGATCACCCGTGGCAACGCCGAGGTGCTGGGCCTGTCTGACAAGATCGGCACGCTGGCAGCAGGATCAGATGCAGATGTGGTGGTGCTGGATTCCCATGCGACCCACGCCATGGACTTGCGCATGCAGCGCGCGGAAAGCCTCTCCGAGGAGCTTTTTATTCTGCAAACCCTGGGCGATGACCGCGCTGTGGCCGAGACTTATGTCGCTGGCGTGGCACAGAAAAACGGCCGGGCGACGATGGCAAACACAGCTACACCGGCGCCGGTTCTCAAATCCGCTTGATCGACAAAAAACCTGTCAGCTGGCTCAAATCGGGTCAGCTGACAAACAACCGCGCAAGAAACACTGCACTCATGCCGTAGCCGATCACCACCACGATCCAGCGCACCACCGAGGCCGGAATAGCTTTGGCGACAAAGGCTCCGCTGTAGCCACCCAACACCGCAAAAACCATCATCAGAACCGCCATCGGCCAGACCACCAGGCCAGCAATGGCAAAAGTCACCACCGAAATTGCGGACAGCGCAAACGACAATCCGTTTTTGACCCCGTTCATCAGGTGAATGTCGCGCCAGCCCCACATGGCAAACAGCGCCAACAGCACAATGCCCAAACCACCGTTGAAATAGCCGCCGTAAACACTGACCAAAAACAATCCCACGGCCCCTTCCGGCTTGAACCATTTCGCCTTTTCCTGTGCCCAGGCCTGCAACTTCTCGCCCAACAGAAACGCCGTTGTGGCAAACAACAACAGGAACGGCACCACATAAGAAAACACCTCGTTGGACGACACCAACAACAACAGTGAGCCTGCCAATCCCCCTGCCAAGGTGACTGCCGTCAGCCGGATCATCTGCGCCCGTGACAGGGTTTTCAGTTCCGACAGAAAGCCGAGTGCCCCGCCCAAATATCCGGGAAACACCGAAACTGCGCTGGTGGCATTGGCGGCAACCGGCGGCACCCCGGCCCAGACCAGCGCCGGGAAGGTCAAGAACGTGCCGCCCCCCGCAATAGTGTTCACAACCCCAGCGCCAAAACCGGCCAAAGCCAGCACGAAAATTTCCAAAACAGTCATCGGGGTCTTTCTTTATCAAATTTGGTCTGGCGGTCCGCGCACCGTAGCGCGCATTGCTGGATATGCCAGATAATCGATCTTGTTTTTCAAGAAAAAGCGGAAAGTGCATCGTCTCAGACAGGCTTTGCCTCCAACGCCCCAACCGGACTAAAACCAATACAAACAATCAGGAGACACAACCATGACCGGCTATCTGACCACCCATGTTCTGGACACCGCCCGTGGCTGCCCTGCTGAGGGCCTGAAAATTGATCTCTACCGGATCGAAGGCGAGACCCGCACCAAACTCAAATCTTTGGTCACCAACGATGACGGCCGCACCGACGAACAAATCCTGCCCGCTGCAGAATTTGCCACCGGTGAATATGAGCTGATCTTCCACGCCGGCGCCTATCTGGACGCCTGCGGCACCCCGCCGGAAGAGCCACGCTTTCTCGATGTCGTGCCGATCCGCTTTGGCATGTCTGAAGCCTCGCACTACCACGTGCCGCTGCTGCTCTCGCCGTTTGGCTACTCCACCTATCGCGGCAGCTAAGGCTCTAGGGCAAAACAGTTTTGAAAAGGCGCGCTCCGGTTTCGGACGCGCTTTTTTTTGCGCAGCCCTGCAGACAGCGTAGGCTTTTTATTGTTCTGAAATTTTTGATACTGCTTGGCATTTAGAGGGAATTCCGAAAAAAGACCCTGTCGCGTAGACTGGTTAAAATTCGAATCTAGGGGAGACCGCCATGTACGATATGGCTATTTTGTGGGACTGGATTGCGTTCTCGGTGCGCTGGCTACACGTCATCACCGCCATGGCATGGATCGGCGCGTCGTTCTATTTCATCGCATTGGATCTAATGCTGAAACCGGCCAAACACTTGCCCGAAGGGGCATTCGGCGAAGAGTGGGAAGTGCACGGCGGTGGCTTTTATCACACCGTGAAATACCTTGTCGCGCCCTCCGAGATGCCAGAGCACCTGACTTGGCACAAATGGCAGAGCTACTCCACGTGGCTCTCCGGCGCCGCACTTCTGATGATTGTCTACTGGGTGGGTGGTGAGCTGTTTCTGCTGGATCCAACCAAAGCCGACCTGAGCCTGTTCCAAGGCATTCTGATCTCCGGCGGCTCCTTGACCATCGGCTGGCTGGCCTATGACTTCATGTGCAAATCCAAGCTTAGTGAGCAACCAACCCTGCTGATGTTGCTGCTGTTTGTGATCCTTGTGGTGATGTCTTGGGGCTACAACCAGATCTTCACCGGTCGTGCTGCGCTGCTGCATCTGGGGGCGTTCACGGCCACCATCATGACGGCCAACGTGTTCTTCGAGATCATGCCAAACCAGCGCATTGTGGTGGACGATTTGAAAAACGGCCGCACCCCGGACGCGAAATACGGCAAGATCGCCAAGGTGCGCTCGACCCACAACAACTACCTGACGCTGCCGGTTGTCTTCCTGATGTTGTCCAACCACTACCCGCTGGCCTTTGCCACGGAGTATGCCTGGATCATCGCCAGCCTGATTTTCCTGACCGGCGTCACCATCCGTCATTACTTCAACACCATGCACAAAACCGGCAAAGGCCCGCTCTGGACCTGGCTGATCACCGCGTTGTTGATGCTGACCATCGCATGGTTGTCGACGGCCACTGGCGGGGAAACCTACGAAGAATCTGAGGCCCGCGAAATGACGCCTTACGAGCAGAAGTTTGCCTCGGCTGCGGGTTTTGAAGACGCCTACTATGCGGTCACTGGCAATTGCTCCATGTGCCACGCCCGCGAGCCCTCTTGGGAGGGTCTGCACTGGGCCCCCAAAGGCGTAGTCCTGGAAACCGAAGCGGATGTGGCGCGCCACGCGGAGCAGATCTACCTGCAAGCGGGCCGCACCCACGCCATGCCGCCGCCCAACGCCATTGAGATGGATCAGGAAAGCCGTAATCTGATTGTGGCTTGGATTAAAGAAGTCCGTCAGGGCGGTTAAAGCCAAGCTTTCGGCGCGGACGGGAGGGCGCAGACTGCGCCCTTTTTGGTGCGCGGCGTTCAGTCCCGCGCAACAGGCTTGGCTTGTGATGGAAATGCGATCACCTGCCCATAGTCAGCCTGCCGCAAAACCACACCCACATAACATATTCCACCGTGTCTCTTTCGCCGTACACCGGCAGGTAAAGTTCTGACGTGCTGCGATATTTTTTGAGAGGCCCGGTGTAGGGCAGGGTGATTTGTAGAGGGAAGGGCTGTGTCGCCGCCTGCACAAAAGCCCCCCACATTTTGGACCCTGGGCCTTTGCCAATGTGATCAGAGAGCCATGTTCCAGTGAAGGCTTTGCTCAGCGTTTTGTTGAGTTTGCTGCGCACGTAAAGCCCTTTGAAGTCGATGGGCTCCCCGGCCTTGGAGCGTAGAACCTCATATATCGACAGAATGCTGGGTGGGGCTTGCAGGAAGGGAAGCCCAATGTTCTTGAGCTGTGGTAGCGGTGCGCCTGATGCCGCGGATCGCCATAAAAAGTACAGTTGCTTCAGCTCCGGTTCGAGCGTCGCGACTGAGAAGTTATTGGTATTCATTACGCGTTATCTCTACTGATCGGTCCTTTTTTGTTGCATGCCCCCTGTGCCCGCCAAAACGTTGGGCCTGCGCGCTCTACCCCCTGCAACGGTAATTCTGCGTACCACAAAAAAGGCAGTTTGGCTGCGTTTGCGCGGTAAAGGTGGGTGAAAACTACGTGAATAGTCCTAGGGTTGCCATGTTTTGGCGTGCACTGAGGGCGATCCGTCGACGTAGCGAATAAGACGGCGTGTGCCTTGGCGACCCCTGAAGGACTCGAACCCTCAACCTGCTGATTAGAAGTCAGCTGCTCTATCCAGTTGAGCTAAGGGGCCATTGCCAAATGGCCAGCAGGTTTTCCTGCGCTGCCACCTTTCTTATAGCCGCTGGGACTTGTCAACGGCACAGCGGGCAAAAACGCAAAACGGCACGGGCCTCAATTAGGTGGCCAGCAGAACCTCTGTGCCTTTGTTCGCGCAAACCTCTATCAACTCGTCTGGGATTTCATCGGTGAAGATGCGGCTGACATCTGCAAAATCAATAATTCGCGCTGGGGCGTTGCGTTGAAACTTGGAGTGATCCGCCAAAAGCCAGGATTCGCGCGCCCCTGCCAAAGCGGCGTGGGATACGGCGATCTCGTCGATGTCAAAATCATAAGCCACACCGGTGGCGGACACTGCTGAACAGCCGAGGATAGCATAGTCGAAAGCAAAATCACGGACCATACCGGCAGCGACCGGTCCCACCAATCCACCGTCTTCTGCGCGGGGCCGTCCACCGGTCAAAAGCACGTTGCACCGGGCGTTACCGGACAATATCCGCGCCACGTTGAGGTTGTTGGTCACCACCAGCAGGCCATCGTGGCCCAAAAGCGCGCTTGCCAAGGCTTCGGTGCTGGTGCCGATGTTGATGAACAGGGCAGACCCGTTGGGGATCTCCGCGGCACAGCGCGCCGCCATGGCCGCCTTGGCATCCGCATTCACCCGCCCGCGTTCTTCATACGCGATGTTGCGCACGCCAGACGGCAGCACAGCGCCGCCATGCACCCGCTCTAACCGGCCAGCATTGGCCATTTCATTGAGGTCACGCCGGATGGTCTGCACTGTCACGTCAAAATGTGCGGCCAGCCCCTCTACGGTGACTTTGCCCTCTGTGCGGGCGATTTCGAGGATTTCTCTCTCGCGAAAACTGCTCAACATGTTCGTTACTTTTCGTTTGCGTTCTGTCTTCAGTGACAGGCGTTTGGCAAATTTTCAACGAAATTCCAGGTGATCACGCCGAATTTCCTTGACGATATGCGCGTTTTGGGTTCGTAAGGGTGCGAAAATGTTCGAAGGTGTTCTTATGGAAGCGCAAACCGAAAATCCGGTGGATCTTTTTGTCATTGGCGGCGGCATCAACGGTTGTGGCATTGCTCGCGACGCAGCGGGGCGGGGGCTTTCTGTGGAGCTGGCCGAAATGAGTGATTTGGCCTCGGCCACCTCGTCGGCCTCCACCAAGCTGTTCCACGGTGGCCTGCGCTACCTTGAATACTTCGAAGTCCGCCTCGTGCGCGAAGCGTTGATTGAACGCGAAACCCTGCTGCGTGCCATGCCGCATATCAGTTGGCCGATGCGCTTTGTGCTGCCCATGCACAAAGACATGCGGTTTGAAAATGATACCCCCACATCCAAGCTCTTAAGCGTGGTCATGCCATGGATGAAAGGCCGCCGGCCAAGTTGGCTGATCCGCATGGGCCTGTTTATGTATGACCACCTTGGTGGGCGAAAAATTCTGCCCGGCACCCGTACCGTGGATCTAAAAATCGACGAAGCCGGTGCGCCAATTCAGGATAAGTTTGTCAAAGCCTTTGAGTATTCCGACTGCTGGGTCGAAGACAGTCGCCTTGTAGTGCTCAGCGCCCGCGATGCCGAAGCGCGTGGCGCCACCATCCGCACCCGCACAAAGGTGATTTCAGCCCAGCGAGGTGACAACCTCTGGCATATCGAGATGGAAGACGTTGACACCGGTGTGCGTCGCATCACCCGCGCCAAAGCGTTGGTCAACGCGGGTGGCCCATGGGTTGCGGATGTCATTCGCGGCGTCATTCAGCAAAACTCAACCGCCGGCGTGCGTCTTGTGCGCGGCAGCCACATCGTGACCAAACGCTTGTTTGACCACGACCGTTGCTATTTCTTCCAGGGCACCGATGGCCGGATCATCTTTGCCATTCCCTATCAGGAAGACTTCACCCTCATCGGCACCACCGATCAGGAACACACCCACGC
>NZ_CAJXIV010000122.1 GCF_913054185.1 uncultured Shimia sp.
AGGGAGGCACTTTGCGATGCCATCACACGCAGCCCGATTGGGCGTCGACATCGGCGGAACATTTACGGACGTGGTGCTGGAGATCGGTGAAAGCCGGTTTTCTACCAAAGTGTTGACCACCTACGCCGCGCCGGAAAATGCGATTGTGGACGGCATGCATCAGGTCTGCGCCAAGGCGGGCGTAGCGCCAAAAGTGATCGAGCAGATCATCCATGGCACCACTTTGGCAACCAATGCGTTGATCGAGCGACGCGGCGCCAAAACCGCGCTGATCACAACCGAAGGCTTCCGCGATGTGATCGAAATGCGCACCGAAAGCCGGTTTGAGCAATATGATCTGAACCTCACATTGCCAGAGCCACTGTTGCCCCGCAACCGCCGCTATGTGTTGCGCGAACGTATGGATGCAACAGGGAAAGCACTGATCCCGCTGGAGCGTGATGACATCGAAGCGCTGGCCGAAGAGCTGGCCACAGCCAACTACGAGAGCATCGCTGTGGGCCTGCTGCACTCTTATGTGAATGACGCACACGAACGGCTCATTGCTGAGGTTCTGGCGGACAAACTGCCCGGCGTGATGGTCTCGCTGTCTTGTGAGGTCTCCCCGCAAATGCGCGAATATGAGCGGTTCAACACCACCATCGCCAACGCCTATATCAAGCCCCTGATGAAGTCCTACCTTGGCCGCCTGAAAGACCGGCTGGCCGACGAAGGCGCAGCCTGCCCTGTGTTTCTGATGCACTCCGGCGGCGGCATCATGTCCTTGGAAAGCGCCGCAGATTTCCCGGTGCGTTTGGTCGAAAGCGGCCCGGCAGGCGGTGCGATTTTTGCGGCCGACATTGCCGCCAAACACGGCCTCACCAAAGTGCTCAGCTTTGACATGGGCGGCACCACGGCCAAAATCTGCCTGATCAAAGATCAAACGCCGAAAACCGCGCGCGTGTTTGAGGTCGCCCGCACCTATCGCTTCAAAAAAGGCTCCGGCATGCCGATCTCGATCCCAGTTATCGACATGGTGGAAATTGGCGCAGGAGGTGGTTCGCTGGCTCATGTGGACGCGATGAACCAAATCCGTGTTGGTCCCGAGAGTGCCGGGTCTGAGCCAGGACCTGCGTGTTATGGTCGAGGCGGCGAAAAGCCGGCTGTGACCGACGCTGACCTGATCTTGGGCAAGTTGGACCCCAACAATTTTGCCGGCGGATCAATCCCGTTGCACCCCGACAGCTCCGCTGCCGCACTGAACAATGTGATTGGCAAAACGCTGGACATGGACGCCACCGAGGCGGCCTTTGGCCTTGCTGAAGTGGTTGATGAAAACATGGCCAATGCCGCCCGCGTACATGCGGTGGAAAACGGCGAAGACCTCTCGGAATACACGATGATTGCGTTTGGTGGCGCGGCCCCACTGCACGCCGCCCGTCTTTGCGAAAAGCTTGGCGTCTCCCGCTGTCTTGTTCCCCAAGGCGCAGGCGTTGGCTCCGCCATTGGTTTCCTGCGGGCGCCGTTTAGTTTTGAGGCCAACCGCTCTGTCTTCATGCGCATCGCAGATTTCGATACCGCGAAGGTCAAAGCCCTGTTTGACGACATGTCGGGGGAAGCGACACGCTTTGTACGCTCCTGTGATGCGGACGCAGAAATCCTGCGCGACCACAAAGTCTACATGCGCTACTCCGGTCAGGGTTGGGAGATTCCAATTTCACTTACCGCCGAACAGGCTGCCAATCCGGACGCAGACACGTTCCTGCACCTGTTTGAAACAGACTACAAAGCACTGTTTGGCCGAGCTGTCGACGGCATGGAGGTCGAAATCACGGTCTGGAGCGTGAACGCACACACCGTGCAAGCTGGCTCCACGCCACTCACGGGCACAGGTGATCTGACCTCTGTCTCACCAAGCAACACACGTGCGCTGTTTGATCCCGCTCTAGCTCAAACCGTGGAGGCCGCGGTCATCCCGCGCGCCGATCTGCCAAGCGGCCACATCGCCCAAGGCCCGGCTGTCGTGACTGAGGACGAAACCACTGTGGTGGTGCCTTCCAGCCGTGAGGTATTGACCCACGCTGATGGTACGCTGGACGTGCGCACAAAGGAGATCACCCAATGACCGAGCACAGCAAAGTTGCCTATCAGGTCATGTGGAACCGAATGATCTCCGTGGTAGAAGAACAGGCGCAAGCCCTTGTGCGCACGGCGTTTTCCACCTCTGTTCGCGAAGCGGGCGACCTCTCCGCCGGGGTCTACAACGACGCGGGCGAGATGTTGGCCCAAGCGGTGACCGGCACGCCCGGTCATGTGAATGCTATGGCCGACGCTGTGGGCCATTTCATCCGTCGCATTGGGCGCGAGAATATGTTTGAGGGCGACGTCTATCTGACCAACGACCCATGGGAGGGCACCGGCCACAAACATGACATCACTGTTGTGACGCCGTCTTTCCACCAGGGCACGCTGATCGGTTTTTTTGCCTGCACAGCCCATGTCACCGACATCGGCGGGCGCGGTTTTGGCGCGGATGCCAATGACGTACACGAAGAAGGGCTTTACCTGCCGATTATGAAGTTTGCGGATCGCGGCACCGTTGATCAAACGCTACTGACACTCATCCGAGGCAACGTGCGGGAGCCGGATCAGTTGGTGGGTGACATCTACGCGCTGGCGAACTGCAACGAGATTGGCCACCGCCGCCTGATTGACATGGTGGAAGAGTTTGGGCTGGCGGATCTGGCCGGCATCTCGGGCTTCATCCTGACCAACTCCCGCGAAGCCACTTTGGCGCGGATCAACGCGCTCACACCAGGCGAGGCCGAAGGTCATCTGCGCATCGACGGTTACGACACGCCCATCAACCTGCACGTCAAATTGACCATCGAAAAAGACCGCATCCTGAGCGATTGGGACGGCACATCTGGTTTGGACAAAAAGGGCATCAATGTGCCGCTGGTCTACACCAAGGCCTATGCCTGCTACGCGCTAAAATGCGCCATCGCGCCGGAAATCCCCAACAACGCCGCTTCACTGACCCCGTTTGAAATCACCGCGCCGGACAACAGCATTGTGAACGCCAAGTTCCCGGCCCCCGTCGCCCTGCGCCATGTGATTGGCCACATGGTGCCGGACACCGTCTACAACGCGCTCGACAAGCTGTTGCCCAACACAGTGCCTGCTGAGGGCGCGGGCTGTCTGTGCAATTTCCAAGTTTCTTTGCGTCCGCGTATGGATGGCGAGGCGCCTGCGGATGCCGTACGTGCCGAGGTCCTAACGTTTAACTCTGGCGGCTCCGGCGCACGGCCCACATTGGATGGCATGAATGCCACAGCCTTCCCGTCTGGTGTGATGACCATGCCGGTGGAAGCCACGGAACAAGTCGGGCCGGTGCTGATCTGGCGCAAAGAGCTTCGTCCCGACAGCGGCGGTGCAGGCGAATATCGCGGTGGCCTCGGCCAATACATGGATGTGGGTGCACGTGAGGGCCACGAGTTTGATATCTCTCTGATGCTGGACCGCGTGGATCATCCCGCGCAAGGCCGCCGCGAAGGCGGCGCCGGTGGCGCCACCCGTCTGGCCCGCTCCGACGGCGCAGCGGTGCGCGGTAAAGGCAAACAATTCATCCCCCATGGCACTGTGGTGCAAATGGGCTTCCCCGGCGGCGCTGGCTACGGTAACGCAAACCGTCGTGATCCGGCGCATGTCAAACGCGATGTTGCGCTTGGCTACATCACCCCGGAGCACGCCGCAGAGCATTACAACATGTCGGCAGAAGAGATTGCCGAGGCCCTATCGCGGGCCAAACGGGGAGACATCGTCTAATGGCAGCAGGCGCAATGGCCACCAAGCCAACCAAAACATCTTACGACGTGGTTATCATTGGCGGGGCGATCATGGGATCCTCCACCGCGTGGTTTTTGTCCGACAACCCAGACTTCACTGGCTCCGTTCTGGTGGTGGAGAAAGACCCAAGCTATGAGTTCAGTTCCACCGCGCACACCAACTCCTGCATCCGGCAGCAGTTTTCCAATACGCTAAATGTGCAGATTTCGCAGTTTGCCGCCGACTTCGTGAAAAACCTGCGCGCACGCATGGGCGACGACGAGCGCGTGCCCAATGTGGACATCCAGAACTACGGTTACCTCTATCTGGCCGACACCGAAGGCTTTGCCCAAACCCTGCGAGACAATCAGAAAATCCAACTGGCGGCGGGCACAGACACTGAGCTGTTAAACGCCGAAGAAATTGCCGCCCGCTACCCCTTCTACAATCTCGACGACATTGTGCTTGGGTCGATCAACACCAAAGACGAAGGTTATTGGGATGGCGGCGTGGTGTTTGACTGGTTTCGCCGCTCCGCGCGCGAGCGCGGTGTGGAATATGTGAACGGCGAAGTGGTTGCCATGGCGCGCGCAGACGGCAAAATTACTTCTGTCACGCTGGCTTCAGGTGACGTGGTCTCCTGTGGTCAGGTAGTAAACGCCTCCGGTCCGCGCGCTGCGCGCACCTCAGAAATGGCGGGCATTCACATGCCAATTGAGCCACGCAAACGCTTCACTTGGATTTTTTCTGCTGAACAGCCGCTGCCGATGGAACTGCCGCTGACCATCGATCCCTCCGGCGTGCATTTCCGCCAAGACGGCCCAACAACCTACCTTGCCGGGGCTGCGCCGGACCCGGACCCAGCGGTGGCGTTTGACGATTTCCACATGGACCACAACCGCTGGCAAAATCATGTCTGGCCCATCATCGCCACGCGTATTCCCCAGTTCGAAGCGATCAAAGTAGGGGCCGAATGGACCGGACACTATGCCTATAACACGTTGGATCAAAACGCCATTTTGGGCGCCCACCCCGAAGTCACCAACTTCATCTTCCAAAACGGATTCTCTGGCCACGGGCTGCAACAAAGCCCTGCGATGGGCCGGGCAGTCGCCGAGCTTTTGACTTACGGAGCATTCCGCACTCTGGACATGGCGCCCTTTACGTTTGAACGTGTGCTCAACAATGACCCTATAGTTGAGAAGGCCGTAATCTAATGGTGCAACCAAACCCTTTCCTGTCCGCAATTCGCGAAGGCAAACCACAAATTGGGCTCTGGGTGTCGCTTGGCGACGCTCTGACCACCGAAGTGGTGGCAGGCGCAGGCTATGATTGGCTGCTGCTGGATATGGAGCATGGGGCGAGCGAACTGTCTGACGTGCAGGCGCAATTGCAGGTCATCAAAGGCTTTGACAGCACCGCCATTGTGCGCCCGGACTGGAACGATCCGGTCAAAGTTAAGCGCCTGATGGACGTCGGTGCGCCGGGACTGTTGTTCCCGATGGTGCAAAACGCTGAAGAAGCCGCCGCCGCCGTGGCCGCCACGCGTTATCCGCCCAAAGGCATCCGTGGCTTTGGTGGCACTACGCGCGCCACCGGTTTTGGCCGTGACAAAGACTACACCGCAACTGTGGACGACCAAACTGCGGTGCTGGTGCAGGTCGAGTCGCTTGAGGCGCTGGACAACGTCGAAGCCATTGCCACAACAGAGGGCGTGGACGGGGTGTTTTTCGGACCCGCCGACATTGCAGCCGACATGGGCTACCTCGGCCAGGCCATGCATGACGATGTCTGGGCGAAAATCCTGCCCGCCGCCATGCGGCTGATTTCCAAGAAATTTCCCGTTGGCACTTTGGTGCGTGACGTGGCCTTTGCCCGCCGCCTTTTGGGGGCCGGGTTCACCTTTGTTGCCTGTGGCTCGGATGCCGGTCTTTTGGCCCGCGCCGCAGACACCCTGCTTGAAGAGATGAAAGCCCCCTGACATGAAGAAACTTGTCCTCACCGGCGCCGCTGGCCGCCTTGGCTCTTACCTGCGGGAGCCGCTGACCAAACTAGCTGACGAATTGGTTTCCACCGACATCGCTGAGGACATCGGCACATTGTATGAGGGCGAAAGCTACGTGCAGGCGGATCTGGCCGATCTGGATGCTATGATCGACGTGCTCAAAGACGCCGACATGGTGGTGCATTTTGGCGCCATAGGCGATGAAGCCCCGTTTGAAGAAATTCTCGGCCCCAACATCATTGGCGCGCACAACGTTTGGGAGGCGGCCTACCGCAACGGTGTGAAACGGGTGGTCTACGCCAGCTCCGTACACGCCGTGGGCATGCACAAAATTGCCGACAACATTGGTGTCGACGCCCCACATCGTCCCGACACCTTCTATGGCCTCGCCAAGTGCTTTGCCGAAGATTTGGGCCGCATGTATTGGGACAAACGTGGCGTGGAAAGCGTGCATATGCGCATCTTTTCCTGCGCGCAGGTTGTGGCCCCGCGCTCCCTCTCCACATGGCTCAGCTATGATGACCTGATCCGCATGGTCACCGCCGCGATCACCGCGCAAACTGTTGGCTTCTCAATTGTGTATGGCATCTCCAACAACGACCGCGCCCCGGTGCACAACACCGGCGCAGGTCACATCGGCTACAAGCCCCAGGACAACGCCGAACAGTTTGCCGACGCCATCCTTGCGGACGCCCCGCCGGCAAACCCAACCGATTTGGCACAGATGACCATTGGCGGGCCATTTGCCACCATCCCGTTGGGTGAAAGCGGGCTCGCCACAATGACCATCGTGGACGACAGCAAGAAAACCTAAGCGTTATTTCCCGTCCAGACGGGGGGCGGTGGCCATTGGGAAAATCGCAATCAGGAACAGCACCATCGCCGCCACCCAAAGCCCCCCGGCCAACATCAGCGTGAAATCATACACCGCGACCAAAACGCTCTGTCCTACCCAGCGCATCAGCGCGGCGCTGGCCATAGCCCCGTAAGCCCAGACCAAAGGTTTTGACGCGATCAACGCGCGGCCAGTGTGCCCCAAAGCTGCGCGGCTCATCACCGCCAGCGTCATACCGCCAACACAACCGATGCCAAGCACGTGGATCGCGGCCAGCTCTTGACCGACGCCAAATCCCGACAGGCCATACAGGATCAAACCCAACGCCAAAAACGCCATGCTGATGTGCAACGACCACAAAATTGGCTGGCTTACGGTCCATAAGCTCTTCCACCCGCTGAGCCGCGCCAATTGCGCAATGCCTGCAATCATTGCAACGCAGGTCAACAATATATCACTGCCACTCATCGCGGCCCAAGGCAGCGCCAGCGAGGTCACCATCGAGACTTTGTTTAGAGCGGCCGGAGTGTTTGGCCAGTCTGCCTCTGGAACATCGACCCGCTTCATGGCGTTGCGTGTAAACGCCGGCGTGACCCGTCCGCCAAGAACGCCAATCAACCCCACCAAGGTCATCAACCCACCCACAATACCCTGACGGGCTGTGTCCGCTGTCAATCCTGCCCATTCCAGATGCACTAGCAAGTTGCTCACCCACAGGGCCACCAACATCGACAACAGCACCATGTTCTGCGGTTTGGGGCGCTTTAGCAGTTGGCTCAGGATCTTCCACGCCAAGACAGGCACAAACATCAGATCCGCCACCATCGCTGCCATTGGGGGCACCACACCCATCGGCCACAGTGCAATCCGGCCAATCAGCCACAAGCCAAATACACCGGCAATAAACCCAACCCGCGCGCCTTTTGAGCCGGTCCAATTGGGCACTGCGGTCAGGAAAAACCCGCCAATTGCCGCCGCACCATAGCCAAAAATCATTTCATGGGCGTGCCATTGGCTTGGTGCTATACTCAGTCTGTCCATCCCGGCACCACCGGACGCCAATGACAACGCCCATAGCAGCCCCGCACCGGCGCCAAAGAAACCGGCCGCAAGAAAAAACACCCGAAAGCCTTCTGAAAACACACGCAGAATCGCGGACATAATTCACCTATTGCATTACCTGTTCGCCGCGAGCCTAGGCCCCACTGGCCAACCGCCACTTGACCAAACCCAAGACCAAACAACAAAGTGAGAAAAAGTCGCAGACCACAAAGGCAAAATGCCGGAACGCTCCACATCCCGGCTTGAAGTTTCCGAGAAAGTTCAGCGCGTTAGGCGGCAACCTGATTGACAACCTCACAACAGTCGTTCTCGTCCCCTGCGTCATGATCCACCCCTTCAGGCGACAATTCAAACTCACCTATCAGCTGCGCCATGGAGGTCGTGTCCCGTTGCATCGAGCCCACGGCGGCAGCTGTCTGCTCAACCATGGCCGCGTTTTGCTGCGTTACGTTGTCGAGTTGCGACAGGCTGCTGGCAATTCCGCTCAGCCCTTCTGACTGCTCCAGCGAGGAGTTGGCCACTTGCGAAGTTAGTCCCGCCACGGCTTCTACCTTGTTCACGATATCCCCAAGCACACGACCGGCCTGGTCCACCATCTCGACACCATTCTCAACCAAGTCAGACGAGGTTTTGATCAATTCACTAATCTCTGCAGCAGATTCTGCCGCGCGCTGCGCCAGGCCGCGCACCTCAGAAGCCACCACAGCAAAGCCCCGACCAGCATCTCCGGCCCGCGCGGCTTCTACACCTGCATTGAGCGCCAAAAGATTGGTTTGAAACGCAATATCGTCAATCACACCTGTAATCTGTGAAATCTGGGCAGAGGATTCTGCGATCTCGCGCATTTTTTCGACGGTTTCCTGCATCACGTCTTGACCCGTTTTGGCCTTTTGATGCGTCTGAGACATCATTGCGTCGGTTTCCTGTGTTGCACTGGAAGAGGACTGAACGCTTTTTGTGATTTCCTCCACTGACTGCGTGGTTTGCTCCAATGTCGCGGCCTGTGTTTCTGTGCGATGCGCCAGATCATCAGCCCCGGAGTTCACTTCCGCTGCCGTCAGATCCAAATCCTCGGTGGCATTTTTGATAGACCGCATCACTTCGCCCATGTCGCTCTGCAATGCATTAAAGCCCAGTCGCATGTCCTCATACCGTGCCGGGAAGTCACTGTGCTCTGGGGAGGGAATGTCCTCGGACAAGTCTTTGCGCCCCATGCGCCCCATGCCATCCTGAAGATATTTGAACGCCCGCGCCTGCTCTTCTTGCTGGGCGCTGAAATAGGCCTCAATCACCAAATTCATGTCCAACGTGAACGCCCGCGTAAGTGCAGAAAGCTGCTTTGCCATCTCCGCCTTGCCAACGGGCCCCAATACAATGCTGCTGCGTTTGAGAAACAAGGTTTGAATAAACGATGTCGCCCGCGAGTACCCTGCCAAATAAAGATCAAACGGCAATTCAATGCGAAAGTGCACTTGCCCGATGGTTTTGGTTGCGGCGGCAAAATCATCATCAAATGCGCCGCTCAGAAGTTTTGTCCAATGTTTCTTTTGCTGGCTGCGGGCGTGGGCCAGCATCTCCTCAGACTTAAAGAATTTAGCCGCGCCATCCTGCGCCATCGCATAGTCATAGAAATAGTCGAGAATTTCATTCAACCACGGCGTCACTCTGGCACCCGCGCGCGCCAGCGCATCACCATCCTTGCCGTCGAGTCCAAATTTCGTCACGGCGGCAGTCAAAGTCTTAGTCATCGTTAATAGTACCTTCGTTCCCTGGTATAGAATTTCGATACCAATCTAGGAAACTGATCCTTAACAGAACGCTTACAGCCAAGCTGTCTTTGGGCAGCAATTGCTGAACTGGTAAAATTTACTTTTGCCCCGAGGGAGCTTAGCGAGGAATTTCAGATATTGGATCCGAGAAAGTGGTTAATCACCGCTGGACCTAAAACCAGTCCAATCACAGCTTTGGCGGTAAACTCTTCCGCTTCGACCACTTAAGCGGGCATAAAAAAACCTCCCGCACATCGGTGCGAGAGGCTCAATTCTTTGAGGCTTAACGCTTTGTGGCTTAGGCCAGCGCTTCGATGCGCGCACCGGCAAACTGATCCACCATGGCGCGGCCAGCGGCCTCATCCATCAGGCACAGCGCGGTGGACAGCGCGTCCGCCATAGCGGCCTTCGGTGCGGAGACAGACGCCAACGCCTGAACGCTTGCCGCGCCGCTTGGCAGGAAGATGTGGCCTTCGGTGCCGGACAGCACCGTGGCTGATGGGGCGGAGGTCGCCAGTGCGCGGTCTGTCAGGGTCACACGCGCGACAATCTCGCCTTCCGGGGTGGACACGCCAGCTTTCCAGCCAGCGCCATCCGCTTTGCTGCCCAACGCGGCAACTTCGCCCATGTCCATCAGCACGTTGGTCAGGCCTGCGTCTTTCATCAAGGCCACAACGCGGTCGGTCACGTACCCCTGTGCGATGCCGTTCAGGGTCAGCGCCATGCCGTCGGAGTCAAACTTCACAGCGGCCGTGTCGAACTGTACGTTCTGCCAGCCCACGAGGCCTTGCGCGTTGGAGACGTCACCTTTGCCACCTTTGGCCAACCACAGCGGCTGCACGGATGGGTCAAATGCGCCGCCGCTGGCTGCGTTGATGCTGTCGCTCAGGCTCAGCACTTCCAGAAGCTCCGGTGCAGGCGTATTCAGAACGCCGTCGCGGTTCAGCGTGGTCAGCGCGCTGTCGCGATACAGTGAGAAGATGCCTTCCAGACGGGACAGCTCGGCCTCCACCGCGGTAAAGATAGGCGTAGCTTCAGAAGCACTCATACCAGCGATTTTCATGTGCGCCGGTGCGCCCAGCGCGATGCCGGACCAGGTGGCGGTTTCGGTAGCGGCCACGGCCATGCCCGCAGGCACAGCGGCGCTGGCGGCGGCAATGGTCAGAAAACGGCGGCGGTTCAAACGGGTCATGACGGGGTCTCCAACGTCTGATCTAAATCTATCGGTCCAAGGACTGCTTCGGTGGGAATAGCATCCAATGACATAATTTGCCCACCCCATTGGGCCGCAAAAGTGCCTGC